>CAYZVR010000375.1:873-1734 GCA_964481715.1 uncultured Acidobacteriota bacterium | reverse complement strand
GCCGCCCCGCGTCAGCACCCCCAGCCCGCGGCGATTGAACTCTTTCAAATGCTCTTCCAGGACGGCCCGGTAAAGCGCATCCTTGCTCTTGAAATAATAGTAGAGCAAAGCTTTGTTGACGCCCGCGGCGCGGGCGATGGCGTCCGTCCGCGCCCCGGCAAGCCCCGCGTCGGCGAAGATACGCTCGGCGGCCCGCAGAATGGCGGCCCTGGATGACTCATCCCGGCTCACACCTGACACGGATTGGGCGGCTCGTGCGCGCATAAACAACGTTTAACTAACCGGATAGTTAAAATACACCTGTCACCCCCGCGCTGTCAAGGGGAGGTTGCGGCTACTTCGGCGGGCGGAAACTGTATTCGGTGCGGTTCTTGTCGCGGTGCCGCTCAAACGCCAGCTCGATCAGCCGGTCGAGGAGCTTGGAGTAAGGCAGTCCGCTCGCTTCCCAAAGCTTCGGATACATGCTGATGGGCGTGAAGCCGGGAATGGAATTGATCTCGTTGACGTAGATCTTTCCCGTCTTGCGGTCCATCAGAAAATCCACGCGTGCCATGCCGGCGCAGTCCACGGCCTGGAAGGCGCGCACGGCGAGCTCCTGAACGCGCCGGGCCTGCGCGGCCGAGAGCTTTGCGGGGATGATCGCCTCCGACCCTTCCTTCACGTACTTCGCCTCGTAATCGTAGAACTCATTCACGGGAACGATCTCGCCGGGCACGGATGCCACCGGCCGGTCGTTCCCGAGCACCGAGCACTCGATCTCGCGCGCGTTCACACCTTTCTCTACAATAATCTTGCGGTCGTATCGCGCCGCAAGGTCAAGTGCCGGCGCAAGCTCTTTGCTTTTTCGAACTTTGCTGATCC
>CAYZVR010000375.1:0-863 GCA_964481715.1 uncultured Acidobacteriota bacterium | reverse complement strand
GACGAAAAGTGGATAGCGGATTGTTTTCTCGATGAGCTTGCGCACCCGCGTGCGATCCTCTTCCCAATCGCCGCGCATCACCACGACCCAGGCCACGATAGGCAGCCCGGAGTCGCGAAACAGCCGCCTCATCACATCCTTGTCCATGCCCGCCGCCGAGCCGAGCACGCCCGCGCCGACGTACGGTATTCCGGCAAGTTCGAGCAGCCCCTGCACCGTGCCGTCTTCTCCAAAGGTGCCGTGAAGAAGCGGAAACACCACATCCAACGTGGGCGTTGATTCTACTGCAGCCGAAGTGGAATTCAGCGCGACAAGCGCCGGCTGGGTCGGGTCCACAGACGCCGTCACCGGCTTGCCGTTTTCGAGGATGGAGGGTAAAGAGCGTGACGACTCCAAAAGCTTTTTCGCGGGCGGCCCAATGCGCCAGCCGCCTTCGCGCGTGACGCCGATGGGAACAATCTCATATTTTTCCGGGTCGAGCGCCTGCATGACGGACGCCGCCGAGGTGAGCGAAACGTCGTGCTCCCCCGAGCGCCCGCCGAATAACAGTCCCAAGTGGATTTTTTTGCTCACAGGATTTTTTTCCCGAGCGCCGAACTCACCAGTCCCACGGCCAGGATGGCCGTGCGGTTGTGGATGTCAATGATGGGATTGACTTCAACCACCTCGAGCGCCACCATTTTTTTGCTGTCGGCGATCATCTCCATGGCGAGGTGCCCCTCTCGAAACGTAATGCCGCCGCGAACCGGCGTTCCAACGCCCGGCGCTTCACCCGGGTCCAGCACGTCCATGTCGAAAGAGACCACGAACCCCACGGTCCCGTCCGTCGCGGTCGCCAGGCTTTTCTCGATCACAGTGCGCAT
>CAYZVR010000374.1:0-1804 GCA_964481715.1 uncultured Acidobacteriota bacterium | reverse complement strand
TTCGAGCCGGTGGAGGTCGTGGCCGTGAACCAGTGTTCGGGCAATAGCCGCGGCCGCTTTGAGCCGCGCGTTTTCGGCGGCCAGTGGGGCGAGGGCGCCATGGGCTGCGCCGAATGGGTCGGGGCGCGCTTGCTAGACGTTCTGCGCGCAGCGGGACTGAAGGCGGGCGCGAAGGACGTCTCCTTCAATGGACTTGACGCGCCGGCTGCGCCTTCAGTTCCTGACTTCGCGAAAAGCTTGACGGTCGAGCATGTCTTGGAAGACCCCGACGTGCTCGTTGCTTACGAAATGAACGGCGAGGCGCTTCCCATGCTCAATGGTTTTCCCGCGCGCCTGATCGTGCCAGGGTGGTATGCGACCTACTGGGTCAAGAATTTGTCGGAGATTACGGTCCTCGACCACGAGTTTGACGGCTTCTGGATGAAGACGGCCTATCGCATTCCCGCAACTCCGTGTGGGTGCATCGAGCCGGGGTCAAAACCCGGGCGCACCGTTCCAATCAACCGGATGAACGTGCGTTCGGTGATCGCCACGCCTGCGGACGGCGAGCGGGTGGCGGTCGGGCGTTCGATAACGCTCAAGGGCGTCGCCTTTGACGGCGGATACGGCATCGCCGCGGTTGAAATATCCGAGGACAGCGGAACAAGCTGGCAACGCGTGCAGCTGGGTCAAGACTTCGGTCGTTACGCTTTCCGCGAGTGGTCGGCTACGTGGACTCCCGGCGAGCCAGACCGCCACCGCCTGATGATTCGCGCCTCAAACCGCGTGGGCGAATCGCAGCCCGCCGAGCCCCTCTGGAATCCGAGCGGATACCTTCGCAACGTCATCGAGCACGTAGACCTCGAGGCGAGATGAGAGAGCCAGAGGTGATATTCCGAACGCTTGGCTTGGTTTGCGCGCTGGGTCTGGCGGTGTCTGTGGGCGCGGGGCGGAATCCGGCGAAAAAAACCATCGAGCTGCCAGCGGATAACGCCATGGCGACGCTCAAGCCCGGCGTGGGTGTGGAAGTAGTGCGCAAGAATTGCATGGCGTGCCACTCGACCGATTACATCGTTCGCCAGCCGGGTGGAGACGCGGCGCGCTGGCAGGCGGAAGTTGAGAAGATGATCAAGGTCTTTGGCGCTCCGGTCAGCGAATCGGATGCGAAGGCTATTGCGGAATACCTGGCCACTGCTTATAGCCGCAAAGCTCCGTCCCACGAAATGCCATCCACTCCCGTCGACAATCATCGCTAGGGGCAAGCCGTTTGCGAAGGAGAGTATTCGCCCTCAGCTCCAATTGCTGCGGGCGATTGCTTTTGCTTGATTTCCATTTCGCCCACACCTAGGATGCAAGTGAAGCGAGAGGGGACTGCCTTCGGTTTGCGAACCGTATGATCGGTACCGAGATTTCCCACTACCGGATTCTAGAAAAGCTCGGCGGCGGCGGGATGGGCGTCGTCTACAAGGCCGAGGACACAAGACTCGGCAGGCAGGTTGCCCTGAAATTCCTGCCCGATGACCTTGCCCAGGACCCGCAAGCGCTCGAAAGGTTCAAGCGCGAGGCGCGGGCCGCGAGTGCGCTGAATCATCCCAACATTTGCACGATCTACGATATTGACGAAGCCGGCGGCCGGCAATTCATCGCCATGGAACTGCTGGAGGGGCAAACGCTCAAGCACCTGATCGGAAGCAAGCCGCTTCCGGTCGAGCAGACGCTTGAACTTGCGGTTCAAACTGCCGACGCGCTGGACGCGGCGCACGAAAAAGGAATCGTTCACCGCGACATCAAGCCCGCGAACATTTTCGTCACGAGAGACGGCCGG
>CAYZVR010000373.1:0-1887 GCA_964481715.1 uncultured Acidobacteriota bacterium | reverse complement strand
TGGGCGTCGTCACCAGCAGCCTTGCCAGAGCCACCGACCCCCAGCGGGCGCCCAGGGGACTGCTCACGCCGCTCGCCTCGGCGCGCTTGCGCGCGCCCATCCCCCGCCCCTCGAAAATCACCTGCGTGGGACTGAATTACGCCGATCACGCGCACGAGCAAGGGATCGAACCGCCCGCTTCGCCCATTTTCTTTCTGAAATCGGTGAACACCGTTTGCGGGCCGGGCGACCCGATCGTGCTCCCGCCCAATTCCTCGCAGGTGGATTACGAGGCCGAATTCGCCGTGGTTATCGGCAAGGGCGGCAGAAACATTCCCGAAGAAAAAGCTTATGAGCACGTGGCGGGTTACACGATCCTCAACGACGTCAGCGCCCGCGACATGCAATTCGGCGACAAGCAATGGTATCGCGGCAAGAGCTGCGACACCTTCGCGCCGATCGGCCCCTGGATCGTTACCGCCGACGAAATCCCCGACCCGCATCATCTGCGCATTTCGCTCGCGCTCAACGGGGAGACCATGCAGGATTCAAACACTTCCAACCTGATCTTCAAAGTGCCCTATCTCATCAGCTACCTCTCGCAATCCCTCACCTGGGAAGTCGGTGATTTGATTTCGACGGGCACGCCGCCCGGCGTGGGGGTTTTCCGCAAACCGCCCGTCTTCCTTAAACCCGGCGACAGCGTCAGTATCACAGTTGAAAAGCTGGGCACCTTGACGAACCCGGTCATGGGGCCGTAATCCGGATTCGCTGAGGGACCTTTGCCGCCTTCCCGCAGCCCCGCTTGACAAAATCTCGGATTTGATGTAGACTAGAATTGTAGTCTAGTCGTGCGATGATCCGGGGGCTCATGAGCGCGCGAGGGGCCCAGGCGAAGAGAAGGCGAAGAAAGGGCCGGCTGGGAATAAAAAGGGACGTTTTTGACAAAACGAAGCTAAGGATTGACAGAAACAAAGGACTTAGCTGAGGGCAAAGCGAAAAACGAACCTATAACGAAGCGAAAACGAAGCGGAAAACCGCCGCACACACTACGGAACGCCTCCACGACCTCGCACTGGCTGCCTGAACGGCGAGAGGTCATCGCCGCGCCAAAGTTCTTCAGTCCCATGGCATAACATTACTCTGGCCCGCCGTCTGGTCTTCCCGCGCGAGAGGGCTTATAATTGATAGTTTGAACACAACTTACGGAGGGGACTGGATGCAACTTCCTGAATTCAAGAATGAGCCGCTCAGCGACTTCAAGGGAAATGACGAGCTCTTCAAGCAGATGAAGGCTGCGGTTGAAGAGGTAGGGAAAGAGCTCGGCCAGGAGTACGACCTGGTGATCGGCGGCCAGCGCATCAAGGCGCAAGACAAGCTCCGCTCGTTCAACCGGGCGCAGAAGGACCAGCTCGTAGCCGCCTTTTCGAAGGCAAACGCCGAGCTTGCGGACCGCGCCGTGCGCGCGGCGGATGAGGCATTCAAGACGTGGAGCCGCACGCCGGCGGAGGCGCGCGCCGAGCTGCTCCTCGCGACGGGCAAGATCCTGCGCGACCGGAAGTTTTACTACGCAGCCTGGATGGTCTACGAGGTCGGGAAATCGTGGGCGGAGGCTGACGCGGACGTCGCCGAGTCGATCGATTTTTGCGAGTTCTACGCGCGCGAGATGCTGCGCCTGGCGGCGCCCCAGCCGCTGACTCCCGTGCCCGGCGAGAAAAACTTCCTTCGCTACATTCCGCTGGGCGTGGGCGTGGTCATTCCGCCCTGGAATTTCCCTCTGGCGATTCTCTCCGGCATGACGCTGGCTTCCATCGTCGCCGGCAACACCGTGGTGGTGAAGCCTTCGAGCGATTCCCCCACCATCGGTTACAAGTTCTTCGAAGCCCTCGAGCAGGCCGGAATGCCGGC
>CAYZVR010000372.1:0-1930 GCA_964481715.1 uncultured Acidobacteriota bacterium | reverse complement strand
GGCTTCTCGCCGCGCGCGCGCAATTCGGACAAGCGCCCAAAAATTCTCTCCGTCGGCAGCCCTTCGAACGCACCTCCTGCGACGAGCTTCGTCAGGAATTCATCGGCAAGTTGGTCGCTTTCCAGGAACGCGCGGAGTAATTTTTTTTCGGCGGGCGTCACCTGCACCCTCATTGACTCCGCTCGAACCCCGCCACCTCCCGCCGTTGATGTACCCCCTTGACCTCGCACTCCCGCCGACCGTTTTAATTCTTCGGAGAGCAACCGGGGGTCCAGTCGGAGCCTTTCTGCCAGGCGATTCCCCAGCTCGGAGCGCAACATGGCGTTCGGGACCCGCGCGATATAAGGCATCACCGCATTGGCCGCCGCGACCTTGCCCTCGGGCCGACCGAGGTCGTGCTGTGCCGCGGCGCGCTCGGTAAGGTAATCGAGATAGGTCGGCGAAGCCGATAATCTTTCTCGATACGATGCCACACCCTGTTTGCGGATAAATGAATCCGGGTCGAGTCCACCGGGAAGCGCCAGGACTTTGGCCTCATAACCTTCTTCCAGGAGCAAATCGAGCGAGCGCTGAGTTGCCGCGACGCCGGCGGAATCCGGGTCGTAATTGACCACCACTCGGCGCGTCGAACGGGCGAGCAACCGGATCTGCCCTTCACTCAGGCTCGTCCCGCACGATGCCACCACGTTTTCAATTCCGGCCGAAGCGACGGCGATGCAATCCATGTAACCTTCCACCAGAATCGCGTAGTCAAGCTTGCGGATGGCTCCCGCGGCACGGTCGAGGTGATAAAGCACTCGCCCCTTGGTATAGATGGCCGTTTCCGGAGAATTAAGGTACTTGGGTTGGTCGTCGCCGAGCGCCCGCCCGCCGAAGGCCACCACTTTCCCGCTTTCGTTGGCGATGGGGAAAATGATTCGCCGGCGGAAGCGGTCGAAGCGGCGCTTACCTTCGGCGTCTTGCAGAACGAGACCGCTCTTTTCCACAACCTCGGCGCTGAATCCCAGGTCGGCCAAGTGAGCCGTCAACGCCTGGCCATTGGCCGGCGCGTAGCCAAGCCGGAAGCGCGCCACCGTTTCATCGTCAACCCCCCGGTCCAATAGGTACGCACGCGCCGCGCGGCCCTCCGCCGTAGCGCCGAGTTGCGAAGCGTAAAATTTCGCCGCCGCCTCGTGCAGCTTGGTGAGGTCGGTGCGCTCGCGCGTGCGCTCGTCGGAGGCCTCACCGCCCGAGCTCTCGCGGATCGAGATTCCGACCTTCTCACCGATTCGACGCAGCGCTTCGGGAAAAGATAGGGTGTCGATCATCATCACGAACTTGAAGACGTCCCCACCGACGCCACATCCGAAACAATGAAAAATCTGCTTGGTGGGATGGACGGCGAAAGATGGGGTCTTTTCCTGATGGAACGGGCACAGGCCCATGAAATTCGCGCCCGCTTTGCGCAGCTTGACGTAATCGCCCACAATCTTGACGATATCGGCGGCCGCTCGGACTTGGTCCACCTGACTCATGCGGTGCTTTTCCTGCGCCGAAGACTTCTCAGTGTATTCAAGTCGCTGAGCCTTGTCAAAAACCGGCGATGACGCCCCGTTTCACCGAATGGCATCATGAGACTTCCCGTGGATTGAAGTTCACGGACGTCACGGACGAAGCCGGCGTCAAGAATGACAAGTGGGCAGTCGCAGCCTTGGTGATCCGCTCATACTCCGCGAGCGTCGCGCGGGCCAACTCCTGCTGGCCGCTCATTTGGTAAGCACGCGCAAGCGTGGTCAGCCCAAAATAAAAAGCGGGCGTGAGCTTATGCCCACGCCCGCTTGAGGTGCCGATCAGTGTTCAGAAGCTGAGGCGTAATCCGAAGCGGAACTGCCGCGAGTCATTCAACACGCCGGTGAGCGTCCCGAAGCTCGAGCCACTGACGTCTGTGTCG
>CAYZVR010000371.1:0-1933 GCA_964481715.1 uncultured Acidobacteriota bacterium | reverse complement strand
TGAAGCTTTTTGAGAAGATGGGCGAGTTCCTGAAATGCGAACTCATCCGGGAAAAAGCCGACGAGGTTTTTTCCGCCTATCGCACCGGGAAATTTCTCGACTTCTGCCTCGGGCCGCACATCCCGTCAACCGGACGCATCAAGGCCGTGAAACTCCTGAGCGTCGCGGGCGCGCCACAGGCAATGCGCTTCGGCTCATTGGTAGCGGTAATTCCCGTCGCGAAGGATTCAAGCAGGGTCTTCAGCGCCGGGCGATGGGTGTGCTCGGTGGCATCGCCCTGCTTCAGCTCGCGCTCGATTTGTTTGCGGTATGCCTCAATTGGGGCGAGGGTCATAATCTCCGGCCAGGGTGATTGCCTCGAACTGCTGGACATAGTTACCACAATGGAACGCGGTGGGCAATTATAGTTCAATGCCCCGGATAGACCGATGGGCACGGCAAGCCATGCCCCTACAATTGTGCAATCCCAGACCGCGCTCCAAGCGCCGCGAAAAACACGAAAATCGTGTGACGAAGCGTTTGGTTTGAACCTTTTTTTGTGCTATATTTTAGGTTTCGAGCGGGGTTATTTCCGGCGCTTACGGCCTCTTCGGCGCGTCTCAAGCCACAAGGAACGAGGAAAGGCCCGAGAGCAGTTTGCCGACCTTCAGCACGGTTGGCGTGGGGAGCACCTTCCCCGTCCGGTGGGGTTCCGGAACATTGCGGCTCCGCCCCGCAGAGCGAAATCATCCTCTCCGAATTGAAAGCGCCATGAACGCTTGGCAGCAAATCCTGACTCACCTGAAATCGAAACTCAACGCGCAGAGCTACCAGACCTGGCTCCGTCCCACGCGCTTTGCTTACGCTTCCGGCGACGCGCTGGTGGTGCGCGTGCCCAACCGCGAATTCCAGGAGTGGATTCAGGAACACTACGGGACCGAGATCCACGACACTCTGGAACGGCTGCAGCTTGGGTTCCATGAAGTCAACTACGTGGTGGACGAGAGCGCGGAGAAGAAAGCACCCGAAAACGGAGACGCGCGGGCCTTGCAACAAAAGCTCGATTTTGACGCGGTGGACAAGCAGTTGAACCCGCGCTACGTCTTTGATTCGTTCGTGGTGGGCTCCTGCAACCAGTTTGCCCACGCAGCGGCGCGCGCCGTGGCCGAGGCTCCTTCCAAGGCGTACAACCCGCTGTTTCTTTACGGCGGCGTGGGGCTCGGCAAGACGCACCTGATGCAGGCGGTTGGACACACCATCAAGAGCAACTGGAAAGAAATGCGCCTGGCTTACGTCTCCTCGGAGAAATTTACCAACGAAGTCATCAATTCGCTGCGCTACGACCGCATGGTGTCGTTCCGCGAGAAGTATCGCAACGTGGACGTGCTGCTGATGGACGACATCGAGTTCATCGCCGGCAAAGAGCGCACGCAGGAAGAATTCTTCCACACCTTCAACACCCTTTACGAAGCTCAGAAACAGGTGGTGATTTCGAGCGACTGCCTGCCCAAGGAGATTCCCGGACTGGAAGAGCGCCTTCGCTCGCGCTTTGCCTGGGGCCTGACGGCCGATCTTCAGGCGCCGGACCTCGAGACCAAGGTGGCCATCCTCGCGAAGAAAGCCGAAGCGCAGGGTGTGACGCTGGCGGATAACGTGGCGATGTTCATCGCCACCAAAATCAAGTCGAGCGTTCGCGACCTCGAGGGCGCGCTGGTGAGGCTGATTGCCTATTCTTCGCTGACAGGGACCGAAATCTCGCTGCCGATGGCGCAGCAGGTGTTAAAAAATCTGGTGGACCAGCAGGAGCGGCGCGTCTCAATCGAAAATATCCAGCGGGTGGTTTGCCAGGAGTTTGGCTTGAGCCTGCCGCAACTGAAGGCCAAGGACAACAGCCGCAGCGTGGCCTACCCGAGGCAGATCGCCATGTATCTCGCGAAAGAACTGACCATGGCCT
>CAYZVR010000370.1:0-1952 GCA_964481715.1 uncultured Acidobacteriota bacterium | reverse complement strand
CCATGCGCAAGTAACTCTCGGTCGAAGGCGCCGCGCCGATGTGGAACGCTTCGTCGGCGTAGCGCACGTGCAGGGCCTTGCGGTCGGCGTCCGAATAGACCGCAACCGTCCGCACGCCCATCTCGCGGCAGGCGCGCATCACGCGCACGGCGATCTCCCCGCGATTGGCGATCAGAATTTTGCGGAACATCTGAATTCCTGATTCGAACCGGGGGCGATTCTAACACAGCGCGGGGGTTGGGTCCGGCCCAGCCCCTCGATCTGCCGGCGCGATTATGATGGGTTCGTTTGGCTTCGTTTTTGAGTACTTTTTACACACTCGGTTTGATTCTAAAGGACTTCTTGGGTTCGGTTTGCATTTTTAAAGTTACTAGGACCCCCAGCCGCCTAGCAGCTTTGCGCGGTGACTGACACCCCATCTGCCTCTGACCACATCTCCGCCGCCGTTCTCATTCCCAGTTGAGAATTTGTAGTTCACCGATCACCACTCACAATTCTTCGCTTCCAGCCTATCAGATTGAAATGGCACGATGGGCACAGATGACACAAGTGACACACTTTATTTTCGGTTTGGGATCAACAGGTTAGCCGAAGAAGGGTGGCTTCCGATGGAGCTTGGTGTCGGGGGCTCGTTTTCGAGCATACGCAGCGCGGCGATGACCGACAGGTGGCTCGCCGCAGCCTGCTCAGGTCAACTTCTTCCTTCGATGCCCCTTAATGATGTTGGAAAGAAGCCGAAGGGTTTCGTTCACCGATTCCTGCGTTGGAAATTCGCGGGCCACGTCGGCGTCGAGCACCACGACATTGGCGCCCTTCGCGTAGGTGGCGGAATACTTGCCCCGCTCACCCCCGCTGTAATCGTATTCACCGAACACCTGTCTGTTCGGTTTCTGCTTGCGGCATTTTTTCATATCGGTTTCTCACCCGTCAGAGTGGAATATTCCCGTGCTTCTTCGGGGGGTTCGTGTCGCGCTTGTTTTCGAGCATGCGCAGGGCAGCGATCAATTTGGGGCGGGTGTCGCGCGGAAGGATGACCGCGTCAATATAGCCGCGCTCGGCGGCGATGTAAGGGTTGGCAAAGCGCCGGCGAAATTCCTCCACCTTTTCGCGGCGAAGCTTTTCGGGGTCTTCGGCCTTTTGAAGCTCGCGGCGGTAAACGATATTGACGGCGCCTTCCGGGCCCATCACGGCAATTTCCGCCGTCGGATAAGCGTAGTTGATGTCAGTCCGGATGTGCTTGGAGGCCATCACGCAGTACGCGCCGCCGTAGGCTTTGCGGGTGATGATCGTGACTTTAGGAACCGTGGCCTCGGCGAACGCATAGAGGAGCTTTGCGCCGTGGCGGATGATGCCGCCGAACTCTTGCTGCGTGCCGGGCAGGAATCCGGGAACGTCTTCAAAGGTGACCAGCGGGATGTTGAACGCGTCGCAGAAGCGCACGAAGCGCGCGCCCTTGACGGAAGCGTTGATGTCGAGCACGCCCGCCAGCACGGCGGGCTGATTGGCGACCATGCCGACGCTTGCGCCGCCGAGCCGCGCGAATCCCAAAACGAGATTCTTCGCGAAGTGCTCTTGAACTTCCAGAAAGTATCCGTCGTCCACCACGCGATGGATGATTTCCTTGATGTCGTAAGGCTTGTCGGATTCTGCCGGCACAAGCGTTTCGAGCGCATCGTCGGCTCGGTCGGCGGGGTCGGCGGTCTCGACGCGCGGCGCGTCCTCGCGGTTGTTCTGCGGCATGAAGGAAAGCAACTCGCGAACCAGCGCCAGACAATCCGGATCGTCGTGCGTGAGGAAGTGCGCCACACCGCTCATCGAGTTGTGAGTCATGGCGCCGCCCAGCTCTTCTTTGGTCACATCTTCGTGCATCACGGTCTTGATGACGTCGGGGCCGGTGACAAACATGCAGCTCGATTTTTCGACCATCAGGGTGAAGTCGGTGATGGCGGGTG
>CAYZVR010000369.1:0-1965 GCA_964481715.1 uncultured Acidobacteriota bacterium | reverse complement strand
AAGGCTGGTTCCATACGGGAGACCTCGGCGAGCTCGACGCGAACGGCAATCTTCATTTCAAAGGCCGCGCGAAAGACGTCATCGTGACAGCGGAGGGAATGAACATTTATCCGGAGGATCTCGAAGCAGCTTTGCGTCGCCAGCCGGAGGTTCACGATTGTGCCGTCGTGGGCTTCGAACGGGGTGGAAATGCCGAGCCGGCCGCTGCGCTGATTCTTCGCGGCGGCGCCGCGGACCCGGAAGCTGTCGTTCGCCGCGCCAACCAGTCTCTGGCGGGCTTCCAGCAAATCCGGCGATGGCTGGTCTGGCCGGATGAAGATTTCCCGCGCAGCGCCGTCCACAAGCCGAAGGTGCGTGAAATTCAAGCAGCAGTCCAGGCCCGGTTGGGCGGCGAGGCCGAACCCGCGGCAGGGAAGCCCGTCGGAACTTTGGCTGAACTCGTCAGTCGCATCACGGGCCGCATGCCGGACCGCCTCTCGCCCGATGCGAATCTTGCGACGGATTTGAACCTCAGCTCGCTTGACCGGGTCGAACTGCTGAGCGCGATTGAGGACCGTTACCAGATTGATTTGAACGAATCGCAATTCGCCGACGCGACAACTGTGGGCGAGTTGGAGCAGATGCTGCGCCAGCCACCGGCTTTGCGCTCCGACTACTCCTACCCGGGCTGGGCCGAACGGAGCCCCGTCACCTGGATTCGATTCGCGGTTTATTACCTGCTCACCTGGCCTGCGACGCTTCTGCTCGGTTACCCGCGCAGCCGGGGGCGTGAAAACTTGCGCGGAGTGCGCGGCCCGGTTTTGGTGGTCTCGAATCACGTCACGAGCGTTGATATCGGTTTCATCTTGGCCGCGTTGCCGGCGCGCTTTCGCCACCGCCTGGCCGTTGCGATGATTGGTGAACGATTGCAAGGGATGCGTCATCCGCCACGGGAGGCGGGATTCTTCGCACGAATCCTCGATCAAATCAACTACGGGTTGGTCGTGGCGCTGTTCAACGTTTTTCCGCTGCCGCAGCAGACTGGTTTCCGCGAAAGCTTCGCCTATGCGGGTGAATCCGTAGACCGCGGCTACAGTGTGGTTGTCTTTCCTGAGGGCCGGCGCACGGAGGATGGCAAACTCGCTCCATTTCGCGCGGGCGTGGGACTGCTGGCCGAGCGTCTGGGAATTCCGATTGTGCCGGTCCGCATTGACGGGCTATTCGAGCTGAAAAAGGCCGGCAAAAGAATGACTCGTCCGGGAACGGTCAGGGTAATGATTGGTGCGCCAGTGGAGTTTCCGTCTGGAACGAAGCCGGAGGTGATTGCCGCGGAACTCGAGAAGCGCGTAGCGTCGCTCGAATGGGATTGAGCGGGAGCCTAACGCGCGATCAGGAGGTTTTGCGCGAAAGGCCACTCCTGGTCAATCCACTGCGCCACGCACTCATACCCCGACCGGTCGGCCATTTGCACCACTTCCTCGGTTGTGTATTTGTGGCAGTTCTCGGTCCAGATGGTTTCGCCGTCTCTCAAAGTGATCGTGATGCCTGCCTTGGGGATGTGAACCGTCTGGTCCCCGAGAGACCGCAAGTGCATTTCGATCCGGCGTTCTTCGGGATTGTAGAGAGCAAGATGCCGGAACCGTGAGAGGTCGAAATCGGCATCGAGCTCGCGATTCAGTCGAGCCAGCAGATTCAGGTTGAAGGCAGAAGTTACACCCGCGGGATCGTCGTAGGCTAGAACGAGGAGAGGAATAGGCTTGACGAGGTCGGTGGCCAGCAGGAGGGCGTCCTGCGGAGACAGGATGCGGCGGACTTCGCGCAAGAATTCCTCTCCTGCGGCGCGATCAAAATTCCCGATGGAACTTCCCAAGAAAAGAACGAGGATATGTTCGCCGGGCTGGCGGCGCGCCGCGACGGCGAGCAGGCCATCCAGGTAAGGTCTCTCACATCCCACCACGCTCAATGATTCGATGTGGCTCAGCTCGC
>CAYZVR010000368.1:0-1986 GCA_964481715.1 uncultured Acidobacteriota bacterium | reverse complement strand
GCTAGAAGAATTTAAGGCCAATTGCGTGGCGGAAAAGAAAGCGGTTAAAAGTTGAGAGTCGAAAGTCAAAACGTCAAGAAACACCAGCAAGATAATCGCAGGTTTTTAACTTTTGACCTTCGACTTTCAACTGTCGACTAACCCATGGCCAACATTCTCGACATTCGACGGCGCATTCGCTCGGTCAAGAACACGCAGCAGATTACCCGCGCGATGAAAATGGTGGCGGCGGCGAAACTGCGGCGCGCACAGGAGCGTGTCTTCAGCATTCGCCCCTACGCGAACCAGATGCTGACTTTGCTCGGGAGCCTCGCGGCGCGCACCGAACAGCGCGCCCACCCGTTGCTGGCCGAGCGGCCGATGGAGAAAATCCTGCTGGTGCTCGTCACCGCCGACCGGGGACTCTGCGGAGCGTTCAACGCCAGCCTGATCCGCGCCACGGAGAAGTATCGGGAGGAGAACGCCGGCCGCAAAATTTCGATGATCGTGGTAGGGCGCAAAGGCCGCGATTTTTTCCGCAAGCGCCAGGCCGCGATTCTTTCCGACCACGTAAACCTTTTTGGCCGCCTGGAATTCTCCCACGCCCAGGAGATCGCTAACCAAATCATCGATCTCTACACCCGGAAAGAAGTGGATGCGGTGGATTTTATCTACAACGAATCGAAGTCCGTCCTGGTGCAGCGGCTGACGGTCGAAAGGTACTTGCCCATCAAGCCGATCAAGCCGGCGGGTGAAGAAACGCTCATTGATTACATTTACGAGCAGCCTCCGGAAGAAATCTTCGGCGTGCTGCTGGCGCGCTATGTGGAAATCGAGGTTTACCGCGCGCTGCTCGAGTCGCAGTCCGGGGAATTCGCCGCGCGCATGACGGCCATGGACGCCGCCACCAACAACGCCTCGGAAATGATCGACTCGCTCACCCTGCACATGAACCGCGTGCGGCAGGCGGCGATTACCAGGGAGATCATCGAAATCGTGAGCGGCGCGTCGGCGCAGTAATTGCGGCCCGTCAGCTGACGGACTGAAAGGACCAGCATGGAAACCAAGAACGTGGGCAAGGTCGTGGAAGTCATCGGGCCGGTCATCGTGGCGGCCTTTGAAGCCGATCACCTCCCGGCTATTTATAACGCGCTGCGCATCACCTCCGAAGGTTACGACATTCCCGAGCCTCTCGATGTAATCGTCGAGGTCCAGCAGCACCTGGGCGAAGGCCGCGTGAAGGCCGTAGCGATGAAGGCCACCGAAGGCATGGTGCGCGGCATGAAGGTGACGGATCAGGGCGGCCCCATCACCGTTCCGGTCGGCAAAGCCACGCTCGGCCGCGTGATGAACGTGATCGGCGAGCCGGTGGACAAGCTTGGCCCCATCGTTGCCGAAACGCGGTTGCCCATTCATCGTCACGCCCCGGAGCTCGAAGACCAGAACACCCGGCTCGAAATGTTCGAGACGGGCTTGAAGGTGGTGGACCTGCTCGAGCCTTACCTCAAGGGCGGAAAGACGGGCCTGTTCGGCGGCGCGGGCGTGGGGAAAACGGTCATCATTCAGGAACTCATCAACAACGTGGCGACGAAGCACGGCGGCGTCTCGGTTTTTTCGGGCGTGGGCGAGCGCACCCGCGAAGGCAACGATTTGTGGCTGGAAATGACCGAGTCCGGCGTCATCACTCCCGGGAACCCCGAGAAGTCCAAAGCGGCGCTCATCTACGGGCAGATGACCGAGCCGCCCGGAGCGCGCCTGCGCGTCGGGCTGACGGGGCTCACCGTGGCGGAATATTTCCGCGACGTGGAAGGTCAGGACGTGCTGCTCTTCATTGACAATATCTTCCGCTTTACGCAGGCGGGCTCGGAAGTTTCAGCCCTGCTCGGGCGCATGCCTTCGGCGGTCGGCTATCAGCCAAACCTTTCGACCGAAATGGGCGAGTTGCAGGAGCGCATTACGTCCACCAAAAAAGGTTCGATCACCTCCGTTCAGGCGATTTATGTTCCG
>CAYZVR010000367.1:0-2030 GCA_964481715.1 uncultured Acidobacteriota bacterium | reverse complement strand
CAGCGCATCAAAGCCGCGGGCCGGAGTACCGGGAAGGCGCCCGCCGTCGTTTCTATTATTCTCGACGGGGAAAACGCCTGGGAGTTTTTCCCGGGAAATGGCCGCGAATTCCTGAAAAGCTTTTATGGCCGCGTCGCGACGGACCCGGAATTACAGGCGGTGACTGCCAGCGAGGCACTGAAAATCGCGGAACCCGGTCGGATAGATCACATTGCACCGGGATCGTGGATCAACGCCAATTTCGATGTCTGGATTGGCGCGGACGAAGACAATCGCGCCTGGGACTTGCTGTCCGAGGCGCGAGACTTTTTTGCAGAAAGGTCCGCGAAGCCTGGCCTCGACCCGCGGCAGGTCGATCTGGCGCGCCAGGAGTTGTGGATCGCGGAAGGAAGTGACTGGTGCTGGTGGTACGGACCGGAGCATTCGAGCGCGCAAGACGAAGAATTCGACCTGCTCTTTCGCAAGCACCTGTCGAATATCTACCGCATGCTGGGCGCTTCGCCGCCGGACGAATTGGCGGTTCCCATCAAGCGGCCTCGCTTGCTGGCCACGATGATCGCACCGACGGGGCGCATCGAGCCGCATGTGGACGGCGAAGTGACCAACTACTTCGAATGGCTGGGGGCAGGATTGTGTCTGCCAGACGTGCGCTCGGGCTCGATGCACGGCGCTAGGGCCTTCATTGACGCGGTCTATTACGGTTACAGCGAGCACACGCTTTTTCTGCGCGTGGACCTGAGCGCGGCGTTCCTAGCCGCGCATTCAGACTTTGAAATTCGAGTAAACGTGGATGGCGAGAGCCGGCTGCATATCCACGCTCCAGTGCGCGGCGGCCGGCTAGGCGTGGTCGAAGTAGCCCGTGGCGACCAGCCGGCGCAGCCTCCCGAGGCGGGCGGGGGGTTGCAAGTCGCGTTCTCAAAAGTATTCGAGCTGGGCGTCGAGTACCTTCTGCTCGGATTGAAGCCCCACGAAAAGATCAACCTCCAGGTCTCCCTCTGGGCGAACGATCTGCCTGTCCAGGTTATGCCCAATCAGGGCTGGCTGACGCTGGAACTGACCGAAGACTTCTTGATCTGGTAAATTCCTTGTCGGCGCGTCGACCGAACCTCAGGTAGTAGTTTCAATCTCCGCAGTAAACTTAAGATTTAGATGGGACTTCCGGAGTTTTGTCGGAGTCAGAGGCGATCGCCGAGCTTATCGAAGGATACCCCTAGAACGATTGAGAGAATTCAGGCGAGTGCCTTCGTCCGCTAGCTTCTACCTTTTCCACGGCCAATCGGGAATGACCACGTCCACGGGCCGAGAACCAACCGGCACGGTTGTGACCAACCCGAGGGTATCGGTACGAAGGACGGCGAGGCTCGAAGCGGCCGCATCCGCGACAGCGAGAAAACGCTCGTCGGGCGTGAGGGCAAGGGCGCTCGGCTCGTTGCCCGCGTGCGTTACGGCGAGAACGACTCGCGTCGGGACATCTAGCGCCGTGACGTTTCCGTCGCCCGCCGTTGCGATGTAGAAGACGCTCGAGTCGCGCCGGAATAACCCTGCGACGGGGCGAAGGCCGGCGGTTAGGGTCTGCTCGACGTCGTCATGAAACACATCCAGAATTATCAGAGCTGACCCCTCGGCGCTCAGGGTGAACAGTTCGCCTCCGTCGGACTTGAGCGAGAGGGAACTGGGTCGGGAAGAAAGAACTATGTTCGAAAGGACGCGGCGCTTTGGCACGTCCACGGCGGAAATCTTGGTCTCGCCCGTGTCGGCGACGAACACCTCGGAACCGTCAAGCCGCTGGACCATCGGACCCGGCGCCTTGCCGACTTCCACGCCTCCAAGGATCGTGCGGGATTCGGTTGACACGAACCACAGCCGATTGGAGTCACCGCCGGAAACGATCAAAGTCTTACCGTCAGGAGTTAAAGTAGCACTTGAAGGTGTGGCGTCGAGCTTGAGGCGGCCGAGTTCATTCAGTGGCTCGCCACCGAGAAAGACGATTTCGTGCCCGCCGGGATTCAAGACGCAGGCTTGCCGGCCGT
>CAYZVR010000366.1:0-2130 GCA_964481715.1 uncultured Acidobacteriota bacterium | reverse complement strand
CCAGAAGTTTTTCACGGGCTGGGCGCCGAGCTTTATCACCTTCGCGGTTTTCCTCACCATCGTGGTTTTATTCTTCCGGGATAATCTGCTGGCCTACGTGGCGGCGGCGTTTTGCATTGAACTGGCCGACCCGCTCATTGATCTGCTGCGGGAGTCTCAAGCGTTCTACCGATTTAATGGAATCGCCCTGGCCGTTCTCTCGCTCATCGTGCTCGGCTGGCTTTTCCTGAACAGACAGTCAGTGTCCGCCCCGACGGCTCAATCGTAAAAATCCCATCACACCTTCAGTAGAGCACCACCGAATCCAGCAACTGGCTTTCGCCGTCTTGCCACAAAGCGTACTTCAGGTGGAATTTGTTATTCATCGATGCCGCGCCGATTTCGCCGCGGTTGTTCATGGCGATGACCGCGCACTCGCCATCTTTATTCGCGGGAATCGTCTTGACCATGTGTTGTAACAGTTCGTTGCACGCGTCCTGCGGCGAAGCTCCGCGCGCCATCGTGTGTACGATGGAGACGCTGGTGCAATAGTTGGTCATCAGGTCACCGTCACCGGTCCCGGACGCCGCGCCCACCGCGTCATCGGCGTAAACGCCGCAGCCGACGAGCGGCGAATCTCCCACGCGCCCCGGGATTTTCCACGCGAGGCCCGAGGTCGAGCATCCCGAAACCATGTGGCCCTTGCCGTCGGTTGCGACCATGCCAATCGTGTCGTGGTTCGCCGGGTCTTTCCAAAAGGTCTGGCGCCTGGGATCGGCTTTCCACTCGAGCCATTTCTTCAAACTCTCCGGCGTCAGCAGTTGCTCCGGCTTGAATCCCATCTCGAGTGCGAAGTGAAACGCGCCCTCGCCGGCGAGCGTCGTGTGCGTGGTTTTTTCCAGCACCAGCCGCGCCACCGAAATCGGGTTCTTGATTTTGTGCAGGCTGCAAACCGCGCCTGCGTGGTGCCGCGTGCCGTCCATGATGGCCGCGTCGAGCTCGACCACGCCCTCGGCATTCGGCAGCCCGCCGTAGCCCACGCTGGTCACGGTCGGATCGCTTTCCGGGACGTTGACGCCTTTTTCGACCGCGTCGAGCAAACTGCCGCCGCCCTTAAAGACTTCCGCCGCGCGCTCGTTGGCCGGCTTGCCGTGCGGCCAGGTCGAGAGAAAAACGGGGCCGTCTGCAGCGGGCTGTGCCACCGCCGTAGGTGATGCCGAGACTACCGCAGTTGCGGCAACCGATTTCATAAAAGTCCGGCGATTAAGTCTTTCCATCAAGCCTCCTGTTTAATGAATGAAATGTTCCGCCGCTCAAAAACTCTGCGCCCTACTTCTTTCCCCAACCGCCTCCGCCGGGAGTTTCAATGCGAAGGACGCTTCCCGCGGGCGCGTTGAAAACCGTCTTCGAGGGAAGTTTGACGACCCGCTTCCCGCCGCCGGGCAAGGTCAATTGATTTTTCCCCGCGCGTCCGGGCTTCCCACCGTTCAGCCCGTAAGGACCGAACCGGCGGCGATCTGAAAGGATACTGCCGCGCACATCGATGAGAAACTCGATTTCGCGCACGATGCCGTCACCGCCGCGGAAGCGTCCGGCGCCGCCCGACCCACGCCGCAGGGAATAGCGCTGGACCCGAACCGGATAACCGGATTCGAGCGCCTCAATGGGTGTGTTCAAGGAATTCGTCATGTGCGTGTGGATGCCGGAGAGCCCATCGCTCGACGGCCGCGCGCCCATGCCGCCCGCAATCGTTTCGTAGTAGGCGAAGTGTTCGCCGGTGCGCGGGTCGAGCCCTCCGAACGAAAGGTTATTCATGGTGCCGGAACTCGCCGCAGGAATTCGCCCCGGAAGCGCGCGAGCGAGCGCGCGGAGCAGCACATCCACGATCCTCTGCGATGTCTCAACATTCCCCGCTGCGACGGCTGCCGGCGGGCGCGCGTTCACAACGCTCCCTTCCGGCGCGCGCACTGTGATGGGTTCCATCAGCCCGGCACAGGCAGGAACGTCTTCGCCGAGCAGGCAGCGGAAAACGTAAAACACCGCCGACTGCGTGATTGCGAGCACGGCGTTCACGCTGCCCCGGCACGAGGGCGAGGTCCCCGCGAAATCAATCTCGGCTTTGCCGCGACGAATGCGAATCCGCACGCGCAG
>CAYZVR010000365.1:0-2197 GCA_964481715.1 uncultured Acidobacteriota bacterium | reverse complement strand
CAAAGTAGACGACCAGCCCGATGATCAGCCACACCAGGAATCGGATCCAGGTTTCGAGCGGCAGGCTGGCCATCAGAATGACGCAACACAAGATCGATGCAAGCGGAACGACCGGGACCCACGGGGTACGAAAACCGCGCGGACGCTCGGGCTGTTTGCGGCGCAGCACCAGAACACCGAGCGAAACCAGGGCGAAGGCGAACAAGGTTCCGATGTTCGACAGGTCCGCGAGCGTCCCAATGTCGAACAGCCCGGCCGGGATGGCGACGAAGAATCCCGCAATCCAGGTGCTGACGTAAGGCGTGCGGAACTTCGGGTGGACTTTCGAAAATACCCGCGGCAGCAAGCCGTCGCGCGACATGGCGAACCAGACGCGCGCCTGGCCGAGCTGGAAAACCAGAAGCGAGCTCAGCATTCCCGTCAGCGCCCCCAGCGTGACATACTGCATAACCTGCGGCAGTCCGATCGCCACCAGCGCATTCGCTACGGGTGCGGCGTTTCGCAACGTGTCCCAGTGCTGAATGCCGGTCAGCACCAGCGCGACGGAAACGTAAAGAGTCGCGCAGACCACCAGCGACGCGATAATTCCGAAGGGAACGTCTTTCTTCGGGTTGTGACATTCTTCCGCGGCGGTCGAAACCGAATCGAAGCCGATGTAAGTGAAGAAGACGATCGCCCCGCCGGTCAGCACGCCCTGCCAGCCGTTGGGCATGAAGGGTTTCCAGTTTTCGACGTGGACGTAGCGCGAGGCCGCCACAATGAAAATCAGGATGGCGATGATCTTGACTGTCACCATGAGGTTGTTGGCGCCGGCGCTTTCGCGAATGCCGATCACCAGGATGACGGTGAGAATCATGACCACCATAAACCCCGGCACGTTGAACCATGCGCCCGTGCGATGGAGCGAATCGTTGAAGACGGGACTCATGATCTGCTGAGGAAGCTTCAGCCCGAAGCCCTGCAGCATCCTGTCGAGATAAGCGGAAAAGCCCACCGCCACCGCCATGTTGCTGACCGCGTATTCAAGGATCAGGTCCCAGCCGATGATCCAGGCCACGATTTCGCCGAGCGTTGCATAGGAATACGTGTAGGCGCTGCCGGCGATGGGAATCATCGAAGCGAGCTCGGCGTAGCAGAGCCCTGCCAGAGCACAGACGAAGGCCACCATGACGAACGAAAGCGCAATGGCAGGCCCCGCGCCGGGACGCCCGCCCGCCCCGAGTGCCTTCGAGCCGTGGAGAAGAATGTCGATTACCGGCGCCTTCAAAATGGAGTGGAACTCCAAAACCTCGCCCGCCGCGGCGGTGCCTGTGAGCACAAAGATGCCCGTGCCGATGATCGCGCCAACGCCCAGCGCCGTGAGCGACCACGGACCGAGCGTCTTGCGCAAGCGGTATTCCGGCGTGTCGGCATCCGCCAGCAGTTTGTCGATGCTCTTGGTGCGGAGGAGTTGGCTCGCCAAACGGCCTCCTGATCCCCAAGCGGGGAATTCCCCCGCCCTCGGACTTGGTTAGCGTTTCGCCGGCGATCCCGGACCCTTCTTGCGGATCTTGGGCTTGCGGGAGCCGCGCGGTTCGGTCTGCTTGGGCTTGGGCGGGCGCTTTTTGCGCGCCGCGCGCTTCAATTTTTTGCGTTCCGCCTTGTCCTTGATGTTTCTTGTGTTCATTGTGGCCTGTTCTCTTTCTGTTTGAGCTTACGCCTTCTCGAGTGCGGCGTAGCGTTCCACCAACCGTTTGGTTCCGTATCCGGGAAAGCTGACCGTCAATTTTGCATCTTCCCCGTCGCCCTCGCAATCAATAACTGTTCCCAGTCCGTACTTCGGGTGCCGAACCTGCGTGCCAAGTTTCCACCGGCGTTTTTGCGCCGGCTGGCCGAATTGCAGGCCGCCCCCAAGCCCCCTGGACGGCGCGCGCCCGCGCTCTGAAAGGAACTGCTCGACGCCGGCAATAGAATTCACGGCGTTGTCCCACGCCAGGCGGGGCTTGGCGACTCCTGGCGAAAGCGTCACGGGCTCCAGCAGCTCCGACGGGATTTCGCCCAGGAAGCGCGACGGGCGCGTCGCCTCGTACGACTCCCGAGCATAGGAGCGCCGCTCGCGCGCCCAGGTGAGCACCAGGCGGTCTTTGGCGCGCGTCATGCCGACGTAGCACAATCGCCGCTCCTCTTCGACCGCCGCGTCGTCTTCGCCGGAAAGCTT
>CAYZVR010000364.1:0-2212 GCA_964481715.1 uncultured Acidobacteriota bacterium | reverse complement strand
CACCCGTCTGGCAGAACATCGCCTATGGCCGCCCGGAAGCCAACCGCGCGGAGATAATCCAAGCCGCGAAGCTGGCCAACGCGCACGAGTTCATCGAGGAAATGCCCGAGGGCTACGACACCATGGTCGGCGAGCGCGGCGTGACGCTTTCCGGGGGCCAGCGCCAACGCATCGCCATCGCGCGGGCCGTTATCCGCAACACTCCGATTCTCGTTCTGGACGAGCCCACATCCGGACTGGATGCAGCGTCCGAGCAAGCCGTGTTCGAAGCCCTGGGCCGTTTGATGAAAGGCAGAACCTCCATCGTCATCGCGCACCACCTGGCGACGATCCGGCGCGCCAAAATTATCTTTGTGGTGAAAGACAATACTCTGGTTGAGCGTGGCACCCACGACGAGCTGCTGGCGGCAGGTGGCCTCTATTCGGAGCTTTACGACATCCAGTTTCGCAAGGAAGATCCCCAAGCCGCGGACACGCGAAAAACTTAGTCGGCAACGCCGACGATAACCTGTTCAGTCCGGACCGTAAAGAAGACTAAGTGCGGCGAGGGCGGCCAGGTCCCGCCAGAGCTATTGAGAGGATGTTGCCCGTAAGGGTTTTTCCCCGGTCTTTTGCCCCTTGGATAGGGACGAAACCGGAAGGTGAAAGGCCTTAAGGACGGAAGGCACGTATTGTGTCCAGGACATGGAATTCGTAGTGCGGCGGGCGGGTCGGCTATAGCTTCTTCAGCGCCTCGATGCGCTGCATCACGACCCTGGTATAGCCCTCGACCTCGGCGGGCGAGAAGCCGGCGGCGCGAAAGCAGTCGCCGATCTGTTCAGCGGAAAACTGGCCGAGCCGGTTGCCGAGCCAGCGTGCGTCTGCGATTGGAATGTTCTTGCCCACACTCTCTATCTTCGTATGAAAGACGAAGTCCACGGATTCGGGCGTGACCTTTTCGATGAATTTGGTTTTCGCGTAGTCTTTCATCACGGCCTTGCTGCGGCCGAAGCGATTGCCGGTGCGCCCGAAACTGGCGCCCAGGTCGGCCACCTCATAACGGGACTCGCCATTCACATCGAGGATCTTGTTGTTGATTTCCTTCATGTCCCAATTGTTGATCAGCGCCATCATCACTCGAAGGCCGTTAAATTCGCGCGTGCCGGCAAAGGGGTTTTGGCTCCAGCTCCAGTTCTTCAATTTCTTCCCGCCGCCTTGGCGCTCCAAACGCACCTCGCGGACAAGGCCACCGTCCGAGACGTACTCCTGACCGCGGGAGAGCGGCTTCATTCCTTGCACGCGGATTTGCGGCCGGTAGTAGTCCTCCCCAGCAAAGTAACCCGCAGCCCACACGAGGCGCGTTGCCGCGGTATCCGACTTCACCTCGGGGCCGAGTTTCACCTTCCACTTGGTGCCGTTTTCATCTTCGACATCAAACTTGGGAGCAGTTCCGCTCTTAGATTCCTCGATAAATTTAAAGATGGTTCCCGGCTGGCGTTCTTTCCCTCCCGGCCCGTTCAGGAGGTCCAGCTTCGCAACGTCGCCCCGGTCGCGCCATATCGCGGCAGTAGTCCTTGCCTGCTGAGCGAAGACGGGCAGCGCCAGAAAAAGAACAAAAATGCTGGAGAAGATTCTCTTGTAAACTCGCATGGGCCCTCCTCAAAAGAGCGCAGTCCGATTCCTTTTAGTTTGCCGCACAGCCGCGAGCGGCAATCCGGTGTATCCCGCAGCGAGACAGGGCAAAGCCCTGGACCGTTTGATGAAAGGCAAAACTTCCATCGCCATCGCGCACCACCTGGCGACGATCCGGCGCGCCAACATCATCTTTGTGGTGAAAGACAATACTCTCGCTGAGCGTGGCGCCCATCAAGAATTGCTCGCGTCCGGCGGGTTATATGCTGAAATTTTTGGAAAGCAATTCCCCGATGAAGAGGAATCATCCCCCCGCACATCGGTGCGCAATTGGCAAAAATATTGCCAACCTCGGGTAAACCCAGCGCGTTCAGAGCTGGTTCAGTACCCTGATTCTCTCTTGCACTACTTTCGTATACCCTTCTACCTCTTCAGGCGAATGTCCAGCGGCCCGAAAACAATCACCGATTTGTTCCGCCGAAAGCTGGGAGAGCAATCGACCGAGCCATCGGGCGTCCGCCCGCGGAATATGTTTGACTACCTTCTCCCTTTTCCTGAGCTCCATTAAGTGGGGGAAGATCACCGCGTTGAGAAAATGGAG
>CAYZVR010000363.1:0-2216 GCA_964481715.1 uncultured Acidobacteriota bacterium | reverse complement strand
GGGCGAAGCGGGCGGTTCGATACCTTGCTCGTGCGCGTGATCGGCGTAATTCAGCCCCACGCAGGTGATTTTCGAGGGGCGGGAGATGGGCGCGCGCAGACGTGCCGAGGCGAGCGGTGTGAGCAGCCCCTTGGGCGCCCGCTCGGGGTCGGTGGCTCTGGCAAGGCTGCTTGTGACGACGCCCAGCGCTCGCCGCCACTCCGGGCCGCGGGCCAGGAGCTCGATCATGGTGCGCGGCGCAAAGCCCGTTTCGACCAGCGTGCGCGTTGCAGCTTTAAAAGCAGGCCGCGCGGCAAGCGTCCGCGACACGCGCCGGCGCGAAATCATTTCAATCGCACTGCGCACGTCCACGACGTATTCGCCTTCCACAACCCCCACGCGCGGCTGCTTGCCCAGCTCATAAGTCACGAGTTTCATGTTCGGAGAAAGTCCAAAGTTGACAGTTGAAAGTTAAAAGCGACAACTTCGATTGCCAACTCCAGGACGCCTTTCATCATCAATGAGTCTGCCTTTTTACTGTCAACTGTTAACTGTTGACTGTCAACTATTTTTCCTGCTGCCCCGTGAGCCGAAACGCGTAGTTGCCCGAACCGACTTCGAAAACGATCCGGCCGTCTTCGCCGGCCATGGCGCTTCGGATCCCCGCATCGCCCGGGACGTAGCGGCCTTTTTCCCACACCACGCGGTCGCCTTCGCGAACCGTTATGCCGGTCAGTTCCTGCGGTTTGGGGGCGACGATTTTCGCGTCACTGCCCATCGGAATGGTCACTTCGAGAGTTGTCCCGCCGTCAGTGCGGGCCCATGCAGAAGAAACGCGGCCCCGAATGGTTTCAACCGTCGCGCTCGCCCAATCGAGGTCTTCGACTATGCGAGGCTCTATCCGGATGTGTCGGTACCCTGCGCCATCCGCGCCGAGGTTTATGCCACCAAGCGCCGTGTAGAACCATGCGCCCACACTTCCGAACATGACGTGGTCGTGCGAATTCATGCTCGGCCCGGTCTTTTCCTGCCAGAGTTCCCAAAGCGTCGTCGCGCCGCGTTCGATCATGTAGCCCCAGCTCGGAAACGTCGTTTGCGTGGCAAGGTCGTAGGCGAGGTCGGCGCGGCCGATTTCGACCAGCACCGGCATTAGATACTTGATGCCGATGAACCCGGTTGTGACGTGAGTGTTATGGCCATAAAGGATGTCCCAGGTCAGGTTTCTCGCCACCAAGCCGCGACGCTCCTGCGGCACGAGGTCCAGGAAAAGCGCCAGGGCGTTGGCGGTCTGGGTTCCGGTTGAATAGTTGCCGGTCTTCTCGTCGTAGTATGTGCGGTTGAAAGCGTCTTTGATCTCGCCGGCCAATCTCGAGTAGGTCTCGGCGTCTGCGGTCTTGCCGAGGACTCCCGCGATTTGCCCGAGAATCCGAACATCGTAGTAATAGTACGAGTCGGAGACAAATTCGATGGGCGTCGGCTCAATCGCCACCCAATCGCCATAGTGGCCCATGCGTAAGACATTGCCGGAAGACAGGCTGCGAAGGTGTTCGATGTATTTTCTAAGCCCGTCGTAGTTTTCCTCGAGAATTCGCTTGTCACCATATTGCTCCCACATGTACCAGCAGATTAGCGGATATGCGGTTCCCCAGGCGGGGTCGGCGGGATACTGGCCGTAGCCGTGCGGCACGGTATCGGGCACCGAGCCGTCTTCATGCTGCGCGTCGCGAATGTCGCGGATGAAGTTTGTGTAAAACGCCGCCATGTCGAAATTCAGCATGGCTTCTTCGGCGGTGACGTGCGCGTCGCCCATCCAGCCCATGCGCTCGTTGCGCTGGTCGCAGTCCGTGGGCACGCTGAACAAATTGGTGAGTTGCGACCAGCGAATGACCTTCTGAATCTGGTTCAGAATTTGTTTCGACGCCGCAAAACTACCCGTCGTTTCGACCGCCGTGTGCACCACGCGCCCGCGAAGGCTATCGAGGCTGGGAGTACCCGGAAAACCCGTAACCTCCACGTAGCGAAAACCGTGATAAGTGAAGCGCGGCTCGTAAGTCTCGTCGCCTTCGCCGCGCAGGGTATAGATGTTCTGTGATTTTGCGGCCCGAAGATTTTCCCGGTTGATGTTTCCATCGTCGTAGACCAGTTCCGAATAGCGCATCCGGACCGCCGCACCGCGCGGGCCGCGCACGCGAAGCCGCGCCCAGCCGGAAATGTTTTGCCCCATGTCGAACACATAC
>CAYZVR010000362.1:0-2267 GCA_964481715.1 uncultured Acidobacteriota bacterium | reverse complement strand
GGCTTCGGCAATCTGACGGCTCAAGACCAGACCGATACCCGAACCCTCAGGCTTAGTGGTGAAGAAGGGCACAAACAAATTTGTTGTTTGCGGCAGGCCGGGTCCGCTGTCCTCAACCCAAATCTCCAGGCTGTGGAAGTTCTTCGTCCAGCCGACCTTCACCTCGCCCCCGGTTTCGAGAGCGGCGTCGGTGGCGTTCCTCACGAGGTTGATGAGGAGCTGCTCCAGTTGATCGGCATCCGCCTGGAGTGTCGCCGGCGGGCCGGCCACAAGCCGCACGCTGAGGCGCGTCTCGAGCTCCACCACCCGACGGACCACGTCGCCGACGCGGACCGGGGCAAGACGCGGCAAGGGCAGCCGGGCGAGGCGCGAGTAGGCGTCCATGAAGCGGCTCAGCGACTCGGCACGCGATGAGATGATTTGCAATCCGCGGCGCATGTCTTGTTTCCATTCGGAAGGAGGTTCATCGCGGGAAAGAAGTCCGGCGAGCGTTCCCGCCATGGATTTGATGGGCGCGAGCGAATTGTTGAGCTCGTGTCCCAGCACGCGGATCAGTCGTTGCCACGCTTGCCGCTCTTCTTCGCGGAGGGGGCGGCTGAGGTCGGCAAGCACGACCAGGTGGTGAGGAAGGCCGCCTTCCCGAAATGTGCTGCGACGCAGTCCCCACCGCGCCGCCTCGCTGGGCCTGCCCGGGAAGGACCGTTGCACCGTCCGCTGCGGATCACCCGAGAGGCACTCCTCCAGCCCCAGGTCTGCCGCTTTATGGCCCGAGATTCGCTCGGCAGGCTGTGCAACTAATTTTTCCCCCGCCTTGTTGACCAGCCTCAGGCGCTGTTGGCCGTCGAATGCGAAAATCGCCACATCAATCTCGTCCATGACGGTGCGCAGAAGCGCGGAAGCTTCCAGCGCTCCTAGGCGCTGTTCGCGCAGGGTCTCGCTCAGGGCATTGGCCTCGAGCAGGACCTCCCCCATGGCGTCGCCGTAACCCGCACCGCGCGCCCGCAAGGAGAAATCCTCCTCGCGCAAAGCCCCCAGCAGGTTTGAAAGGGTTTGCAAAGGCATCACAATGCGTTCGCGCAAGGCGAAGGCAAATCCCAGCCAAAATCCTACGATGACGATGGCGAGCGTCCACACGACCCGCGCCGAATAGTCTCCCGTCCAGAGAAGCAGCAACGCCACGAGCGTGGCGGGAAAAGCTGCGGCGAGCGTCATGAGCACAACCAGATGCTCATACTTCAGTTTTCGTTTCGGGGTGTTTGTCCGGAATGGAACGCTTTCAGATTGGTTGGCCAAGGGCGATAAACCCGATTCTGTCACAAGCCGTATTTCTGGAGCCGGCGGTAGAGCGCGCTCCGGCTCAGGCCTAAGGCGTCAGCGGCCTTGCTGACGTTGCCTTCATAGCGAGCCAATGTTTTCTTGATGAGATGGCTTTCCACTTCCTCCAGGCTCATGTCTTCGAGCCGGACGGGGCCGGCTTGCCGGCCACTTAGCCCAAGATCGCCCGTTTGGATCTGGTCCCCGCGCGCCATGAGCACGGCGCGCTCGACGGCGTGGTCGAGTTCCCGCACATTCCCCGGCCAGGAATATTCCACTAAAGCCTGCAAAGCGGGCGGCTCAAAGGCGATGATTTTCCGCTGGTAGCGCCGCGTATGCTCGCGGAGAAAATGCAGAGCAAGCCGGGGAATATCTTCGCCCCGGTCACGCAACGGCGGCAGTTGGATCTCGACGGTGTTAAGCCGGAAGAGCAGGTCCTCGCGAAAGCGGCCCGCGGCGACTTGCTCTTTGAGGCGGGCGTTGGTGGCTGAAAGAATCCGCACGTCCACGCGGCGGGTTTTGGATGACCCGACTCGCTCGAACTCTCCTGACTCGATGGCGCGCAAGAGTTTGGATTGTAAATTTAGTGGAACATTGGCAATTTCGTCCAAAAAGAGTGTTCCGCGGTCGGCAAGCTCGAAACGTCCCGCCCGATCCATCTTCGCGTCCGTAAACGCGCCCTTGACGTGCCCGAAGAGTTCGCTTTCGAAGGTTCCCTCGGCGAGCGCACCAGTGTTGACGGTGACCATTGAGTGCGTCGCGCGCGCCGAGAGTATGTGAAGTGTTCGCGCGACCACCTCTTTTCCCGTGCCGTGCTCGCCGGTGACCAGCACGTTAGCATCGGAAGGCCCGACGCGCGCCATCAGTTCCAGCACCGGTTGCATGGCGCGTGACTCGGCAATCATGGCCGGGCGGCCTTCGGCGCGCAGCAGGCGATTCTCCGCCTCCAGCCG
>CAYZVR010000361.1:0-2293 GCA_964481715.1 uncultured Acidobacteriota bacterium | reverse complement strand
TTGGGGTGAGCGACGGGATTCGAACCCGCGACGTCCAGATCCACAGTCTGGCGCTCTACCAAGCTGAGCTACGCTCACCGTACTGAGACTTCCCGGCAACTGGCGAAGTCAATTCAATGTAATACCGGCCGGCAGCGGGTGTCAACGCGCGCTCCAGGGCGGTGCGACGATTTCTCTGCGCTTTGAGGTTCGGCGCGTCGCCTACTTATCCACGATGAAATTCTTGTCGTTCTTGTCCAGCGGAATTTCCTGGAGCTCGGTCGGCTGCTGGCAACAGACGCAAATGCCCGGCTCGAGCGACTCGATGTTGCACGTCTCGCAAAAGTACCGGATGCGATAGAGCTTCCCGTCGCGCACCGTCAGGATGCGCTCCACCTGGAAGCTTCCGTCCGGAAGTTTGGTTCCCTCCAGGCGCACCTCGCGATTTCGCAAGCGGTCGTCGCCGAGCGTGTGGTAGAGGTACGAGTTTCGCGCCGAGAGCGTGAGGTTTTTCCCGCCCGCTTCGAGCACCGGCCCAGTGCCCGCGACGAATCCGAGCTTCCCCTCCACAGATTGAGTCGTGGTCGCAGCCTGCGCCCTTGCAATAGCGCACACAACGAACAGCCCAACAGCCGCGCTCCCCAGAATTTTATCGAAGAGAGTTCGCATCAATTTTTTTCCAGCCGCGAAGCACCCGGGTGGCGGCATCCGTCGCCGAAGCGGGGACATTTGCGGAAACTTAGCCTTCGTATTTCCCGACCAGAACGATGGCCATCGGCAAATCTTTCGCCTCGCCGCCTTCGGCTTTTACCTGAGTTTTCGCCACCAGCGCCCAGTTATTGGAATTATCCTTGAGCGCGCCGGGAAACTGTGCCGGCGCATTTTCCACGGGGTCGAGGCTCAAAATGTTGGGGTGCCCCGTCCCCGAGGCCTGCCGGCTGAGCTTGACCACGTCTTCAAACTTCAGCGGCTTTGTCGGGTCGCTATCCTGCGCGACGGGCAGGATCAGGAGAAAATCGCGGTACTGGCTCACCCCCATGTGATTGCCGTCTTGCGGAATCAGGTCGTAGCGCAGCGTGTAAAACCCGCTCTTGATGCTCTGGCCGCGGAAATCAGCGCCGGCATTGGGAAAGTGAATGACGCCCACGAAACTTCCCGGCATCACGTCCCCATAAATTATATCCATGCTGCCGGAGTTTGCCTGTCCGGCAAGAGTTTTTGCCAACCACACTTCGGCCACGGCGCTCCCCTGGCCGTTGAGCAGGCGCGCGCCCTGCGACTGGAGCGCGTCCTGAACGGGCTGCGGCACGTCCGGAAGTCCGCTGACCGCTTCCGCTTTGTAATCCTGCGCGGCCGCCGGAAGAGCCGCGAGCAAGGCTAGGGCAAGGAACAGCCGCGGATTAATCATTCGGCGCATAAAAGGCCTCCACAGATATGATGACGAAAAAAGAAAACGGGAAGCCCTTCACCCGAGCTTCCCGTTTGGGAATGTTTCGCCACAAGCGGCGTGGGAGTTAAAGGGTGAAGTTGCCGATGAACGCGCTGCGCGCCCCTGTGCGGTTCCAGACCACGCCCAGGCCCTGCCCGCTGAACGAATCCACAAGCGCATAGCCCGGCATGGCGTGAGCGAGCTGGGTGAGCGGCGGATAGTACACTTCCTCGTTCCCGCACAGATGGTCAGCCGAGCAAAGGCTGCGCGTCTTGACCTGCGCGAGTTTGCCGGCTTCGAGATTCACCGCGCCGTGCTCGCTGCCCTCGCCGACCGTCATCCGAATCGAAGCCGCTTCCACGCGCACAATGTGATCGAGGAGCTTTCCGCCCGCGGATTTGGCGAAAGCCTCAAGCGCGGTGCGTTGCGCAGCAGACGCCCGCTGGTCCACGATCAAGATGGACTCGGCGGGATACGGATTGTGATACGGATCGCCCAGCGTCGCGCTGGCTTTGACGACCGCCACCACGCCCAGTCCGTCGAGGCTGACGCCGTTCCACGAGCCCCGGTTCACTTTCCAGCCCAGAATCGCTTGCTGGCCCTCGAGGCCGACTTGCGAATTCGCAAAGCACGGGCCCGTGTAAACGTCCGCGCTGCGGACTTCCACGTAGTCGCCCTGAATCGCCGCTCGCGTCGGGATGGCCACCACGGCCAGAATGAACAACCCGGCGATCACGGAGGTGAGGAATCTCTTCATAGTAATGCCCTCCTCGTTTGCTGAATGCCCTGACCGCTCTATTCTAAGCGATTTTGCCAGTGGCTTCAACTCCTTGTACTCGTCTGCGAGTTGATTTTACAATTGGTTGCCGGACCGTTATCAGCTTG
>CAYZVR010000360.1:0-2324 GCA_964481715.1 uncultured Acidobacteriota bacterium | reverse complement strand
ATGTCGCAACAATGTGCGGACCAGCCGGGTCGTAGGGGCGACCCTTGCGGTCGCCCCAGGGCAGGCGCAAGGCCTGCCCCTACGTCCGTCAAACCCGCGGCTTTCGCCAGCTCGTAAAATTTCCCCAGCGTGCCGTTAGGCGTGGAGATGACTTCGAGGCCATACCCGCGTGTGATGGTGGGGAAGAGCGCGGAGTAAATTTTCGAGGCGTCGGCGTGGAAAGCGAACTCGTCGAGCGTGACGTGGCCCGAATAGCCGCGCGCCGTATCAGGATTGGCGGGCAGTCCGTAAATCACCGAGCCGTTGGGGAAGCGCGTCTCGAGCTGTTTGGTGAGCGTGCCCTCGAAATAAGTGGACTCGAGCGCGCGCGCCACCACTCCGCACGAGCGGACGTGCTCGGCGACTTTTTCCATCAGCAGTCGCGACTGGCGCTCGCCCTTGGAGAGAAAAATCCAGGTGGTCTTGCGCGCGAGGCAGGCGAGGACGGCGCGGAGCGTCGCGGCGAAGGAGTAGCCGATTTGCCGCGCCTTGACCGCGATCTTGAGCGGCGAGGAGTCGGCGACCCACCGGCGCTGATAGGGCAGCAGTTGTAGCGGCGACTTCATGTCGCCACGTACTTGGCGGGGTAAACCCGCCGCTACAACCGCGCTAGGCCGTGACGTTCGAGTTTTGCGCGCCCGGCGTGTAGGGCGGCTTGATTTGGACGAGTCCATAAATTTCCCGGATTTTCTCGATGGCCTCGGGGGCCAGTTCCTGGGCTTTTCCGTTTTGCGTCACCGAACGGTGCAGGTCCGTGACTCTCTTTCTCAAGAGCCGTTGCTTGGCGACCTCAACCGAGGTGCGCGCGCGCAGGAATTCCAGTTCCTTTGCCTCGCGTTGTTCTTTCAGGCGCAGGACGTGCTGGTGCAGGCGCAGGTTTTCGCGCAGAAGTCGGGCGTGCTCGGCATCCTTTAGCGTCGCTTCCGAGGCGCCGCGGCCCAGACACATGTAGCCGGTGAAGAAGGCCGCCTCGGCCAGTTCGCCTTCCGCCGATTCGGGATTCCCAAGGGCTGCCCTGAGCGACTTGGCGGCTTGCACCTGGTGGCGCACGCGCTGCATCTGGAGGGTGAGGTTGCGGCGGAAGTAGTCGCGCACCGCCGTATCCGTCAGGCGCGGCCCGCCGCGTTCTTTGACCGCCCGAATGACCTCTTCAAACGTCGCGCCTTCGACGAGCAGGCGGTCCGCGAGCTTCTGGAAAGGGTCTTCGAGCTCCGTCACTTCCGCGCAGATCCCACGTTTGCGCTTCTCCGCTTTCTTCGCCGCGGCCTTCTCCCCTTGCGCCCCGGCTTTTGAGGCAGCGGACAAGTCCCGGTTTTCCTTGTCGTCCTTTTTAATCATTACCGTTTCGGCTCCAGGTAAATGCCCTCTTCGGCGGGCAGGCGGCCGTCGAAGTAGTCGATTCCTTTGGCGGTGATTTTCACAAGCGGAACCCGGCGCTGCGATTCCGGCCCGCGAACGTTTTCGACGGCGACGAGCTTTTTCTCTGCGAGATACGCGACGTGAAAATTCAATTGCTCGGTGGTGACGGGATACCCGAAGATATCGAGCTCGCCCTGTAAGAGCGGCAACGTGGCGGCCTGCGGATAGATCAGCGCCAGGTAGTAGAGAATCTTTCCGCGGATAATTTCTTTTTGCCGAAGAGTGGTTGACATACCGTTTTCGCTCCTGCCCTTGGTAAAGTTTTTTGCGCGCTCCCGCTGGGCGGGACGCCAAAACCTGCGGCGCTCCCGGCGCTACATCGCGCCGCCTACGGCGCCCCGGCAGCAGGGAAGCGATTCGAGCTCGCGATGCATTGCTTTGAGCGCGATGAGCATTTCCTGGTGCTCGAAACTGTCGCGCGAGTCGCGCTGCTCGACCGAGGCGGCGAGGCGTGAAAGCGCGTCGGCCTGGGACCGCTGCGTGGAGAGAAACTGCTCTACGTATTGCCGCGCGATCCCGAAGGCGCTTTCCATTTGCTGGCGTTTCACTTCCATGGTTTTTTCGATCCAGTAGTGCGCCAGGCGCAAAAAGCCGAAGCCAAAAACCAGAACGATCAGCACGCCCGGGCCCCACCACAAAGTCACTCTCCACAATTCGTCGGGAAGCATCAGACTCCTCTTGTTCCATCGAGCCATCGGGCGATTGAGTCATCGAGCCATTGAGTCACCTAGCCATTGCCTCATTCAATGGCCCGATGGCCCGATGATTCAATGACTCGATGAATGGATCATCGGATTGCCGCTCCGATGGCGGCGCCAATCGCCACGTACTTGAGCGCGCGCGCGAGGCGAGTGTGCCTGGTCCCG
>CAYZVR010000359.1:0-2326 GCA_964481715.1 uncultured Acidobacteriota bacterium | reverse complement strand
CTTCGGCAAGCGACGTGGCGGTGGAAGGAAATCGATACGTTTCGACCATGGAAGTCCTGAACGCTTTGGGACTGCCGTCGTCCGGGTCTTCGCGTTTTGGGATGAACGTCTTCAGGATTTCGCTCGACCGGATGCGAAAACAGGTGGAGTCCATCGCCTGGGTGCGCTCGGCAACGCTGACGCGCGCCTATCCGCATCGTCTGATTGTCCACATTGTCGAACGCGAGCCCGTGGCCTTTGTGAACGCCGGGGGAGAATTGAAGCTCGTGGACGCGGACGGCGTCCTGCTTGAAAAGCCCGAGCGCGCAAGTTTTGCCTTTCCGGTGCTCGGCGGTCTCGAAGCGGCTGGAAACCTTGCCGAGCGGCGGTCCCGGCTCGCGGTGTTTGAGACCTTCGTCCGTGAAATGTCCGAGGAGGCGCGGTCGTCCGGATGGCTGGTTTCGGAAGTGGACCTCGCCGATGCGGATGATTTGAAGGCGGTGCTCGTACAGGGGCGCGATACGATCCTCGTCCACTTTGGGCACCAGGATTTCGCGTCGCGCTTTCACGATTTCCTGTCGCTGATACCGGAAATGCAGCGGACGCACGACCCCATCGAATCCGTGGATTTGCGTTATCGGAATCAGGTGGTGGTCAATCCGCAGCCGGCGGCACATCTCAATTCCAAGCCGGCCGCTGGGGCCGGCGCACCGAAGGAATAGGTCGGATTTGGCGAAGGACTATTACATCGTCGCGCTCGATCTCGGCAGCACCAAGACCTGCGCCCTGGTCTGCCAGCCGGGGGAGAGTGGAAGGCTGGAGGCGGCGGGTCTCGGCGTGGCGGAGTCCAAGGGCTGGCGGAAGGGCTTGATCGTCAACCTCGACGCGGCGGTTGTGACGATCAAAAAGGCCGTGGAAGCCGCTGAATCCGCCTCGGGCCTTTCCGCGGACGCAGCCTATGTCGGCGTCGGCGGACCTCACATCAGGGGCGTCAATTCGCGCGGCGCGCTGGGACTGGGCAGAACGACAGGCCACACGCGCGAGGTCACGCGCGAGGATATCGCTCGCGTCATTCAGACCGCGCAGGGAGTTACCCTCCCTCCCGACCGCGAGCGCCTTTACGTCGAGCAACAGGAATACCTCCTCGACTCACAGAATGGTATCCGCAATCCCGTGGGGATGTTGGGCGCCCGTTTGGAAGTCAACGTCCACCTGATTACTGCCTCGACGGCGGCGCACCAGACGATCGTGACGGCGGTGAACCGCGCGGGAGTGGAAGTTCATGACACGGTCTTTGAGCCACTGGCGTGCGCCCTCTCTTGCCTGACAACCGACGAGCGCGAGCTCGGTGTGGCGCTGGTGGACTTGGGCGGAGGCTCGACTGATCTCATTGTTTACTATCAGGGGACCGTCCGGCACTCGGCGGTGATTCCCGTGGGCGGCGATCACTTTACGAACGATATCGCCGTCGGCCTGCGAACTCCCATCCCCGAAGCCGAGAAGATGAAGCGCGCGTGGGGCGAGCGCGACCTCGATCCCGCAAGGCGGGACGATACGATGCTCGAGGTTGCAAGCGTCGGCGACCGCCCGTCGCGCGCCGTGAGTTGCGCCATGCTGAGTGAGATTATCGAGCCGCGTGCCGTGGAGCTTATCGAGCTCGTGCAATCCGAATTGCGGCGGTCGGGATATGAAAAGCAGTTGGGCGCCGGCGTGGTTCTGGTGGGCGGAGGAGCCAAGCTCGGGGGCTTGGCGCAACTCGCCGACCAGACCTTGGGCCTTCCGGTTCGGGTGGGACAACCGCGCGGTCTGGGGAAGATGGGAGAAATTCTTCCCGATCCCTCCTACGCGGCGCTGGTTGGGCTGATTGCTTATGGAAACCGTTTGCACGTGCTGAGCGACAATGAAGAAAAAGGCTGGACGGGAAAGCTCTGGGGCGTCCTGAGGGGCAAGTGACCGCGGCCGTCTTCGCAAACCGGTCTATGGCCGGGAGCGTGGAAGCCCGAAAGTTTGAGAGGAAGGAGAGAGCATGGCGTCTGACGCAGAAAACAATGACCTCCGAGTGGATTTTTCCGACGAGCTCCATCACGGCGCCAAGATCAAGGTGATTGGTGTGGGCGGGGGCGGCGGAAACGCCGTCAACCGCATGATCGCGGCCAAGGTGGAAGGCGTTGAGTTCTTGGTGGCGAACACTGACTTGCAGGCGCTGGAAGCCTCCCAGGCGCCCATCAAGATTCAGTTGGGCGCCAAGCTCACCAAGGGACTCGGCGCGGGTGCCAACCCCGAAATCGGGCGGCGCGCCGCGCTCGAAGACACGGAAAAAATCATCGACGCCCTGGAAGGCGCGGAC
>CAYZVR010000358.1:0-2338 GCA_964481715.1 uncultured Acidobacteriota bacterium | reverse complement strand
GGCTCTGAAGCTCGCGGGACTGAGGCTTGCAGACATTGACGTGGTTGAGCTCAATGAAGCATTCGCCGTGCAGGCGATGTCCGTTATCCAAGAGGCCGGCCTGGATCCCGAAAAAACCAACGTCAACGGCGGCGCGGTGGCGCTGGGACATCCGCTGGGCTGCACGGGCTCCAAACTGACTGCGTCGCTTCTTAGCGAGATGAAGCGCCGTAAATCGCGTTACGGCATGGTGACCATGTGCGTGGGCGGCGGTATGGGTGCGGCGGGAATTTTTGAAAACTTGCAGTAATCCCGCGCTGGGCGCGAGGCTTGACCGGAGGCTCGCGAGCCGTTACTGGAATCAGAATCTGCACCAGACAAGAAAAGGCGAGGTGAGTGATGGAGCCACAATCAGGTGGCATCAAAATCGTAATTATCAGTGGCAGCGTCCGCCCGGGGAACTTCACGGGCAGGGCTGTCGCTCTGGTTGTGGATGAGATCAAGAAGCATCCCGGAGTCAACGTAAAGGAAATTCACCCAGCTGAATTGCATCTGCCTTTCCCCGGAACCGATCCGAATTCGGCGGGCACACGCGCGCTTCAGGACGAAGTCAAAAGCGCCACCGCGGTGGTGCTTGCGACGCCGGAGTATCACGGAAGTTTTTCGAGCATCATGAAGCTGGTGATAGAAAATCTGGGATTTCCCTCCGTTCTGGCGGGAAAACCGGTGGCCCTGCTGGGCGTTGCCGCAGGCTCGATCGGGGCCATCAAGTCGCTCGAGCACCTGCGGGGAGTCTGCTCACACATCGGCGCCGTCGTGCTGCCGCTTGCGACGTCGGTCGCGAACGTCCAGAAAGTTTTCGACGAGGACGGCCGCATCCTCGACGTCTCGGTTGAAAAGATGATTCGAAACGTCGCGACGAATGTTCTGAACTATGTGAAACACAACATCTGTCCGGCGATTGCTCTGGAAAGGGTTCTCCGCGACGGACCCGCCGCGATCAATTTCGAAGGGGAGTGCAAGCTCCCATAGGTCATTGGCGCACGAGGATGGAACACCGGAAATAATTCAAAGGAGAACCCCGATGTCGGTTGGGACAACCGTGGCCCGAATCAAGGGCGGAAGTTTTTTGATCGAATCAAGAAAGCCGGAGGAAATCTTCACGCCCGAGGACCTGACCGACCAGCACAGGCTGATTGCGCAAACGGCCGGTGAGTTCGTCGAAAAAGAAATTTTTCCGCGCGAAAAGGAAATTGAGGAGAAAAAGCCGGGACTCCTGCGCGAATTGCTCAAGAAAGCCGCCGACCTGGGCCTGTGCGCGATTGACGTGCCCCAAAAGTACGGCGGGCTGGAGCTCGACAAGATTTCCTCCATCATCGTGGCGGAGAAGATGGCGCGCAACGGTTCCTGGGCGTCCACCATGGGCGCGCAGGCGGGCATCGGAATTCTCCCCATCGCATTTTTCGGGACGGAAGCCCAAAAGCAAAAATATGTTCCCAAGCTCGCGACGGCCGAGTGGGTGGGCGCTTACTGCCTGAGCGAGGCGACGTCGGCCTCGGACGCCCTGAACTGTAAAACCAAAGCCACGCTCAGCGCGGACGGAAAGCATTACCTCCTGAACGGAACGAAGATGTGGATTACCAACGGCGGCATCGCGGACGTTTACGTGGTGTTCGCCAAAGTGGACGGCGAAAAGTTTACGGCCTTCATCGTGGAGCGCGCGTTTGCGGGAGCTTCACCGGGCGCGGAAGAACACAAGATGGGCATTCGCGGTTCTTCCACCACGCCGTTGAATCTTGAAAACGTCCCCGTGCCGGTTGAAAACGTGTTGGGAGAAATCGGCCAGGGGCACAAGATCGCTTTCAACATTTTGAACGTCGGCCGGCTCAAGCTCGGCGCGGGATGCGTGGGCGGCTCCAAGTACCTGCTGATCGAGGCCATCCAGTGGGCTCGCGAGCGCGAGGCGTTTGGGAAAAAGATCGCCGACTTCGGCATGATCAAGGAAAAACTCGGGGACATGATCGCGCGGACCTATGCTTGCGAGAGCATCTCCTACCGCACCACAGGGATGATTGACCGCTTGATCGAGGGCATCGACCTGGGATCGGAATCCGCGCCCAAGCAGATTCTCGCGGCGCTTCAGGAGTATGCCGTCGAGTGTTCGATCCTCAAAGTATTCGGGACCGAGGCGCTCGACTTTGTCGCGGATGAAACCGTCCAGATCTTCGGTGGCTATGGCTTTTCGAGTGATTACGACGTCGAGCGCGGATTCCGCGACCAGCGCGTAAACCGCATCTTCGAAGGCACGACCGAAATCAACCGGCTGCTGATTACCGATATGCTGCTGAAGCGCTCGATG
>CAYZVR010000357.1:0-2367 GCA_964481715.1 uncultured Acidobacteriota bacterium | reverse complement strand
CTACCGACCTCACCCTTATCAGGGGTGCGCTCTAGCCACCTGAGCTACAGGCCCGGTCACCGTCACAAGCGACCCTTCGCAGATAAGTCGCAAGGCTTGGAGACAGATTTACAAGTATAGGTGGAGGCCGGTTTTCACGCAAGCCCGATTGGAATTCGGGCGACCGCACTTAGAGCGGCTTCCTGACCGGCGCGGCAGCGGCACGGGTGTGTTCGTAAAGGCATTTCGGAATCCAAGGCGCAGTCACCGTTCCAACCCTTGGGTGGCCTTTTCGCGGGCTGTGTGATAAAAAAAGTTATCGGATACGCAGAGTCTTGACGATAATCTGCGCGGGCCTGATCCCGGCGCAACGGAGAAATGATGACGGTTGAAGTCAAAAAGGAAATACTCCCGAACGGCCTCGTTGTCATCACTGAGGCCATGCCCGCCGTGCGGTCCGTCTCGATTGGAATCTGGATGCGGACCGGCTCGCGCCACGAGCGCTCGACCGAAAACGGAATCACCCACTTTCTCGAGCACATGGTGTTCAAGGGAACCAAGAACCGGTCGGCGGAAGAAATCGCGCGCTCGGCGGATTCGATCGGCGGCCACCTGGACGCCTATACCTCCAAGGAGTTTACGAACTTCTCGATCAAAGTTCTCGACGAACATCTGGAGCGCGCCTTTGACGTGCTCGCGGACATCGTGAAAAATCCGCTCTTCCGGCCGGAGGACGTCGCCAAGGAGCGAAAGGTTATCCAGGAAGAAATCAAAATGGTCGAGGATACGCCGGACGACCTGGTTCATGAAATCTTCACGCAAGAGTTCTGGCACGGGCACGCGCTGGGCCGGCCGATTCTCGGCACGCGCCGCACGGTGGGGAGCTTTGACCGGCGCCGACTGGTCCAATATTTCCGCAGGCACTATTCTCCGCAACGCATGCTCATCACCGCCGCCGGACACCTGGAACACGCTCACGTGGTGGACCTGGTCATGAAGGAGTTCGGCCAGGCAATTCGCGGGCAGGCGCTTGCGAACGGCTCTGTGCCCCTCGCCACTCCGCACCTCAAGCTGCGCAACAAACCCGACCTCGAGCAGGTGCACCTTTGCCTCGGCACGCCGGGTTATCCGCAGACGCACGAAAAACGCTACGCACTTTTTATCCTGAACACGGTGCTGGGCGGCGGGATGAGTTCGCGACTGTTCCAAAACGTGCGCGAAAAGCGCGGCCTGGCCTACGCGGTCTTCTCCGGCCTCGCGATGTTTCGGGACGTCGGCTGCCTCAGCGTCTATGCGGGGACTTCCACCGAGAACACCCGGCGCGTCGTCCAGTTAGTGGTGGAAGAACTCCAGCGGCTGAAGTCCACTCCGCTCGCCGAAGAAGAACTGCAGCGCACCAAGGATTATCTGAAGGGCAGCATGCTGCTGAGTCTGGAATCGACCACGAGCCGCATGTCCAACCTGGCGCGGCAGGAAATGGTTTTCGGCCGGTACATGTCGCTGGATGAAATCGCTCAAGGCATCGACGCCGTGACGGCCGACGACGTGCTCGGCGTGGCGCGCGAAATCTTTATCGGCGATCGCATCGCTCTCACCGCTCTCGGGCCGCTCGACGGAGTCAAGATCACCCGCAGCGACCTCGCCTGCTGAGCAAATTTTCCATCGGAATTCCGGCCGCAAAAAAAGTGCGTCACTTGTATCAGTTGTGTCAGCTTTATCTCGAAGCTCGCCCATCCGCGTGAAATGCGGCCTTCTGGAGGCGAACAAAAAGCGAATACCGTGTAAATTCTTCCTCGCGCTCCCCCAATTCGAGCCCACCGACAGGCCTGCGCGCGCTTGCTTGAGTTTTAGCGGCGGTCCCGCGTGCGGGACCGCCGATTCCCCTTCGCGCAAAACCCTCGCGCAACAAACCGTGACGTCGCCGAAAACCGTCGGGGGGATAGGCTGATTTGTAGGGGCGGGCCTGGTGCCCGCCCTCCGGCTCCCGCCCTGCGGGATCAGGAGGGCCCGCCCGCTGTAGCGGCGGCGCCTGCCTACCGCAGGCAGGTCTCGCCGCCGAATCGGTCCGTGCGACGATGAGGATCCGTCAGCCGACGGACCGCTACAACAGGACATAAGTCGAATGGGCACCCGCAAGGGGTGCCCCTACGGCATGGGGTTTTGTAGGGGCAGGGCTTGCCCTGCCCTCGGGCGCTTGTCCTGACCACGCCTTGCGGGAAAGGGACCGGCGACGTCTCACCCGCGTAGGGGCGCATCGTCCGTCGGCTGACGGACGCCCTTCTTCGCAGACATCATGGAACAATATCAGCGCCACCCGACGGGAATTGTAGCGGCGGCGTCTCGCCGCCGGAAACTGTAAGGCCGGTCGGAGCTTGTCCTGACCACGCC
>CAYZVR010000356.1:0-2432 GCA_964481715.1 uncultured Acidobacteriota bacterium | reverse complement strand
TGAACGCGTACGCGCCTCGGGACGCCGTTTCGTAATTGATCCGATGTTTGGCGCGGCACGGGATTGCCTGGCAAGCCTTTTCCGCGACGCAGGAGTACCGTTTGAGGAAATTCACGGCGAGCGGAACCCATTGTTCCCGGGCCTTAACCCGGAGCCCATCGAGCCGCACGTTGCGGAGCTTCGTCGTGCGGTGGTCGAAGGCGGCTTTGACGCGGGCTTTGCCACCGACGGAGACGCGGACCGGCTCGGCGCTATCGATCGCGATGGGACTTTCATAGACTCGCACAAGATTTTCTCGATCCTCCTCCGCCACTTGGCCGAAGACTTGGGAATGCGGGGAGAAGTCGTGAGGACCTTTTCGACCACAACGATGATCGACAAGCTCGCCGCCCGCTACAACCTTCCGCTTCACGTGACGCCGATTGGATTTAAATACATTTGCGAGCTCATGCTCACGCGCGACATTCTGATTGGAGGCGAGGAAAGTGGCGGCATCAGCGTCAAAGGCCATTTGCCCGAGCGCGACGGTATCTTGAACTCACTGTTTCTCGCTGAGGTGATGGCCGATCGGGGAAAAACTCTCGGGGAACTGGTGGAAGAGTTGACGGAAGAATTTGGCCCGCATTTCTACGGGCGCGTGGACCTCGAAATTGAAAAGAAAGTGGCGCAGCGTTTTGTTCTGCAGGCCGCGCAGTTGAAGAACAAGCGCCTGGCTGGATTGAAGGTGACCGCACTGGATGACTTGGACGGCGTCAAATTGCACCTGGGCGATTCGGCCTGGCTGCTGGTTCGCGCTTCCGGAACCGAAAACGTGCTGCGACTCTATGCGGAGGCGCCGTCGCGCGAACAGGTAAAGGCGCTTCTCGACGCCATGACGGCTCGTGCTCGGGAGGCTCAGGGCTCCACTCGCCACAAAGACTGAGACCGGCTGCGCCGCGTCATGACCCATGGAAGATACGGCTCGCGCCAAAAGATACCATCGCACGCATCGCGTGCTAAGTGTGGCGAGCTTTGCGCTTGACCTCGCCATCCTTGCCACCCTGCTCGCGACCGGCTGGACCATCACCTTCCGTGAGTGGGCCGAGCGCGTGAGCGGCCACGCGGCTGTCGCACTCCTGGTCTATCTCGCCGTCTTCGGGCTCATCACCAAATCCTTAGGTCTGCCGTTTGATTTCGTCCAGGGATATTGGCTCGAGCATCGCTACGAGCTCTCGAATCTTACCCTGTGGAGCTGGGTCAAAGATCAGTTGAAGGGACTCGCGCTGGGCGGCGCGCTCGCGGTGTTGGGCCTCGAGTTCCTCTATTGGACGCTCGGGCGTTGGCCGGATTATTGGTGGATCGTGACCGCCACCGTCTTTGTCGGCTTCTTCGTACTTCTTGCGAACCTCGCGCCGGTGCTCATTCTTCCGATCTTTTTCAAATTCAAGCCTCTCGAAAACGCTGCGCTGACCGAACGGCTTGTGGCGCTCTCCCGCCGGGCCGGAACGCGCGTGAAAGGTGTGTTCGAATGGAAGCTGAGCGAGAAAAGCAAAAAAGCCAACGCGGCATTGACGGGCCTCGGCAACACACGAAGGATCATCGTCGCAGATACGCTGCTCGCGGCTTTCACCGATGACGAGGTCGAGGCCGTCCTCGCGCATGAGCTCGGCCACCACGTTCATCGGCATATTTTTCAGGGAATCGTGATTCAAGCCGGGGCGACGTTCCTGGGGTTTTATCTCGTGGACTGGGTGCTCGGGCGCTGGGGTCCGCTCCTGGGATTTCGCGGCCCGTCGGACTTCGCCAATCTGCCTTTGCTTGCTTTGGTATTCACCGGACTCTCATTGCTTCTCTTGCCCGCGGTCAACGCGCATTCACGTCGAATGGAGCGCCAAGCGGACGCTTATGCGCTCGGTGCCATTGCGCAGAGCGCGGCTTTTGTCTCCAGCATGACGAAGCTTGCGGAGCTGAACCTGGCCGAACGCAAACCGCATCCCTGGATTGAATTCATTTTCCATAGCCACCCTTCGATCGAGAAACGGATCGCTTTCGCCGAGAAGTCTTTACGCGCGGTGCCGGCGAATTCGGCTGGGGGGTCGAGTGGTTAGACGGCAGGTTTTTGCGGATCCCGTCGAGCACACCGTTTACGAACTCCACCGCTTCTTCTCCTGAAAAGCGCCGCGCGATTTCCAGGGCTTCGTTGATGACCACGGCGGGCGGAGTTTCCGGATGATGCAGGAGCTCGTAGAACGCCATGCGGAGAATGTTCCTGTCCACCACCGCCATGCGCTCCACGCGCCAGTGCTGGGAGTGATCGCGGACTTGGCGGTCGAGCAAAGTCACTTCACCGACCGTTCCTTCGAATAAATCGCGGGCAAACCGTTCGACTTCCGGGTCGAGGTCGCGGCCACCGAGGAAAGTCAAAACGACGTGTTCAGGCCTGTGCTCTCCGA
>CAYZVR010000355.1:0-2492 GCA_964481715.1 uncultured Acidobacteriota bacterium | reverse complement strand
GGTCGGCTTCTGAAATCGCGCCGATCGCGACTTGGCCGACCTGCGCGCCGCCCCCCACGATGATGATCCGCTTGCCGTAGATTTTTTGCAGCGTCTCGACGATGCTTGCTTCGCGCACGACGGGAAGCGCGCGAAGCCCTGCGAGCAAAGGCTCCGGCGGACCGGACAATTCGATTTCGAAGTAGATGCGCGCCTCGGGCGGGCGTTCGTCGAGGATGGCGACGGAAGAAATGTTGCCCTGATGCTCGGCGATCACGCCCGTGAGCTGGTGGAGAACTCCCAGCCCGGATTGAACGCGAATGAGAAAACCCAAATTCTCTGGCATGCTGGCTCCGGAATCAGAATTTGAGACGCCGTTCGTCTCCCGTGCGGCTTTAGCCTAGCACAGCCGTGTGGCGATTAGCGCCATGTTGCGGGGGTAGTGGGTCACTTTGAATGCGTGTGCGTGCCTCCAGGATGTCACCCCCGCGCAAGCGGGGGTCCACCGCTTAGATTCCCGCTTTCGCGGGAATGACCGCAGAAGTCAATGGAGCACGAGTTGCCCAACTGGTCCACTACCTGCAGGGTCTGAAATTTGGCGGGGTCCGTGGGTTCGTGTAGAATAAGCGTTCTGTTCTCAACACCCGGGATTCCTTCGGGCGATGCTTCACCTCAGGGAAGGCATGTCTCATCTGGTCAACGCTCTTAATCCCCAGCAGCGCGAAGCGGTGGAAGCAACCGAAGGGCCGCTGCTGATCCTGGCTGGCGCGGGCAGCGGCAAGACGCGCGTCATCACCTACCGCATCGCCTACCTGATCGAAGCGAGCGCCGTGCCACCCGAAAACATTCTGGCCGTCACTTTTACAAACAAAGCCGCCGAGCAGATGAAAGAGCGCGTGGCCTCGCTGCTTTCGGAAAACCTCGAGACGTGGCCGCACATTTCAACCTTCCATTCTTTTTGCGTACGCGTTTTGCGCGCAGACATCGAACGGCTCGACTACACGCCGGATTTTTCCATCTACGACGAGGACGACCAGCAGAAAGTGATCAAGGCCTGCGTCGAGGAGCTGGGCCTCGGCGAGCAGTTTGTCACGCCTCGCGCGGTGCTCGGGCGCATCAGCTACGCGAAGAACCGCGCGCTCAAGCCCGAGGACCTGTACCGCCAGGCGGCGGACCCCGTCACCGAAAAACTCGCTTCCGTCTTCGACCTCTATGACCGCAAGCTTCGCCAGGCGAACGCGCTCGACTTCGATGATTTGCTTCTCAAGACTGCGGAGCTCTTCTACGCCGCGCCGGAAGTTTGCGAGCGATACAACCAGCGGTTCCGCTATATCCTGGTGGACGAGTATCAGGACACCAACCGCATCCAGTATCAGTTGATCCGCCAACTGACGCTGCAACACCAGAATCTGTGCGCGGTTGGCGACGAAGACCAGTCCATCTATCGCTGGCGCGGCGCCGACATCGAAAACATCCTGAATTTTGAAAAGGATTACCCCGCGACGAGGGTCATCCGTCTGGAACAGAACTATCGCTCCACCCAACTGATTCTCGACGCCGCGACCGCTGTGGTCAGCCGCAATCTTGCACGCAAAGGCAAGACGCTTTGGAGCGACCGCGGGCGCGGGGAAAAGATCGGCTTGGTCGAGGCGCGCGATGGGGACGAGGAATCGCTGTTTGTCGCGGGCGAAGTCGGACGCACGCTGCGCACCGACGAAGAGGCGAGCGTGGGCGTTTTGTACCGAACCAACGCCCAGTCGCGTGTGCTGGAAGAAGCGATGCGCCGGCAGGGTATCGAGTACCGCTTGGTCGGCGGAGTCAGCTTTTACGACCGCGCGGAGATAAAGGACGCCCTCGCCTACGCGCGTCTGGCGGGCAACCTGAGCGACTCCGCCGCATTCTTGCGAGTGGTCAATACGCCGCCGCGCGGAATCGGGGCGACGACCGTCGGGACGCTCGCAGAATCCGCGCGCCGGAGCAACCTGAGCTTGTGGCAGGCTCTTCAAGATGAACTCGCCGCCAAACTTCTGCCGGCCCGCGCGCACAAAGCACTCGAAGGTTTTTATCAAATCATGCAGGAACTCGTCGCGGAGCGCGGACGCGCGCCGATGAGGGAATTCTTCCGAAGCATCCTCGCGCGGACCCGCTTGCTCGAATCTTTGCACGCCGAAAATACGCCGGAGTCCGAGAGCCGCATTGAGAATCTTCAGGAACTGGTCAACGCCGCGGCGGAGGCCGAGGAGCGCGGAGAAACACTCGCACAATTTCTCGACCACGCGGCGCTCGTCTCCGACGCAGACCAATTCGATGAGCGCGCCCGCGTCACCCTGATGACTCTGCACAGCGCCAAAGGGCTGGAATTCTCAGCGGTATTTCTGGTGGGTCTCGAGGAGGGACTCTTTCCGCACAAGCTCTCCGGTGAGGACGACGCGGCGGTCGAGGAGGAACGGCGATTGTGTTACGTCGGCATGACGCGCGCCAAAGACCGCCTGGTGCTCACCTGGGCGCGCGAG
>CAYZVR010000354.1:0-2497 GCA_964481715.1 uncultured Acidobacteriota bacterium | reverse complement strand
AATCAACAAACGTCCTTTTCCGTTCACGGCTAATCACCTCAACTTGCCCGTCAGCTGACGGGCTCCGCTGTTTCAGCTCCCGCACGCGCCGAGGGAGCGATTCCCTGCGCGCGCACCGGAAGCGTGATGGTAAATATTGTTCCGCGGCCCGGATGCGACTCCACTTCAATCCTGCCCTTGTGCCGCTCGATGATGCTGTGGCTGATGGCCAGGCCCAGTCCCAATCCGTGCCCGCGCTCGCGCGTGGTAAAAAAAGGCTCGAAGAGATTGGGAAGTAACTCCGCCGGGATTCCCACGCCGTCATCCTGAACTTGCAGCCGAACTTCGGGCGAGCCCGTCGTCGCAAGCGAGCGGCTGGCGAGCCGCAGATTCCCGCCGTGCGGCATGGCCTCAATGGCATTCATCACCAGAGCCAAAACTACCTGCTCGATGTGCGCCGCGTCGCAATGGACGGCGGGAAGCTCGGGGTCGCACTCGACCTGCAACTGGATGTTCGCAATCTCCAACTGATGGCGCACCAGGCGAGCGCAACGGTCGAGCACGGCGTTCAGGTCGGCGGGCTCGCAATTCATGGGCGCGGCGCGCGCAAAGACCAGGAGGTTTCTTACGATCTCGCCGCAGCGGCGGCTCTCGGACTCAATCAGCTCGAGCGAGCTCGTGATCTCTTCCTGCTTCGTTCCCTGCCCTTTCGCGAGCCACTTCTTGAGCAGTTTTGCGTAGGTCAGGATTCCCGCCAGCGGGTTGTTGATTTCGTGCGCGACGATTGCCGCGAGCTTGCCGGTTGAAGCGAGTTTTTCCGCCTGCAGCATCTGATCGTGCGCGCGTGTCAATTCCGCCGTCTTCTGCTCAACCCGCGCCTGCAACTCGTGCGTCCAGGCGGTGACTTCCTCGCGCGCCTCGCGAAGCTCACGGCTCATGGCGTTGAAGGAAGCCGCAAGTTCGCCCAATTCGTCGTGCGAGTGCACTTCGATTTGAAAACCCAGGTCGCCCGTCGCGAGGCGCTCGGTGCCCGACTTCAGAACTTTCAGCGGACCGTGCACGACCCGCCAGACGAAAATCCCGCTCAGCCCGGAAATCAAAAATACGGCGAGCATCGTGTAGGCGAGCATGTGGCGGCTGTCGCCCGCCACGCTCGCGTCGGCCTGAGCGAGCGAAAGGTTGGTGTCGAGCACGCCGAGAATTTGCTGGTCCGCGGGATGCGCGTGACATGACGCGTTGGAACAGGCCGGAGAGTTTTCAATGGGGTTGATGATGCCGAGCACGCGCTCGCCGCTCGCCAGCCGATAAATCCGAAAGCGGTCGGGACGGTTCAGCCGCGCGAGCGGCTGGGCTTGCGCGTGGCAGCCGTAGCAGGCTTCGGCGCGCTTGTCCACCAATTGATTGACCTCGCCCGCGTCGGTTGAAAAGCTGACCCGCCCTTCCTGATTGATCACCCGGATGCGCACCATGCCCGGCTCGTGAGCCATGGTGCTCATGACGTGATAGAGCCCTTCGCGGTCGTTGCGAAGCATGTAATAAGAAGTGCTTCGTTTGATGACGTCGCTGACGCGCTCGGCGCTGACCAGCGTCGCGGCCTCGAGGTGCCGTCGGTGCAATCGGATATTCAAATAGCCCAATAGCGCAAAAATCCCAACCATCGCGACCACGAGCAGGACAATCAGCTTGGCGCTGAGGCTGCGCGTCGCGCGAGTCCAGCGGCTTGCGGCTGGCGATTTGGATTCAGGGCCGGGCATGGGTCAACTCGCGGGCGGAAGCGGCTGGAAATCCCTGCCGTCGCTCCGCCTCCGGAAAAATCGGGAGGTACTTGACCGCCAGAGCGAAGATTGCGAATCCTGTCGCGATGATGCTGGCCGTGACGGCAATCTCCGTCCACTTGGGGATGTAACGGATGCCGGCGGAAGCTTCCATTCCGGTGATGCTGACGTTCAGGCGGTTGGTCACGAACCCCAGGACCACCAGCACGGCCGATAGATAGAGCCCGCCGGCCTTCGCTCTGACGTTTGGATTCGCCAGCAGCGCGATAGGCAGCAACAGTCCCATCACGATTTCGAGCAAAAACAGATTTGTTTCGTAACTGGTATGAAGCAGAGTCGGTAGAACGTCGCGGTGATAGAGGTCCTCGAACTTCAAAACCGCGTACACCGAGAGCACCACGAGTAGCACTCGTCCGAGGGATTGCAGCAGAGGCAATTCCAATTCTTTCTGGAATGCCTTGGAGCTCATCCAGGATTCGAAGATGGTCATCGCGAGGCCCACCGCCACCGCCGAGATAAAGAAGAACACCGGCAGCAGCGGGCTGTACCACAGCGGGTGGAGCTTTTCGGGCACGATCAAGTAGAGGCTGCCGAGCGACGATTGGTGCAGCGTGGAGAGGATGACGCCCGCCATGACGAGCGGAATTGAAATCGCGCGCAAGACCCGCACGGCCCGTGAAAACTGCAAGCGCTCGAAGACGATGGGGGCGAACTCCAGGGCGAGGACGGCGGTGTAGAGCGTG
>CAYZVR010000353.1:313-2542 GCA_964481715.1 uncultured Acidobacteriota bacterium | reverse complement strand
GCGGAGGCGGTGGCGCTCATCGTGGCCGTTTCTTCTTAGGTCACGCCGGCTCTGCGAGAATCTCAAATCTGCGGGGGAAAAAATGCGAAGCCCTCTCATCGCACTCCTCATGATGACTTCATTCCCATTTTCATCGGCTCATGCCCAGCAAAACGCCTACAAAACCACCTGGGAATCCATCAACACGCGGCCGGTTCCCGCGTGGTTCGACGAAGTCAAGTTCGGCATCTTTATCCACTGGGGCGTTTATTCGGTTCCCGCCTTCGCCGATCCGCACACCGAAGGAGGAGAAGCCTACGCCGAATGGTACTGGAAACACATGCAGGACAAAAACGGCCCCACCTGGAAGTTCCACGTCGCAACTTACGGCGAGAAATTCAAGTACCAGGATTTCGCCTCGCAGTTCAACGCCGAGGTGTTCGACCCCGATCAGTGGGCCGACGTTTTTGCGCGCTCGGGCGCGCGCTACGTCGTTCTGACATCCAAGCACCACGAAGGCTTCTGCTTGTGGCCCTGCCCGGCAAGCTGGAACTGGAACGCCGTGGACGTTGGCCCGCATCGCGACCTCGCTGGAGACTTGACGAAGGCCGTGCGCGCGCACGGGCTCAAAATGGGTTTCTATTATTCCCTCTACGAGTGGTACAACCCGCTTTATCACTCCGACGTCAGCCGCTACGTGGATGAGCACATGCTGCCCCAGATGAAGGACTTGGTCGAGCGCTACCATCCCTCGATCCTGTGGACCGACGGCGAGTGGGAGCATCCTTCGGACGTCTGGAAGAGTGTTGACTATCTGGCCTGGCTCTTTAACGAATCACCGGTGCGTGACGAAATCGTCATCAACGACCGCTGGGGCAAGGAAACGCGCGGCAAGGATGGCGGATTCTATACATCAGAATATGGGCAAGCACACGGGAAACTGGTGGAATTCACGGGCGTACACAAGTGGGAAGAAGACCAGGGCATCGGCAAATCGTTCGGCTATAACCGCATGGAAACAGCCGACGATTACAAAACGCCCCAGCAACTTATCGCGCTTCTGGTGAACTCGGTGAGCGAGGGCGGGAATCTCCTTCTCGACATCGGGCCCACGGCCGACGGCCGCATCCCCGTCATCATGCAGGAGCGGCTGCTTCAAATCGGCCATTGGCTCAAGGTCAACGGCGAGGCAATCTACGGCTCCCGGCCCTGGCGACAGGCGGCGGAAGGAGACAATATCCGCTATACCTCGAAAGACGGCGCCGTTTACGCGATTGCGCTCAAATGGCCCGGCCGGGAATTAGTGCTCGACGCTCCCAAAGCAAATAAGGACGCGAGCGTTTCCCTGCTTGGAACCTCCCAGCCGCTGCGCTGGCAAGCGAAGGACGGCAAGCTCACGATCGAAACGCCCGTAGTGGGGCCGGATGAGCTCCCGAGTTCATTCGCTTTTGTTTTCAAGCTGACAGGAGTGCAGTAAAAAGCAGGCAGAAGGCAGTAAGCAGTAGGCAGTGCACCGTAGGAAGTTGCGGATGAGGTGCAGGCTGCCGCTCTGCGGGAACTATCTATGCAACAGGTTGTATTAGAGCAGCCCGGAAAACTTTCCTTCGGCGAAGCGCCACCGCCTGTGGCGCGCATGGGCGAAGCGCTGCTTCGGGTCCGCCGCATAGGCGTTTGCGGAACCGACCTCCACGCATTTGAAGGGCATCAACCATTTTTCAACTATCCCCGCATTCTTGGTCACGAATTGGCAGTGGAAGTCTTAGAAGTTCCTGCCAACCATCGCGGGCTCAGTCCCGGCGACCGCTGCGCCGTCGAGCCCTACCTGAGCTGCGGGAAATGTCACGCCTGCCGGCAGGGAAAAACCAACTGTTGCGAAACGCTCGCCTGCCTGGGCGTCCACACTGATGGCGGCATGCGCGAGTTGATTGCTCTTCCCATCGAACGCCTGCACAGGTCTTCAAAGCTCTCGCTCGATCAACTGGCGCTGGTCGAACCGCTCGGCATCGGCGCTCACGCGGTCGAGCGCAGTGGCCTCGGTGAAGGCGAAGAAGCTCTGGTCGTCGGGGCCGGCCCCATCGGGCTTGCCGTAACGCAATTCGCACTGGCAGCCCGCGCGCGCGTGCGCGTGCTCGAAACGAATGTCGCCCGGCGCGAGTTCGTGGCGCGCCTGGGTGTAGAAACCCTCGCGGAACCGGACGACAGGCTGGCGGAGGTCGTCTTCGACGCGACGGGCAACGCCCAGGCCATGGA
>CAYZVR010000353.1:0-303 GCA_964481715.1 uncultured Acidobacteriota bacterium | reverse complement strand
GAAGCGAGCCTTGCCCGCGTCGCTCACGGCGGTCGGCTGGTCTTTGTGGGCCTCGTCCAGGCGAAGGTCGCTCTCGACGACCCGCTCTTCCACCGCCGGGAAATCACTTTGTTCGCGTCACGCAACAGCGCCCGCAATTTCCCGCGCGTCATCCAGCTGATCGAGGAAGGCCGGATCGATACCGGGCCATGGATTACCCATCGCATGAAGCTTGCCGAAGTCCCCGAGCGGTTTCCTCTTTTGCGCCGCGAAAATTTCTGCGTCAAAGCCATCGTCGAACTCGATGCCCACCGGGACTGACTC
>CAYZVR010000352.1:0-2544 GCA_964481715.1 uncultured Acidobacteriota bacterium | reverse complement strand
TTGACGAAGCCCTTCTTGTCGCGGTGCAGGAACTCGATGGGGTCCTCGATGGTGACGATGTGGTCGGTTCGCGAGGAGTTGATGCGGTCAATCATGGCGGCGAGCGTGGTGGATTTGCCGCTGCCGGTCGGTCCCGTGACCAGCACCATGCCGCGGCGCTCTTCGCAGACCTTGTCCATCACCTTGGGGAGGAAAAGCTCTTCCAGCGTCCGAATCTTGGTGGGAATGACGCGAAGGACCATTCCGACGTTCCCGCGTTGCTGAAAAACGTTGACGCGGAAGCGCCCCAGGCCCGCGACGCCGTAAGCCATGTCGAGTTCGGTTTCTTCCTTGAACTTCTGCTTCTGGCGGTTGGTCATCATGCTGAACGCCATGTTCAGCATGTCTTCGCTCGAGATGCGCGGAAACTGGGTGAGCGGGCGCAACTCGCCGTCCACGCGAAGGTAAGGGTAGTTGCCGACCTTGCAGTGCAAGTCAGAAGCCTTGTTTTCGCAAGCGACGCGTAAGAGCTCGTCTATACTCATGAGTAAATCCTCATCGGCCAGAAGCCGCGAATTTCCGCTCAAATTAACACATGCTCGCCCGCGTGTCAAAGGAAAGCGCAGCCACATCTTTTTCCAGGAAGGCTCGATTTTGCCCCGCCGCCTTGGACGGGTGGTGCAGGTCGCCCCTAAAAGGTGGGTGTCGAACTTGTCCGTGGAAATGAACTCGAGGCGAACTCACAGCGGACCCAGCCTGGGGCCGAATGAAATTGACGGAAATCGGCTTGAGGCTAGGGGTTGTTTTCCAAAACGGTCGGTGGAACAATGAGCGGCGGGTCGGCATCGCGCAGAGCGGTTTTGTCGTCCGGTCGCAACGGTTTTTCAATCCTATCGAGGGAGCATTGAATATGGCAGGCCAGGGAATGGAACGGCGCGAAGTTTTGCGCGTGATGGCGCTTGCTGCCGCCGCGAGCCAGTTTCCGGGATTTCATCGCTGGGCGTTTGCCTGCGACCACTCCGGCGCGGAGCAGGTGCGAGTGAAGCCCGCTCGGTACTCACCGCAGTTCTTCACGAAAGAAGAATACTCAACCGTCGAGCGCCTGGCGGAAATCATTATTCCCAGTGACGGCTCACCGGGCGCGCGCGAGGCGGGCGTCGCCGAGTTTATTGACTTCATGGTATGGAGCGACCCGGGCGTGCAGTACCGCTTCCGCTACGGACTCACCTGGCTTGACGCCCATTCCGACCGCCTGCACGCGAAAGCATTTCGTGACCTCGGCTCCGGCGAGCAAACCGAAATTCTCGACCACCTCGCATACCAATCGCGCTTCCGCGCGGGCGAGGAAGAAGGGCGCGAATTTTTCAAGCTGGTCCGGCAATACACGCTGATGGGTTTCTACACCACGCGTATCGGCCTGGAACAGCTCGATTATCCGGGGCTCCAAACGATGTACGACAAATTGCCGGGCTGCCCCCATCCGAACGACCCCGAGCACCGGAACCTGCCGGCGGTAAAAGCATGAGCGCTGCACCAGCGCCCGAAAATGGAGAGGATTCATAGATGCCGAATCAAACCTACGACGTGATCGTGATTGGGACGGGAGCCGGCGGCGGCATGGCGATCAAGACGCTGTGTGAGGCCGGCCTGAAAGTCTGCGCGCTGAACGCCGGGCGGCGACTCGATCCTGCCAAAGATTTCCGCAACCACCGGCTGAGCTATGACATGAAATATCGCGGCTTCGGCGACCCGCGCAAGCGCGACGAGTACTATCACATCGAAAACGAATACACCGAGGGAATTTGGGAGCACGAGATCGCCTACACCACGGCGCCCAGCACGCGCTGGGAGTGGCCTCGCTGCTTTGCGGTGGGGGGCAAGACCAATTTCTGGGGACGTTCGGCCGCGCGTATGGGAGACATTGATTTCAAGGCCGCGAGCCGCGACGGATTCGACACGGACTGGCCGGTCAGTCACGCGGAGATTGCGCCCTATTACAGCCGAACCGAGAAAATGATCGGCGTGGCGAGCACGGTGCAGAACCGCCCGAGCAACCCCGATGGCGAATATCTGCCCGCCATGCCGCTGCGCTGCCTCGATTACATTCTTCAGAGCGGCTGCTCGAAGCTGGGCGTTCCGTACTTGCCGGACCGCCTCGCGCAACTGACCGTGCCGCACGAGGGACACCCCCCGTGCCACTACTGCGGCAATTGCACGGAAGGGTGTGATACGGGGTCGTTTTTTTCCACGCCCTGGTTTTTCCTGCCGCTCGCGGAAAAAACCGGCAACCTGGAACTTCGCACCAACGCCCTCGCGAAAAATGTTCTGGTGGATGACAACGGCCGCGCCAAAGGTGTCGCCTACATTGACCGCAAAACCAAACAGGAAGTGGAAGTGTACGCGAAAGCCGTGGTCGTCGCCGCGTCCTGCGTCGAGTCGGCGAGAATATTGCTCAATTCAAAATCCCGCCGCTTTCCAAACGGCGCCGCCAATTCCAGCGGGCAAGTGGGTCGCAACCTTTGCGACCACCTTTATGGGACGACGGGCTACGGGTACCTCCCGCAA
>CAYZVR010000351.1:0-2551 GCA_964481715.1 uncultured Acidobacteriota bacterium | reverse complement strand
TGTGGTGTCGTCGGCTTTGTAAACGACACCCATCCCTCCGCCACCGAGCTTTTCCTGGATTCGATAATGGGAGATGGTCGTGCCGATCATGTCGCTCAATTCTTTGTCGGCGTGGATTGCCCCCTCCTGAGTGGGTGTATCTTAATGCCTCACTAGGCAACCAATCAAGCCGCAAACAGGACTCCAGTAAGGGGCCAACGGGTTCGATTGTCGGTAGCGGATGCGCGTGGTAGAATGGGGTTTTCAATCGCTTTGAAAAAGTCTATCGAGGGAATCATGCTTTCGTCTCCGGCCCGGAAAGCTGACACTCCGGCCGTCCCGGCGCTCGAGCTCAAACTCGCGCACAGTCCGGATTCGGACGACGCCTTTATGTTTTACGCCCTGGCGACCAAGCGGGTTCGGACGCGGAAGCTGAAGTTTACGCACGTCCTGGAAGATATCGAATCACTGAATCAAAAGGCCCGGGATGAGATTTACGATGTCACGGCGATGTCGTTCCACGCCTACGCGCACCTCGCCGACCGTTACGTGCTGCTGCCCTCCGGAGCGAGCTTTGGCGACCGGTATGGGCCGATTGTAGTGGCGCGAAACCCGCTGGGCAAAGACGGCCTCAAAAACAAGCGCGTGGCCGTGCCCGGCAGGTTGACGACGGCCTACCTCGTGCTTCAGCTTTACGAGCGCGACATAGACGCCGTTTTCGTTCCGTTTGACCGCGTGCTGGAAGCGGTGTCGCGAGGTGATACGGATGCGGGCGTGGTAATCCACGAAGGTCAGTTGACTTACGCGCGCGAAGGCTTGCGAAAGATCGTGGATTTGGGTGAATGGTGGCATCAGGAGACCCAGCTTCCTCTCCCGCTTGGAGGAAACGCCATCAAACGGTCTCTCGATCCCAGCATCCTTCGAAAGGTGGCGAAGCTCCTGAAGGAGAGCATTCAGTACAGCCTTGATCACCGCGAAGAAGCTCTGGATTACGCCCTGCACTTCGCCCGGGGATTGGACGCCGCCACAGCCGACCAGTTTGTTTCCATGTACGTCAACAGCTGGACGCTCGATTACGGCGACCGTGGACGGCTGGCGGTCCAGACGCTCCTCGACCGCGGCTTTGAAAAAGGCATCCTGCCGCATCACGTCAAGGCCGAGTTCATCGAATGAGGACTCCGCGTCGCCCGGTTCTCCTTAACTCGAATCGCAGTTCCTCAATGTCCTTAACCGGTTGAATGACCACTGCCACTAAAACCTCGCGAATTCCCTTTTCACCACAGCAGAGAAAACTGTTGTTTTCCCTGGCGAGCGTCGTCGGCTTGCGGATGCTCGGCCTTTTCCTGGTGTTGCCGGTCTTCACTCTGTACGGGCTGCAATTTACGAATTCGCATTTTCTGGTCGGCTTGGCTTTTGGGTCCTACGGACTCACCATGGCCATCTTGCAGATCCCCATGGGGCGCCTTTCGGACCGCATCGGCCGCCGCAAGGTACTGATGCTCGGCATGACCCTTTTCAGTCTCGGGTCCTTCGCCTGCGCCGTACCTCATTGGTTTCCCCAGTCCCTGCAAATCGGTGTTCTGATCGCGGGACGGCTCATTCAAGGCGGCGGAGCTATCGTCTCTGTGGCCTTTGCAACCGTTGCGGACCACATCGAAGAGGAGAACCGCTCAACGGCGATGGCTGTGCTCGGTATTCCGATCGGCGCAGCCTTTATTGTGGGCATTATTGCCGGTCCTCTGCTTGCAGGGTGGTTCGGAACGGCGAGCCTATTCTGGCTAACCGGCATACTTGGATTAGGGACCGATTTGCTGCTCGCTTCCTTTTTGCCCGATGCGCCGCCGCCTTTCGGCAGAGCGCCCGCGCCTCTGTCTCACGTCCTGAAGAACGTGAACCTTCTCGCCCTGGACGGCGGGGGATTCCTGATGAACTTCTTCATGAGCACTTTCTTTTTCTATTTTCCGCTCATCGTTACGGGGGAGCATCACGTCAAGATGACACACTATTACGCCGTTCTTCTCCCCATGATTCTAATCAGCGGTGTCACCATGTTTGGCTTCACGCGCGCGGCGGACCGAGGCTGGGCAAAGCCTCTTGCGGCAATCGCTTTCCTTCTTTTCTTGCCGAGCTCCTTAATGCTCTTCAGCCCTTCTACTTTGGGATTCGACCCCGACCGCTTGACGGGGGTTCTCGTTGCGGGCACGCTCTTTTACATCGGTTTTACGGGGCTAGAGCCGATCCTGCCGGCTCTGGTCAGCAAAGCGGGGCCGGAGAGCGCCTATGGCACTTCGCTCGGCGCGTATAACAGCATGCAATTTCTGGGCAGCTTTGCCGGTGGGTCGGTGGCAGGCGCTCTCGCGCGCTATCCGACCACGAGCGTCATGACAACACTCATGGCTGCTTCTGTTGTAGGTTTTGTGTTGATGCTGACGAGGTCCAAAAGCTAAGGGTTTTGTTCCGAACTGCCAGAGGGCTTGGACTCGACGCCCGGGTAGAGCCCGATGCCGCCTCTACACCCAAAACAAAACGGGCGGCGCCGAGGTCGTTCCTTCGTCACCGCCCGTTTCAGTTG
>CAYZVR010000350.1:0-2553 GCA_964481715.1 uncultured Acidobacteriota bacterium | reverse complement strand
CGGAAACCGGCGTCTTCATGCTCCTCTATCTCGATCTCGCTTACGAGGAGTGGAAAAAGAAAGGGCTCCTGACGAGCTGGGAGGGCCTGAAGGAGGCGATCCTGCACGGCGCGGTCAGGCGCGTCCGGCCGAAGATCATGACGGTCGCCTGCATGTTCACGGGACTGTTTCCCATCATGTGGTCCGTGGGCACGGGCGCCGACGTCATGAAACGCATCGCCGCGCCGATGATCGGAGGTATTTTTACGTCGTTCATTCTGGAGCTGGTGGTCTATCCGGCGATTTATGCCATTTGGAAATGGAACTTCGAAGTGAAGCCACAACTCAAGGCTTCGGGCACGGGGAATGCTTAACCGCGCTCAAACGCGCTGCAGGCCTGCGATTCTCCGGAGGCGCCGCATGGGCCAGCGAGTTGCCGAGAGCACCGCGACGGCGTAGATTTGAGATATGCGGCTCGGGCATCCGGTCCGGGAATCTCCGCATCGCGGCGGGAGGTAGGCAATGAGATTGAAGGAGAGTTTGATCACAGGTGCCGCCCTGGCCGCAATCGCTCTCGTCAGTGTACTGGCCTACCGGCATGAAGTCCGCTCGGCGGAGGAATTCTGCAAGCTCTGCCAGCGGCCAATCCACGCTGCCGTGGCGTACGAACTCGACTTGAAAGACGGAACGCACGAGCGAACGTGCTGCCCCCGCTGCGCGATGCACTACCAGGTATCGCGCCCGGAATTGGTGGACCGAGGATGGGCGACCGACCTCGTCTCTGGAAAGAAGATCGCGGGGGACTCGGCTTTCTACGTGGAAGGCGGCGACGTCAGATATTGCACGGCCGGCGACCAGCCGGTGAGAAGAGAACCAGCGAGCTTGGCGGAACGCGACTTCGACCGCTGCCTGCCGACGCTGGTGGCTTTTGCGACACGCGGCGAAGCGGAAGCCTATCGCACCCAGCATGGCGGGCGAATTCTCAGTTACGCGGAGGCGCTGGAGAGCGTGAGAGCACAATGAAAAGGGTGAATAAAGACCGCGCATGGTTAATGGTCCTATGCTGGTTCGTTTTGACGACGGGGCTCGTCCGTGCGGGCCTTGCGCAAAGCAGCCCGGATCCGCTCGACACCTGGCGGGGGCGCATGAACGCGCGTTTGGAAGCCGACAGGGCTCGTCTTAGCTCGGGCACGCCGACCGTCGTCCCACAGGAGGCCATTGACGATCGTCGCATGCGAGACACAGTCCTTGTCCCATCGGCAAAGATGCCCCGAACACCACAGAATCAAGAAGAGATTTGGCCTTTGACGTTCGCACGCATTCTCGAACGCCATGGCCTTCCGCCAAGCTTAATGGGAGTGGCCGCGGTCGAAAGCGGATTTAATCCGGCGGCGCTTTCACCCAAAGGGGCTCTGGGGCTGTGGCAGTTGATGCCCGCCACGGCAAGACGTTATGGACTGGAGGTGAGTGCGCAACGCGACGAGAGGTCGGATCCCGTAAAATCAACTCACGCAGCCGCGAGCTACATGAAAGATTTGTACGCCCAGTTTGGCGACTGGCCACTGGCGCTGGCTGCTTATAATGCGGGAGAAGACCGCATCCAGCAGGCGCTCAACCGTTTTGGTGCGCGTGACTTCTGGACACTGAGCGCGCGCTCGGCGTTGCCGGAGGAGACCCGGCGGTACGTTCCCGCGGTTCTGGCACGAATGGACGCGCCACTCGTCGCCCCGATTACCTCATTTTTCCGAAGCGACTCTCCCCGCGCGGATTTCGGCGAACCGGAACTTTCCTCAAACCGCGCGTCCGGGCAGATCGTCTACGCGACTCCCGCCATCACATCCGAACTATCGAATGGCCCAAGCCGCTAAACTTTCTCCAGAACGACGTAAGGCTCGCGGTAGCCGCGGTCGCCGTCGCGCAGGATATGGTTGGCTTCTTCGTCCCCAATGACTTCCTGCTTATCGGGATCGAAATTGAGCGTCCGCCCCAAACGATAGGACACATTGGCCAGGTGAACGAGCCCGGAAGAAATGTGTCCTTCCTCGATCGGGGCATTCAGACCTTCCTTCTTGCGGCTGCGGACGCAATCGAAAAAATTCTGATAATGATCGCCGGCGCCCTTTCCGCTCGGCCCCGGCTCCTGACCCTCACCGAGCCACGTTTTGTAGCCTTCATACCCGTCCATGGCCATGTAGCCCTTTGAGCCGTAGAAAATGTTGCCGATGGTATTTTGCGGGCCCGTGCCCTGCTGCTTAGTTTGCGGAGGATTCCCACCGGCGGCAGGAATATTGCTTTCGCCGAAGGCGTCCGTCCCGATCCCTGCTTCATGATTGGCAATCCAGTGGCGCACTTCGAACTCGAGCATGCAGGGATTTCCATCCGGCCGCGCGAATTCAAACACCGCGTTCAGTGTGTTCGGCGTCTGCTGGTCGTCGTCGAACATGAAATGGCCTCCGAGGGCGGAGACTTTTCTGGGCCACTTCAGACCCAGGCCCCAGCGAGCGATATCCATTTCGTGGACTCCCTGGTTGCCGATGTCGCCGTTGCCGGTGTCCCAGATCCAGTGCCAGTTGT
>CAYZVR010000349.1:0-2554 GCA_964481715.1 uncultured Acidobacteriota bacterium | reverse complement strand
CGTCGGCAAGCGATACCTTTGCCTTGAAAGTTTGGTCAGCCAGTCGCAATATTTCGCCGCTTCGATCCAGTTCACGGCCACGACCGGTTGGTCAGGTTGGCTAAAGTCCGGGTCACTCCAATGCTTCGGCGCCGGGTGACGCGTGGCTTCCATAAATGTTGCCCAGTCGCGGTTGCGGGCCTGGAAAACTGCCATCTCAAAGGCGTCAACCCAAACTCGGTGAACGGGCTTCTCTTCATCCCGTCCCGTTTCGCATCCCATCAGAAACTCACCTGCCGGAATTAAAACAAACCTACCCTCGTGCAAATTGCCCGCAGGCCCTTCGGACCCTTCCAGGACAACTCGCGCAGTTGACCCTTCATTCAAAGTGATTTCCCCTGTGGGATTTCCTTTTTTGGTTTCCAAAAGCGCAGCAATTCTATAACATTTGCATCGCGAAGGGTACTCGCGGGACGATTCAAACCGATGTCCAAAAAGCACAAAGAAGCGATCCAGAAACAGTTCGCCAAAACCGCAGAGGCGTTCTCAAAATCCGCCGTGCGGGACACGCCCGACGTTGTGGCCGAAAAAGTGGAATTTGTCCGACCGCAGCCGTCAGACTTCGCTCTCGACGTGGCCTGCGGTCCCGGAGCGTTCGCGCTGGCGCTCGCTTCGCGGGTCAAATTCTCCCGCGGCATTGACCTGACGCACGAAATGATTCTCCAGGCACGCGCTTTTCAAAACGAGCGCAACATTTCAAACGCCGCTTTCGACGAAGGCGAAGCAGAGCTACTTCCCTACCCCGACGGAACTTTCGATCTGGTCACCTGCCAATGTTCGTTCCATCACATTCCGAAGCCGGAGATGGCGCTCAAAGAAATGATTCGAGTCACAAAACCCCAGGGCCGCCTCTCGATTATTGATACCCTCGGCCCTGAGAGCGATTCCAAGTTCGATCTGCACAACCGCATCGAATGCCTGCGCGACCCATCGCACACACTCTCGCTGCGGCTGACGACTTATCTCGAGATGTTCGAAAGGAACGGTTTGGAATTTCTGCGCCAGTCGCTCAAACGTCGCCAGCGCTCGTTCAACCAGTGGATGCTGCGCGCTGGGCTAGAACCGAAACACAAACGGTGTGCTGAAACCAGGAAGCTTCTGGAAGAATCCATGGCCGGCGACCGCGCGGGATTTTCGGCCGAGGCCCAGGGCGAAGACATACTCATCGTTCACAACGAAGGAATGTTTTTGCTGGTGCGAAAAACTGCCGAGTAACTCAGCATGCAGGTTCCGGTTCCCGCCTCCTGCTTACTGCCGACGGCCTTCTGCCTTCTGCGCTTCAAACGGCCATTCGCCGCGACTCTGTGCTCGGATAAAAAACGCGACCGATCCCACGACAAAGACCGCAACCCCCAGCAGCAACGAACGGGGCTGCGAGGTCGCGAGGATGTAAACCCAACCGAGAACGATGGCGATGCCGGGCAGCGGATAGAGCCACATCTTGAATGGCCGGGGCATGTCCGGCTGGCGGAAGCGCAGCACGAAAAACGAGATGGCCTGCGGAAAGTACTGGTTCATGACGCGGATCGCCACGAGACTTCCGATTACTTCCGGGAGCCGCAGCAGGCTGAAGGCCGACGCGATGAGGCCGAGGGTGACGAGCGAAACGTAAGGGAATTCGCCTTTGGGGTGCAATCGCGCAAAGGCGGCGAAGAAGTTCCCATCCGCCGCCGCCGCGTAAGGAATGCGCGTGTATCCGAGGAGCACGGAGAAAACCGATGAAAAAGCAATCCACAGCATGAGCAAGGTCATCAAGTTCCCCGCCCCAACGCCATGAAGCCTTTCGATGTAGGTTGACGCGATGAACTTGCTTTGCTGAACCTCGCGCCAGGGAACCACGCTCAGGATGGAGGCATTCATCAGGAGATAAAGCGCCGCCACAACCACAATCGAAAAAAGCATGGCGCGAGGAATGACTCGCCCGGGGTCGCGGATTTCCTCGGCAAGATAACAGACGTTGTAATATCCGAAATAGTCGTACATCGCAAAGAGCGTCGCGGCGCCGAGCCCCGCCCAGAATTTCATGTCCATGTGGAAAGCGTTGGGCGGAAAGTCGAAAATGCGCCCGGCGTCGAGGTGCGGCACACCGGAAACGATAATCCAAAAGCAGCCGGCCAGCACCCCCACCAGCAGAACGATGGAAAGATTTCCAACCGTCCGGATGCGGCGGTAGAGAATCAGGACCACGGCGAGAGGAATCAGCGAGGCGAAGATGCGCACGCCCCACGGAGAAAGGCCGGGAACAAGATAGTGGAAATAATTCGCGAAACCGATCGATCCGCTCGCCACCGAAAGCGGAGCGGAGAAAATAATTTGCCAGACAACCAGAAACGAAAACCAGCGCCCCATGGTTTGTGGCCCGAAGGCCTCGCGCAGATAGTTGTAGCTTCCGCCCGCCCTGGGCATCGCGGCGCCGAGCTCCGCCCAAACCAAGCCGTCACAGAAAGCCAGCGCCGCACCCAGAATCCACCCGAGCATCGCTTGCGGGCCGCCCATGGTGGCGAGGAACAGCGGA
>CAYZVR010000348.1:0-2555 GCA_964481715.1 uncultured Acidobacteriota bacterium | reverse complement strand
TAATGGTGAGCGTGGCGCCCGGGTAGATCATGGCGGATTTGACCGCCGACTTCAGCTTGACGTCTTTTTCAATGTAGGTGGCGAGGCGCTGGAGAATGCCGTCGAGAATACCGCCGGTCTCTCCGGCCTCGACCATGTTGGTGTAGAGGTCGTCAAAGACTTTCGGGAAAGAGCGCAGGGCGTTGGCGAGCGTCGAGCCGCTTTCAACCGACGAGCGAACTCCCGTCAGGGCCTTGGCAAACGCCTTGTTCTCCTGCTGGCTGGCGAGGATTTCGAGACACTGCACGAGCGGCAACCCGGCGTCAATCATGACGGAGAACTGGCGCGTAAAGACGGCCAGTTCCTTCGCCGAGACCCTTCCGGCGACCTTGGGCTTGGGGACGGCAATCTCTTTGCCCTTTTCGACGATGCGGGTCGGAGTGATCTGCTCGCGTCGCAGAACGGCGTCCAGAGCTTCGCGGCTGGGAGCCGCCCGTGTTCCGCTGATGGCCTGACCCGCGCGGGACGTTCCTCGGAATTCAAATTGCGGCATCGCTTTTTAACCTCCCAAGTTTGGCCTTGCCCCCACAGCTTGAATCTGCGGCAAGCCGCCCGGATCGCCCGGGTCGGAATTACCGCTTCGCGGGAACATAGGACGGTGGTGTCGGACGGCCTGCCGGGGCGCCGGGGGCACCTCGCTTGATCATGTCTTGCAACTCGTCCTGGTTGCTCGACCGTAACAACGCGGTTTCCAAGCTGATCAGTTTCTGCAGGTAGAGCGTGTAGAGCGACTGATTGAACGTCTGCATCCCGAACTTGTCCTGCCCCGCCTGCATTGAAGAATAGATCTGATGGATTTTGTCCTCGCGAATCAGGTTGCGGATGGCCGGGTTGGGGACCAGGATTTCCATGGCCATGGCCCGGCCCTTTCCATCCGGCTTGGGCAGCAGAGCCTGACAAAGAATTCCCTCGATCACCAGAGAAAGTTGCGCGCGGATTTGCGACTGCTGGTGGGCAGGAAACACGTCAATCACGCGGTTGATGGTGGACGAAGCGGAATTGGTGTGCAGCGTCCCAAACGTCAAGTGGCCGGTCTCGGCAATGCGCAGGGCGGCTTCAATGGTTTCCAAGTCGCGCATTTCGCCGATGAGTACTACATCGGGGTCCTCGCGGAGGGCGGCGCGCAAGGCATTCGAGAACGAATGCGTGTCGGCGTGGACTTCCCGCTGATTTACCAGGCAGCGCTTGTGCGGGTGAATGAACTCGATGGGATCCTCGATCGTGATCAAGTGCTCGTGACGCGTCTGATTAATCAGGTCGAGCATGGTTGCGAGCGTCGTAGACTTCCCACTTCCCGTCGGGCCCGTGACCAGGATCAGTCCCCGCGGCTTCTCGCACATTTTGCGCAATATAGCTGGAAGGTTGAGCTGTTCGAAAGACTTGATCTCAAAAGGAATCACGCGGAAAACCCCGCCCACCGCGCCGCGCTGGTTGAAAAGGTTGCCGCGGAAGCGCGCGATATTCTTAATGCCGAAGGAGAAGTCGAGCTCGAGATTCTCTTCAAAGCGGTGCTTCTGCGCGTCGGTGAGGATGCTGTAGGCAAGCTGTTTGGTATCGGCCGGCCCCATGGCGGGCAGGTCTTCGCAAGGCTTCAGTTCGCCGTGCACACGGATGCGCGGCGGCGAGTTGGTGGTAATGTGAAGGTCCGACCCTGCCGAATCCACCATGCGCTTGAGCAGTTCACTGAGACTTGGTATTGGCATCCTTTAGGTCCTCCTTGCGTCTTCCTCTGGAGCGATCGGCACCGGTTAAAGAACCGTTTCGCGAATGACTTCTTCGAGCGTGGTCATCCCGTTCATGACCTTGATAAGTCCGCTGCGGCGAAGGGAAATCATGCCCTGCTCGACCGCTTTCTTCTTTATTTCGAGGGCTGAGGCGCCGACCAGGATCAATTCGCGGAGTTCGTCCGTGATCTCCAAAACCTCGTACAAGCCCACACGACCCTTATAACCCCGGTTATTACAGGTGGAGCAACCCTGCCCTTTGTAGACTTTGACCTTTTTAACTTCTTCGGGCGTAAATCCAGCGTCGATCAAAACCTGCGGGCCCAGATCCTCTTCCACCTTGCATTCCGTGCAGATGCGGCGCGCAAGCCGCTGGGCACAAATCAAGTGGACCGAAGTCGCGACGAGGAAGGGCTCAATGCCCATGTTCATGAGACGCGAAATCGTGGCAGGCGCGTCGTTCGTGTGCAGGGTGGAAAGAACAAGGTGCCCGGTGAGCGCGGCCTTGATGGCGATTTCCGCCGTCTCAAAGTCGCGAATCTCGCCGACCAGAATGATGTTGGGATCCTGCCGGAGGAAAGAACGCAAGGCCGCCGCGAAGTTCAACCCGATCTGTTCCTTCATCTGGACCTGGTTGATTCCATGCAACTGGAACTCAACCGGGTCCTCGGCGGTCACGATGTTGGTATCCGGCTTGTTGAGCTGGGCGATGGAGGAATAAAGGGTATTCGTTTTGCCGCTGCCCGTCGGCCCCGTAACCAGAACCATCCCGTACGGCTTGAAGATGGCTTT
>CAYZVR010000347.1:0-2653 GCA_964481715.1 uncultured Acidobacteriota bacterium | reverse complement strand
ACAGCCCTCGGACTGCGCGCGCTCGAGCGATCTACACCCAGCGGCAAACACGACATCCACATTTTTCTCGAAGGCCTGGGAAGCTGGCAGCAGGAGGTTGTGCCCGGCGTCATCACGGGCAGCCGGCAAGGGCAGCTTTCGTGGGTCGCTGCGCCCGGCGTGCGCTACGGTTTCATGACGCTCAAGAAAACTTTGGTCGAAATCGGCGTGTCGGTCCCCTTTGGCCTCGGCCCCAACGGGCCGAAGCACGGCGTGGTGGTGCAATTTCAATTCGAAAACGTCTTTGGCCAGGAGCGCTAACTTCATATCTTCTCTCACCGGCTAACTCTACTTGTATTCGAGTTTCTATGCGGTCGAAGATTCGCTTTCCTTCGGCGCGCGAAGTCCGCAATGCGCGCACTCACCTCGCCAAATTCTGTAATGCCGTCCCTCAAAACTTTTCCCGCATCGCGGGCAGGGCCATTGCAAGAGTTTGTGCCATGCGAAGGCCTCATTTCCGACTGAAAGTGCAAGTATGATTTCTTCTACCACAAACGTGTGGGGATCCTTTAGATTGAAAAGCCCGGCCAAAAGAACCCAGACGAAAAGAAGCGTGCCATACGAATAGAACAACACTCGCACGACACGCTTGCGACGTCTGTACTCCTTCCAAGTTCTTAAATCGGGATCACGGTCCATATTTTTAGCAGCTCGATACCGTCACGACTTCCACGGCGGCTTTTCGGGCAGTAGCATTTCGAACTCGGCGATGAGTGAGGCCTCGTAGTCACCGGCAAAAGTTTTAGCGAAGAAGCGGTCAATGCCTTCGCGATAAAAGCGCTCCCACGATTCTTCCTCGTGCCCGGGATTGACGGGAAAAAACAGCGCGCTGTTCGCGCGCGTCGCGGACATATCACCGGGCGCATCGCCGACGACCAGCACACAATCTTTTTCGTACTTGCCGGCCGCGGTGAGCTTGAGGTGTTCTTTCTTCGAGCCCATTTCCTGGCCGGCGATGACCGCGGCGTATTTTGCGATGTCGTGTTCCTGCCACTCGCGCGTCAAGGCTTCGCCGGGCGTCGCCGAAACGCAGATGATGTCCGCCTGCCGCGAAATTTTATCCGCGCACTCGCAGAAGAAGGGAAACGGCGGAACGCCTTCGACGATCTCGGCGATCGAGTGGTTCACCGCTTTGCTCCATTCGAGCGTGAGCGCGAGCACCGGGTCGCCGGTCTTCGCGGCTTCGGCTTCGAGCGTTGGGTTTCCGAGCGGCTGGCCGGAATTGATCCAGGCCTCGAGCGTCGGAACTTCGGGAATTTTCACGCCGCGGCGCATCGGCTCAGGCCAATCGCGCAACAGCTCGAAGGTTTTGGTCAGGGCGGGGAAGCGGTTTACGCCGCGCCATTTCGAATAGAGGTTGACGAACTCCGCCGCCGCGCGCGCGTATTTCGAAATCGCCTGGAGCTTCCAGTAGCGGATGATGTTCGGGATGAAGCACTCCTTGTGCTTGATCTCCATCGAGTCGAAGACGCACCCGTCGGAATCAATGCCGACAAAAAATTTGTGGCGCGGCTGGAAGGCGTGCAGCTTTTCCTGCGGCGATGCGGCCATCGATTTACTTTCCTCCGAAAACCTGGGCTGACTGCGCGACGCTTTCCGTGGAGTTCAGCGGCCCGTCCCCTCATCGCGCCAGACGAGCGGCTAACCGCCGCATCTTAACCCAGTTCGATGGCGGCGTGAATAGCCTGCGGCGGACTTCGCCCGGCGAAAAACCGGACTTTGCGGGTGCGATCTTTCTGTTTACGCCGCTAAGGACTTGCGAGCAAGCTCTTCTGGCCTTCGGTTGCCTCTTTGTGGCAATAATCTGTGGGGTTGTGGGAGGCCATTTGGACGATAAGAACACCGGCTACTGGCCCGACAAACCAGGTCAGTGAAGCAGCTTGGTGGCCGTTAATTCAAGGTCCCCCATCCAAATTGCATTCTTAGCCTTCCGTGCTTGCATTTAGGTACCCCCAAGGCTATACTTCAAATGGCGGACGCATCCAGTGGGCGAAAGCCCACTTTTTTGTTGGAGCGGATTGGCGGGGGATGTCGGGAAGCCGAACGCCGGGGGCTTCCAATCGGCAATCTTCAATCACCAATCGGCAATGCACCGATGTCTTTTGACTTGGAGAAGATCCGCGAGATCGCCAAGCGCGTGGCCGTGTCGGAAGGCCTGGCGCTGGTGGATGTGGAGTTGAAGGGCGGGCGGGTGAATCCGCTTTTGCGGGTTTACATTGATAAGCCCGCAGGCGTCTCACACGCCGACTGCCAGCTTGTGAGCGAGCAATTGAGCGCGATTCTGGACGTGGAAGACCTGTTTCCGGCGAGCTACACGCTGGAGGTTTCCTCTCCGGGGCTCGACCGCAAGCTCGTAAAGCCGAGCGACTACGAGCACTTTGTGGGGCGGCGGGTGCGCCTGGTGTTGCGCGACCCGGTGGACGAGCAGAAAGTTTTGGAAGGGCGCCTGGCGGGTTATGAATCCGGCCGATTGCGGCTCGACCTGGGTGAGCAAGGTCTCAAAGAGCTGGAGTTGGAGAACATTTCGAAAGCCCGGCTGGTGGTGGAGTTGTAAGGACCGGAAACTCGAAAATCGAAACTCGAAGATCGCCTTCGCGGGCCCGAGTTTCGAGCT
>CAYZVR010000346.1:0-2688 GCA_964481715.1 uncultured Acidobacteriota bacterium | reverse complement strand
TTGGCACCACAACCTTCCGAGCAGGTGAATGATGTCCCGTATGATGGAGGAAATTCTGGACCAGCCGCGCGCGCTCGCGCGGACCTTTGCGGCCGAGCGCGAGCACGCCCGCGATTTCGAGCGCTTCGCGCAAAAACGCAAATTTCGGCTCATCGTGCTGGTGGCGCGCGGAACCTCGGACAACGCGGCGCAATTCGGCCGGTATCTTTTTGAGCTGACCACGGGAATACCCGTGTCGCTCGCCGCGCCTTCCATCCACACGCTCTACCACGCGCGGCTCGACCTGCGCGGCGCGCTGGTGGTGGGCATTTCGCAATCGGGCGAAGGCGCGGACATCAACCTGGTCCTCAAGTCCGCGCGGCGCCAGGGCGCTTACACCATCGGCATTACCAACGAAGCGCACTCGGCGATGGCGGGCATCGTGGATGACTCCTTCCACGTGCGCGCTGGAAAGCAGCACTCCGTCGCCGCCACCAAGACCTATACCGGACAGTTGATGGTGCTCTACCTGCTGGCCGCGGCACTCTCGCCCAAAATCACCCTCGAGGCGATCAGCGAAATTCCGGACCGCGTGAAGCAGACGCTCGAGCTCAGCCCGCAGGTGCGCGAACTGGTCGAGCGCTACCGCTTCATGCGCCAGTGCGTGGTGGTGGCGCGCGGCATCAATTATGCCAACGCTTTCGAGCTGGCGCTCAAGCTTATGGAAACCTGCTACGTCGTGGCGGAACGCTTTTCTTCCGCCGACTTCCGGCACGGTCCCATCGCGCTGATCGAGCGCGATTTTCCGGTGCTGATGTTCCTCCCGCCGGGCAAAGCCTTCCGCGACCTGGCGCGCCTGGAAGAACGCTTGCGCAAGCTGCACGCCGAAACGGTTGTGATCTCGTCCGAGGGGGCGCGGCTGCACGCCTCGACGCGCGCCATTCGAGTGCCGGGAACGACGCCCGAAATTTACACGCCCATCCCTTACATTGTTCCCGGGCAGCTCTTTGCGGCGCACCTGGCCGGAGTCAAAGGTCTTGACCCAGACAATCCCCGCTCGCTTAGAATCGTGACGCACACCGTTTGACGCGGGGTACCGATTCCCTATGAACAGAATTTTGCGGAGTGCCGTTTTTCTCACAACCGCCATCCTGATGCTGAGAGTGGCAAACGGCCGCGCTCAGTTGCCGCTTAACCCCGACCAAGAGGCTTGGGTAGATCAGACCCTCGCGCATATGTCGCTGGACGAAAAGCTCGGCCAGCTTCTTTTTCCCGCCACACAGGGAAGATTTCTGAACCTCGAAAGCGACGCTTTCCGCGAAATTCAGGACAACATCCAGAAGTTCCACGTGGGTGGTTACATCATCCGCGGGGGAGACCCTGCGATCACCTATTTGATGGTCAGCCGCATGCAAGGCCTGGCGCGCAATCCGCTGCTCGTCACCGCCGACCTGGAAGGCGGACCGGGATTCCAGTTCGCGGGAGGTACCCGCTTTCCGCGCGGCATGGCGATCGGCGCGACTGGAAATCCCCAGTATGCCTACGAGGCCGCGAGCTTCACGGCCAAAGAAGCACGGGCCATGGGCATTCGCGTCAACTTTTATCCGGTGGTGGACGTTAACAATAATCCCGCGAATCCCATCATCAATGTCCGCTCGTTCGGCGAGAATGCGCTCAAGGTGAGCGCGTTTGGGGAGGCTTACATCAAAGGCACGCAGGATGCGGGCGTCATCGCAACGGCCAAGCACTTTCCCGGCCACGGAGACACCAGCACGGATTCACACCTCGCGCTGCCGGTGATTCCCTTCGACCGCGCGCGCCTCAATGCCATCGAGTTGCCGCCTTTTGAAGGCGCCATCAAAGCGGGTGTGGGTGCGGTAATGACTGCACACATTACCCTATCGCAGCTTGAAAAAACTGCGGGCGTGCCGGCTTCGCTGTCTTCGGCCATCACCACCGACCTGCTGCGCAAAGAATTGGATTTTCAAGGGCTGGTCTTTACGGACTCGCTTGCCATGCACGCCATCACCGAAAACTTCGGCGCGGCGCAGGCGCCATTGAAAGCAATTGAAGCAGGAGCCGACGTGGCCCTTGAGCCGCAGGACGTACCCGGCGCTTTCGCCGCGCTCAAAACTGCGGTCGGGAAGGGTGAATTGAGCGAGGAGCGCGTCAACGAGTCGGTGCGCCGCGTGCTCGCCGCCAAGGCGTGGGCGGGTTTGAATAACGACCGCCTGCCGCCGTTCAATCAGATTGATACGGCCGTGGGCGGCCCGGTGGCGCAGCAAAAGTCGCAGGAAATTATCGAGCACGCCCTCACGCTCGTGAAGGACGACGCGAACGCGCTGCCCCTCAAGCTTCGCGACGACGAAGAGGTCCTGCTCGTGAATTTTGTGGATTCGGGTGACCAGGAAAACGCTGCTGACGCCGGGCTGACGTTTCGGGCGGAGTTCGTCAAACGCCACGCGAAGACGCTCTTCGTCACCGTGACGCCCGCGACCTCTTCGAGCGAGGCGAACCTGATTGGCGAGATCGCTGCCTCCCACAAGACCGTGGTCGTCGCCTGCTCGATCCGCATTGCCTCTTACAAGGGGGCAGTGGGGCTGACCGATAATCAGCAGAACCTGTTGCGCGCGCTCGCGCCTCACGACGGCCCATTTGTCTTTGTCCTGTTCGGAAGCCCCTACCTGCTAAACTTTGTTCCGGAGCTGC
>CAYZVR010000345.1:0-2751 GCA_964481715.1 uncultured Acidobacteriota bacterium | reverse complement strand
GGGCGATCTGAATCAGGTTCTGGGGGCCTCGCAGGGCGACTTCCCGCGCGTCATTATCGCGCCGATTGATACGGCAGACTGCTATTGGACGGCCGTCGAGGCGATGAACCTGGCGGAGAAATATCAGCTTCCGGTCATAATTGTCTCGGACCTCTACGTTTCTGAGCACCCTGAAACGATTGAGGCGGACGCGCTGCGACACGACGTCCCCATCGAGCGCGGCGAGCTGATCACGGATTGGCCCAAGGGAAACGGGACCTACAAGCGCTACGCCAATACCTTTTCGGGCGTGTCGCCGCGGGTCCTGCCGGGCACCGAGGGCGCGGAATACGTCGCCGCCACCGACGAGCACGACGAGGAAGGCATCACCATCAGCGACGTTTTCACTTCACAGCCCGTGCGCCGCAAAATCATGGAGCGGCGGATGAAAAAAATGGACGGCGTGCTCAAGGAATTGAAGCCGCCCACGCTCGAAGGTCCCGCGGACGCCGCCGCAACGCTTATCGGATGGGGCTCGACGCGCGGCGTCATCAGCGAAGCCCGAGCGCTCCTCGCCACCGAAGGGGTGCGCGTCAATCAGCTCCACATCAAATACATTCATCCTTTCCAATCAGCGGAAGTGACGGCGCTCTTGAAGAATTCCAAAAAACTCATCTGTGTGGAGGCCAACTACACCGGCCAGTTTGCGCGACTGCTGCGCGCCGAAACCGGCATCACCGTCCACGACCACATTCTGAAATACGACGGCGAGCCGTTTGAGCCGCGCATCATCGCGGAAGAAACCAAGCGCATCCTCGCCGGGCAGCCCAAGAATTTGGACGTCACGCTCGAAGAGGCGCGCGAGATGGCGTACCACTACATCCGCGCGCACCTGGCGGATGCGGGCCGGCCCGCTGCCATTCAATTGACGGATGGAAATTCCCACGGAGAGCCCGTGTGGAGCGTGGGCATCGTGGACCGGAGTTCAGGAGAAAATCGAGGAGAGTTGAAAATCGGTTCGAAGACGGGTTCGATTTATTCCTGGCAGCCCGTCACCGCAATACCATAAACCACATCTCGGCGTGCGGGGGCTCGTCGGGGCTTGAGAGGGAATCATGGCAACTGTCGTTGAACTGCCGCTCGAAACTTATCAGAGCATTGTCGAGCCGGACTGGTGTCCCGGCTGCGGAGACTTCGGCGTGCTGCGCGCCTTGGAGCTCGCCGCACAAAAACTCCACCTGCCGACCAAGGACATTTTTGTGGTTTCGGGCATCGGCTGCTCGTCCAACCTGCCCGGCTTTTTCCACGCCTACGGCGTCCACAGCCTGCACGGACGCGCGGTGGCGGTGGCGAGCGGCGCCAAGCTCGCCAATCACAGCTTGCACGTCGTCATCACGGGCGGCGACGGCGACGGCTACGGCATCGGCCTTGGACATTTTGTCCACGCCATGCGGCGCAACCTCGACCTGACCTACATCGTGATGAACAACCAGATCTACGGGCTCACCACCGGCCAGGCTTCGCCGACCACGTCCAAGGGCCACAAGACCAAGTCCACGCCGCGCGGAAACGTGGAACTGCCCATCAATCCCCTGGCGCTGGCGCTCGTCTCGGGGGCCACTTACGTTGCACGGGGTTTTTCGGGCGAGGCCAAGCACCTCGCCGACATTATCGCGGGCGGCATCGCTCACCACGGCTTCGCGCTGGTTGACGTTTTCAGTCCCTGCGTGACCTACAACAAGATCAACACTTATCCGTGGTTCAAGCAGCGGGTGTACAAGCTCGAGGACGAACAGGGCTACGATACTGCCGACATGTCCTCCGCCCTCCAGAAATCTTTCGAGTGGGACCCGAAGATTCCGATCGGAGTTCTCTATAAGGGCGAAGAAGCCACTTACGAAGATACCGAACCGGCGCTCAAAAAAGGGCCGCTGGTCCACCATCCCCTAGGGCTTGAAAAGAATTTGTTCGATGAGTTGGTGGAAGAATTCTACTGAGCTTTCGCCGTTCCAAATCGTCAATGCAAGTCTTATGTTACGGCGCCTCATCTTAGTGCCGTGGTGCGTCCGGCTGTGACTCAAGTATAATCCTTCCTTCCAATCCACCCGATGAGAGCCAAGGCATGAAATCGCACACCGAATATCTGTGGTTCAATACCAAGAAAAAGCGCGAATTCATTAACATCACGCCGGAGCTTGAAAAGGCGCTGGTCAAAGCCGGCATTCAAGAAGGGCTGGTGCTAGCCTCGGCGATGCACATCACCGCCGGCGTTTACATCAACGACGCGGAAGACGGCCTGATCGCCGACATCGAAGAGTGGCTCGAAAAGCTCGCGCCCTTTCGCGCCGACTACCGCCATCATCGAACGGGCGAAACGAACGGCGACGCGCACCTGAAGAATCTTCTCGTCGGGCACCAAGTGCTCGTTCCGGTCACAAACGGAAAACTCGACCTGGGTCCCTGGCAGCAGGTGTACTATGCGGAGTTCGACGGCCAGCGCCGCAAGCGCGCGCTGATCAAAGTCATCGGCGAGTAGCGAATCGTATTTTCGAGGGAGGGGCCATGGGGCGAAGTCGCAATCATCTTCTGATCGTATTCATGCTCGCCTTGGTTTCGATATCATTGGGAATGGTGAAGCTGGAGGCCTCTTTGAACGATTCTTCCAATGACGCGGCAGTTAAACTGCACGAGCTCTTCAAATCGGAATGGGATTACGAAATGGAGCAGAATCCCACTCGCGCCTCCGAGCTCGGCGACCGCCGATGGAACGAC
>CAYZVR010000344.1:0-2776 GCA_964481715.1 uncultured Acidobacteriota bacterium | reverse complement strand
AAACTGTCATCGCTCGGATCCTCCTTGCTCCCGGAATAGCGGACCCGATCAGGGTCGAGAGGTCGAACGGGCAGCCGGGGGGCGATGCCTCTTTGTGTTCTCACCATAACCCTTACGAGGCAGGCGGAAGAACTTCGTCGTGCCTGTCAGGAAAGGAATATGGGCCGTAAGATCTCCCGCCGAAAGTTGTTATCGAAAGCAGTAGCCGCCTTGGGAGCTGGAGCTTTGATCCCTCCCCAAACCGGCGGGCTCCTTGCCGGAAACTCCCGACCTGTAACCAGTTCTCCGATACCTTTCGAACGCCGCATCTTGCCTCTGACCTCTACGAGCGATGTCTACACTCCGCCGCGAGGCCAGGGTTTCATGAAATTCAGCTTTGACTTTCCGGAGCCCTCCGTCGAATTCGCCGATCTGCAGTTTTCTTTCCGCCTCTACACTTTTGAAAATACTTACGCCCTCGACCGCGAACAAATGAAGGTCGAAGACAAAGGCGATGGGATCGAAATCCATTGCTCCCAGCTGGTCTGGGCCGGAGGCCAGCAAGAGGCGCCGGGAAAGGTCACGGCGCGAATCCGCAAGAGAGGTTCTTACATCGAATGGGACGGAAGTGCGGAGATGGAGCAGCCTATCAAGTCCATCTCGGCCATCGTGCGCGGAGTGCCCCGGGGCAAGATTTCCGCCGGCGGAGCGAATTTCTACGATCCCAAGGATGACGAAGTTTTGCTCGGGTATCCCTTCGGGGGTGGATCGCTTTTCGTCGCCTGGGGCTTTAATACGCCGCTCGCAGTGATCCAGGCGGGAGAGCAGGATTTCTTTTTTCTTTCCGCTCTCAATGAAAGCGTGCGGGCGAATCGTTTCTACTTCCAGCCGGGCGAGAAAGGGTATCGCGCCGAATTGACATTTGAACAACCCGGATGGAGCAAGAGCAATCGCCTTCAAAGTCCCACATGGCGGGTTGGCAGAACGGGAACCTCAGAAAGCGCCTTCCGTCCTCACTTCGAGCACGTGGAACGCGCCCTTGGCCTGCCCGATTGGGAAAAGCGCGACGACGTGCCCGCCTGGCTCCGTGACGTGGCGTTAGTGGTTGCGCCGCACGGAATGCACTGGACGGGGTACATCTTTAACGACTTTGCCAAGATGCAGAAAATTCTCCAGTGGGTTGCCACTCAGATTCCGGGCGAGCGCGTTCTGGCTTTCATTCCCGCATGGGACGGGCGATATTACTGGAACTATCCGCTGTACAAAGCGGACCCTCGCATGGGAGGCGAGAAAGGCTTCGAGGAGCTCATTCAGGTGGGGCACAAACTCGGCTATCACATGATGCCCATGTTCGGAATCAACGCCGCGAACGAACGCTTGCCCGTCTTCGAGAAGTTTGCTGATGCCACGATGGCGCAAATTGATGGTGACCCCTTCTCTTTGAACTGGGTAGACTGGGACAACGACCGGCACCGCGAAGGCTGGATGCCCTACATGAACATCGGCGTGGATTCCTGGCGTGAGTGGCTGAGTTCCCGGATTGATGAAGTCATCCGGCAATACCATGTGGACGCCTACTTCCTGGACATCGCAGGTGGCTGGGAGAATAACACCAAGGCCGACCCTCATGAGGGAACACGCCGGCTGGTCGCGGACTTGCGAAACCAGCATCCCGGGGTGCTCTGTTGCGGTGAAATGCACTACGACGGGCTGCTTTCCTTCATTCCGCTCTACCATGCCTTCTCGGAGTTTGCCTACCCGGCGGCCTTGACCAAGTACGCCCGCACGTTTCAACACCTCAGCCATCCCGCGCCGGGGCGGGGAAGCAGCGGCGTCCACGAATCCGGGTTCAGCCCGTTCGATCCGAAGACACTCTCATTAAGTGATTTATTCATACCGACGATCACCGTGGTGGATGATACGTTTGACCGCCATCGCGACGTGATGGCGCAGATTATCGCCCGCGCCAAGCAGCGCGCGGGAATCGTATGAACTCCGTTTGGGGGTGAGCGCGCCGGGGTTCGCCCCTCTGTGCTTTGAAAGCGCTTGTTCTGAAGTCTTCGATTGACGGTATAAAATCGAACGACGGGGTAGGCCTGACATGCCACTAAAAATGTCCCGGCGGCGATTCGCGGCAAACGCCGCCGCATTGTCACTTTCCACTTTGGTCCCGCGAGGCATCCTCGCGGACACATCATCGTCACAACGGGTCATCGTTCACGCTGACGCGGAGGCAGGGCTCATTCGCCCCGAGTTTCACGGGCAATTCGCCGAGCACCTGGGCTCCTGTGTTTACGGCGGCCTTTGGGTGGGCAAGGACTCTCCCATTCCAAACGTTGATGGTTACCGGAAAGCCGCGATTGATTACCTCAGCGAACTGGGGATTCCCGTCCTGCGCTGGCCCGGTGGCTGTTTTGCAGACGACTACCATTGGCGGGACGGCATCGGCCCCGCATCCAAACGCCCCAGGCGAGTGAACATCCACTGGGGAAACTACGTGGAGGACAACAGTTTCGGAACGCACGAATTCATCGGCTTGTGCCGGAAGATTGGCGCAGAGCCGTACCTCGCGGGCAACATGGGAAGCGGATCGCCGGAAGAAATGCGCGATTGGATTGAGTATTGCAATTATCCTTCCGGCAGCTCGCTTTCTGACGAGCGTGCCGCGAACGGTTCGCCGGAGCCTTTCCGCGTGCGCTATTGGGGAGTAGGCAACGAGAGCTGGGGATGCGGCGGCGAGATGAAGCCGGAAGAATATGCCGACCATTACCGCCGTTTCGTGGTCTACCTGCGGGAG
>CAYZVR010000343.1:0-2818 GCA_964481715.1 uncultured Acidobacteriota bacterium | reverse complement strand
TTCCGACATCCTGCGCAAGGTTTTCGGTGAGTATCAGGAATCGGTGGTGATTTGAAGATTAATTCCGCAATGGACAGGGAATTTGGGACCTTGGGAACAGGTTCGTGCGGCCCGTCCAGGCTAGACGGCTTGGGCTCATCGCGTGCCGACTGGGGAGGACTGGTCAACTCCCACTTGCATCGGCGCCCTCGCCCGTGTTTGAATGTCCGCGCTCATCACATGTCACTCGTCACTGACGGCAGGTGTTAAATGGCTACTCTGCAATTTCTCGGCGCGGCGGGAACCGTTACCGGCTCCAAGTATTTGCTTGAAGCGGGCGGCGAACGGTTGATGATCGACTGCGGACTCTTCCAGGGTGAGAAAGAGCTGCGGCTGCGCAATTGGAATCCGCTGCCCGTTCCGCCCTCGAGCGTCAACTGGGTGGTGCTGACCCACGCGCACCTCGACCACACGGGCTACCTGCCGCGATTGGTCAAAGACGGCTATCGCGGGCAAATTTTCGCGACATCCGCAACGCTGGAACTGGCGCGCCTAATCCTGCCTGATTCCGGGCACCTCCAGGAAGAAGACGCGGAGTACGCAAACTTCAAGGGCTTCAGCAAGCACAAGCCCGCACTGCCGCTTTACACTTACGCAGAAGCGGTCACCTCGCTCGAGGCTTTCCGTCCCATCGACGAGTCAAAGCCGCTGGAACTCTCCCCGCATTTCTCGCTGCGCTTTTACGGCGCCGGCCACATCCTGGGCGCGCGAAGTATCGAAGTGAGCGTTCACGAAAACGGTTCGGCGCACAAGGTCCTATTTTCCGGCGACCTCGGCCGCTACCAGCAGTTGATTATTCGCGAGCCGGGCGTTCCGGACGGCGCGGACACACTTCTCGTGGAATCAACTTACGGCGACCGGCTGCATCCCACCGACGACTTTCGCGCCCGCCTCGTTGCGATTATCGAGGCAACCGCCAAGCGCGGCGGAACGGTGGTGATTCCCTCCTTCGCCGTCGGGAGGACGCAGGAACTCCTCTACATCATTCGTGAGCTGATCGAGCAAAATAAAATGCCCTCGATTCCCGTTCACGTGGACAGCCCGATGGCGATTGACGTCACCGACATCTATCGCAAGCACCACGAGGACCACAATCTCCAAACCACGGCGCTCGAATCGCAGGGCGTGCGGCCGTTTTCGCCGCCCGACGTGCACTTCGACCGCACGCGCGATGCTTCCATCGCTCTCAATAATATTCACTACCCGATGATCATCATTTCGGCAAGTGGCATGGCAACGGGCGGCCGCGTGGTGCACCATCTCGAGCGCTGCCTGCCGGATCATCGCAACACGATCTTGTTTGTGGGATTTCAGGGTCCAGGAACGCGCGGCAGGAATATTCAATCGGGAGCCGAAAGCGTCAAGATGCACGGGCGGCAGGTGAGCGTTCGCGCGCGCATCGAGACGATTGAAAACTTGAGCGCGCACGCCGACTACGGCGAGATTCTTCGCTGGCTGGGCGGGCTATCCAAGCCTCCTCGCAAGACATTTCTCATTCACGGCGAGCCGCACGCCGCCCAAGCGCTCAAGGAGAAAATCGCACAGCAGCTTCACTGGGACGTAGCGGCCGCCGCTTACCTCCAGAAAGTTTCTCTCTAGAACATTTGGCAGGAATCCGCTATGCGCTGGGGTTGACGGAGTCTCCGGCCGCCACGGACTGTGACGGAGACAAGCCCAGCGTGTCCGAGATGCCGCGCATTGCTGCGATGCAGAAGGTGATGTGCTCGTCGAGCGGAACGCCGAGTTCTTCCGCGCCCTTGGTGATGTCCTCGCGGCTCACCGAGCGCGCGAACGCTTTATCCTTCATCCGCTTTCGCACCGACTTTGCCTCAAGAGACATAATCCGCTCGGGCCGCACCAGGGAACAGGCTGTAATGAAACCCGCCAGTTCGTCGCAGGCGAAGAGGGCTTTCGCGAGCAGCGTGTCCCTTGGGACGCCCGAGTAGTCGGCGTGGCCAAGAATCGCCCGGCGGATTTCTTCCGAAAACCCTTTCTCTTTCAGAATCTCGCTGCCTTTCAGCGGATGGTCGGGAGCGTTGGGATACATTTCGTAATCAAAGTCGTGAATCAGGCCGACCACGCCCCACGTCTCCTGGTCTTCGCCGGACTTGGCGGCGTAAGCGCGCATGCACGCCTCGACGGCCTGCGCGTGCTTCCGCAGGTTCTCGCTCTTGGTGTATTCACACAACAGGTCCCACGCTGATTGGCGGTCCATGCGTTCCCCCCTCGTCTTGAGTCGCCCCATTATACGACGCAAGGAGTGCAGCCGCTCACGCGCAAATTTCGCGACGCGAGCGGAGTTTGGGATTCCAGGACATTTGCATACGGTGTGTGGACTACCACCTCGGCGGCGTGACCGCACTGACAATTCCGGCGCCTTCACGGATGGTGAGGATGCGGTTCGCCTGAACGCGAGTGAACTTTTCAATTTTCTGAGTGGTCGGCCATTTCACTTCTATCAGGTCGGCGACTTTGGCCTTGCCCAAACCGAAGTGCAGGCGCAAATCGCATTGCGACATGACGCTCGAGCCACTGTGGACTTCGTCCATCTGAGCGTGGTCTCCCGTCAGGACGCGAACGCGCGCGCCGATCGCGGTGCGATTGCACTTGGTGCCGATCAATTTTATTTTGATCCAATTGTTTTTGTTGCCGCCATCGTTGCGGAGAAGAGACGGGAGATCGTTCATGTTCAGAACGAGGGCATCCACGTCGCCGTCGTTGTCGAAATCGCCGAAGGCCGCGCCGCGGCTGGTGAAGCGCTCGCTGATTCCGGTGCCCA
>CAYZVR010000342.1:0-2823 GCA_964481715.1 uncultured Acidobacteriota bacterium | reverse complement strand
AGCGCGGCCAAACGGACAGGCAAAGAAAACAAGCGCGCCCTCGCCGAAGCCCACACCCATCTCCTGGCCGGGCAATGCAACGATCCGTACTGGCACGGAATCTTCGGAGGCTTGTACGCGCCGCACCTCCGCAGCGCAGTCTTGCGCCAATTGATTCAAGCTGAAGCACTGCTCGACCGTCTCGAGCCGCATTCCGGAAACCCGGGGGGTAGTGTCGAGACGCGAGATTTCGACGCGGATGGCCGCGAAGAAATCCTCGTGCAGCATCGGGCTTTCGGCATCGTGCTCCGGCCCGCAGACGGTGGCACCGTTTCAAGCCTGCGCTTCAAGCCGACGGACACTGACTTGGTTAATTCGCTCATGCGCCGGCCGGAGGCTTATCACGCTCAGGTCCGGGAAAAAATCTCATCTCATGATTCGAGTGGCGAAGGGCCCGCTTCCATTCACGACCGTGTGTTGAACAAAGAACCTAACCTGTCGGCCCTGCTCCGCTACGACCACTACGGTCGCCACGTCTTTCGGACTTACCTCTTTCCGGCCACGAAGCAATGCGACGACTACGACTATCTGCGCCTTGAGGAAAACCATGAGCTGGCGGGAGGCGCGTGGACTCTGGCGCGCCGTCCTGGCAAGAGCGGATTAGTCTTCAAGCTCGCTCGGGAAATTCGACTGATGGCCAGCGGCGAAGAAAAGCTGCTGCGTGCCACCAAAGAAATCGAAACTCGAATGGTTGACGGCGCCTGGCGGCTGGAATGCCGCACCTCGCTTGACGCGGAGCACGGCGCTCCCACACCGCTCGCGCTTGGGGTCGAGATGGTATTCAACCTCCTGGCTCCCGACGCCCCGGACCGCTACTTCCAGGCCAACCAGGCGCGCTGGCCGCTGGAGTTTAAGGGCGAAGTAAACGCCGCGCAATTACTCCTGGTGGATGAGTGGCAGCGCGTGCAGGTTTCGCTCGATGCCGACCCTCAGCCGCGCTGGTGGATTGCGCCCATCGAAACTATTTCTCAATCCGAGTCGGGTTTCGAGCGCGTCTATCAGGGTTCGGCGATCCTCGCCGTCTGGAAGATTGCGCCGGCCGGGTGGCGAGATTTCGGGTGTGCGCTGAGCGCGGAAGTCCGCCGCTTGGAATAGCTCTCGCGGGGCTCGAATGCAGCGCAGTGCATTATCTTGAATTCGCGGTGGCTGTTTGCTAGATTCCAGCCGCGAAGCGTATCGGAGTGAAACTTATGGCCATCAGCAAGGACCTTTTGGAAATTCTAGTCTGCCCGCTCTGCAAAGTTTCCGTCCAGCTCACCGCGGACGGACAGGGGCTTAAGTGCGCCCAGTGCCGGCGTGTCTATCCGATTAAAGACGATATTCCTGTCATGCTCGTGGATGAAGCCAAGATTGAGGCGTCATAGCCGGGGCGCCCCGGTCCCTCAGAGCGCTCGATCCGGAATGAACGTGTCCTCATTGCTCCCGGGCTTACCCGTCGGGGCGCGGATTGTCCTGATTCGCTTGCGATCCATCGGCGACATCGTTCTGCTGACTCCTGCCCTGCGGCTGCTCAAAGATTGGCGGCCCGATCTGAGAATCTCCGTCGTCGTCGAATCGCGATTCCGCGAGCTGCTGGAAGGCAATTCCGCCGTCGAAGAGCTTCTCGATCCCGGCGCAGGTTCAGGCCTTGCCAAGATCGCTTCCCGATTCCGCGCTATCCAACACCTTCGCCGCCAAAAGTTTTCCTTATGCGTCAACTTGCACGGCGGCCCGACCGCCACGCTTCTCACGCGAGCCAGCGGAGCACAATGGAAAGTGGGATTCGATTACTACCGTTCGCGGGGCGCATACAATGTTTTGATCCCTGATTCGCGCAGCATCCTGGGAAAGAAGACTGTCCATACCGCGGAACATCAGGCCGCGATTTTTTTTTATCTGGGTTTGCCTCGACAGGAAATTCCAGGAGCCGAGCTTCATTTCAAGGAAGATGATCGCCAGTGGTGGCGGAAGAAACGGGAGATCCTTCACTTGGACGGCGGCTATGCTCTTATTCACCCCACGGCGCTCTTTGCCACCAAACAGTGGGCTCCCGAAAACTTCGCGAAGCTGGGCGAATTTTTGAATCACGCTGCAAATCTCGAACCCGTATACTGCTGCGGGCCCGGCGAGTCTCAAGTTCTGGACGAAATTGAAAAGGCAGCCGGCGCCGCCATCCGCCGCGTTGAAGGCGCCGGCCTGGGCCAGTTCGCCGCGGCGCTCGATGGCGCCCGGATCTTCGTCGGGAACGACAGCGGACCCGCGCACATGGCGGCTGCGCTCGGCCGGCCGGTCGTCATCATCTTTGGATCGTCGAGCTCTCCGATCTGGGGCCCATGGCCGCGCGATGAGTCGGGCGACCGCTCGCTCATCGTGCAGAATTTTTACGAATGCAATCCCTGCCCCGGCGATCGCTGCTACCAATTTGAGCGCCCGGAGTGCATACTTTCGGTAAAATTCGAGCAGGTCCGTACCGCTGTGGAGAGCGTTTTGAAAAGCACGGCAGCGAGTTAGCGCCGAAAGGGCGCGCAGCATGGAGAAAAATCAAAGACGATGGGCACAAATCATCCGCCGCTTTCGCGGGCGGGCGATCGGCGTGCTCGGCGATTATATGTTCGACGAATTGCTGCGCGGCGAAGCCACGCGGATCTCGCCCGAGGCGCCGGTTCCGGTCGTGCTGATGAAGGACGCAGGCGCTCGAGAAGGCTTTCCGGGCGGAGCGGGCAACGTGGCGGCGAACATTCGCGCGCTCGGCGGCAGGCCTGTGCCCTTCGGCGCCATCGGAGCGGACGAAAGCGGCAAACGCCT
>CAYZVR010000341.1:2325-2870 GCA_964481715.1 uncultured Acidobacteriota bacterium | reverse complement strand
GAGACAACCAGTGTGACGGCGGGCAGCCGCGCTTCTTCAACCGTGTGCCCCGCCAGCCGGGCCATTTTGTTTTCGAGCAGTACAGCATGGATGTGGCCTTCCAGATGGTTCACGCCGACCAGCGGCTTGCCGAGCGAAAGCGCCAACGCCTTGCCGTAAACCACGCCGACCAGGAGCGAACCGATCAGCCCCGGGCCTTCCGTCACGGCGATGGCATCAATCTCCGCCAGCGTAACGCGCGCGCGCGCGAGCGCCTCATCCACGACCGGCACGATCTTTTTCAGGTGCTCGCGCGAGGCGAGTTCCGGCACAACGCCGCCGTACTTCTCGTGCGTCAGGATTTGCGAGGCGACGACACTCGAAATAATCCGCTCGCCGTCTGAGACCACGGCGGCGGCCGTTTCATCGCAGCTCGATTCGATTCCGAGAACCAGCATGGACAGCCTCTAGGAATTATCGTAACACACGCGCGGGATACGGAGAGGGAGCCAGGCGCCTTTGACGGCAACGATGCGGCCGCGATAGACTGGAACCCGCAAGGCGGA
>CAYZVR010000341.1:0-2315 GCA_964481715.1 uncultured Acidobacteriota bacterium | reverse complement strand
TTCCAAGGACTAACATGGGAAGACCGCAATAACCTATGCTAGCATGAAAGCGTTTGATGTCTGGAAGCAGTTGGTCGGATGCTGGGGGATCGAGGGCGTATGTCCGAAAGAGGAGCCTATGGGCGGTTGAGTTGGGTCGCAGGGCTGCTGCTGGCAATGTGCTTGTACACGTTTGGCCTCGCCCGGAATCAAGGAATGATCCCGAGATGGCTTGTAGACCTTGTCTTTGGCTTATGGGGCAGCTTTGTGTTATTTCTCTTCTTTGTAATCCTTACCCGGGACCGCCGTCATTGATTCTGTTGTGTGGTTTGCATATCGCGACTGAACTAAACATTAACGCTTCATCAGGTCGGTGTTTGGAAACCATAAATCAGCGGGACTAGAGCGGCGGTTGCAGAGCGAAGAGCGTCAAACTGTTTGCCAAAATCGCAACATAAATCTGTTGTCGAGGTCAAAATGACGATTCGCAAGGCCGTCCTGCCCGTTGCCGGCCTGGGAACACGATTTCTTCCCGCCACCAAAGCCCAGCCGAAAGAAATGCTTCCTCTTGTGGACAAACCGCTCGTGCAGTACGCGGTCGAGGAAGTCCGCGCCTCGGGCATTCCGATGGTGATTTTTGTTACCGGCCGCGGCAAGAACGCCATCGAAAACCATTTCGACGTTTCGTTCGAGCTCGAGCACGAGCTGGCCGGGCGAGGCAAGGAGGAACTGCGCGAGCAGATGCGCTCGATCTCGAGTCTGCTTGAAATCATCTACCTTCGCCAGAAAGAGCCGAAGGGTTTGGGACACGCCGTTCTGACGGCACGCGATCTGGTGGGGAACGAGCCCTTCGCCGTGCTCCTTTCCGACGACGTCATTGACCATCCGGTGCCGTGCCTGAAACAAATGATCGAGGTCTATGAGCAGTATGGCGCGAGCGTCGTGGGTCTCCAGCGAGTGCCGAAAAAAAACGTTTCAAGCTACGGGATTATCCGCGGGCATGCAATCGCCGACTCGAAAAGAAAGGGGCGGCTCTTTCGCATTGACGATATGGTCGAGAAGCCCAAGCCGGCGAACGCGCCCTCGAACCTCGCCATCATCGGGCGCTACATCCTCACACCGGCCATCTTCCGCGAGCTCGCCGCCACCCGTCCGGGTTCCGGCGGCGAGATCCAACTTACCGACGGGATCCGCCGCCTCATCGCCCACGAGCCGGTTTACGGATACCTGATCGAAGGCAAGCGCTACGACGCCGGGGACAAGCTTGGCTTCCTGCAAGCGACCGTCGAAATGGCGCTGAAGCGCCCCGACCTCGGAAGGAAGTTCCGCCGATATCTCAAGTCCCTGGATTTTTGATCGGATAGGTGAAGATTGGGTCGCCGGACTCACTTCTTAGCGGCGGGACTGGTGTCTCCGGACTTCGGTGCGGCGGGCGCTACGGGTTTCTTTTTCTCGCTCGTCGCGCCGTCGGTCTTGCCGGAAGTGCCGCCGTCGGACTTCGACGATTCTACCGAAGATTTGCTGGGGTAGTCGTTGATGTACCAGCCGCTGCCTTTGAACTTGATGGCGGGCGCAGAGAGAAGGCGCTTGAGCCGCCCGCCGCATTTCACGCACTTCGAGAGCGACCTATCAGAGAATTTCTGGATCTTTTCAACGAGCGCGCCACACTTCTCGCAGCGATATCCGTAGAGCGGCAAAACGGCCTCCGGTGAAATGCCCTCCGAGAATTATAGCAGCCCGGTGAGACGCGGTCAAAACGCGAGGCCACGACCTCGATCGTTAAATTTGCTTCGGCGCGGCTGAATTGATAGACTGCCCTTTCAAATTGCGCTTCAACAAAGGAAGAAGATTCTCATGGCACGCAAGACCAATCTCCGCGCGGCGCTGGTTCCTGCGAACAATTCGCGAGGCAAACTCTACGTGGTCGCGACGCCGATCGGGAATCTCGAGGACATCACCTTCCGCGCCCTGCGCACGCTGAAAGAGGCGGACCTGATCGCCTGCGAGGACACGCGGCGCACGCAAAAGCTCCTGAATCATTTCAACATCAAGACGCCGACCGTCAGCTATCACCAGCACAACGAAATGACGCGCGCCCCCGAGCTGATTCTCCAGATGGAAGAGGGGGGACACATCGCCCTGGTTTCGGACGCCGGCATGCCGGGCGTTTCCGATCCGGGGTACCGCCTGGTGCACCTGGCCATCCGGCATGAGATTCCCGTGGTGCCGATTCCCGGCGCGTCGGCGTTTGTCGCGGCGCTGGCTGCTTCCGGGCTCGCCGTGGACCGATTCCGTTTTCTCGGCTTTCTGCCCGCCAAGAAAGCGGCGCGCAGGAA
>CAYZVR010000340.1:0-2873 GCA_964481715.1 uncultured Acidobacteriota bacterium | reverse complement strand
GGATTCTTCGAGCGTCTGTTTGCGAGCTTGCGCTGCGGAAAATTCCTGCCGCAGGGTTTCGATTTGCGCGCGGTGCGAGGATTCCTCCTCCTCTGCCGAGTTCAGCGCCTGGGTGGTTTCCGAGAGCGAGCGGCTGAGGCCTGCTACGTCGCTCAGGCCCCGCTGCTGCTCGGAAGTAAAGACTTCCAGCTTGTGCCCCAGCTGCTCGTGTTCGCGTACGGCGACACCGAGCTCCGTTTCGGCGCGAGCCGATTGGCGGTCGAGGGCAAGACCCAGTTCCTCGGCCTGAACGAGCTGATTGCGTGCTTCCGCCGCATTGCTGACCGCGGCGAGGAGTGACTGGCGAAGAGTTTCAACCTGGTTTTCACTCTCGGTCAATTGGGCGGCCAGTGCTTCTTTTTTCGTCTCAAGCTGGTTAGCAGATTCCTGCGCGGCGACCGTGGCGTTCTGAATCTCCTGCGCGCGCTGGCCGATTTCAATGACCTCCCGGTCGAGTGCGGCTGACTGCGTTTGAAGTTGTCCGGTCTCGCCGGCGGCTTCTTCGGCGCGCGCTTCAAGCCCCGCCACCTGCTGGCTGATCTGTTCGAGACGTGATTCAAGCCGCTGGCGCTCGAGGTCGTTTTGGGCAATGAGCTCGCGAGCCTGGGTAAGCTGGGTTTCCAGTTGTTCGTGCCGCGATGTCACGGACTTGTATTCGCGGTCGAGTTCTTCCAGGCGCCCGGCCATGGTCGCGCACTCGTCTTGCAGTGCGGCGATTTCGGTGCGCTGCCGGACGCACTCCGAATCAAGAACGATCAGGCGCGACGTAAGGACCACTTTCAGGCGGCCGCGGAGCTCGTCGTGCAATTCGCGATAGCGCCGCGCTTTGGAAGCCTGGCGCTTGAGCGAACCCACCTGCTTGGTGACTTCTTCCAGGATGTCGGCGATGCGGGCGAGATTTCCTCGGGCAGATTCCAACTTGGCTTCTGCCAGCCGTTTGCGCGTCTTGAATTTGGAAACGCCTGCTGCCTCCTCGATGATGGCCCTGCGGTCCGCAGGCTTGGTGCTGAGGATTTGTCCGATGCGTCCCTGCTCGATGATGGCGTAAGATTCGGGACCCAAGCCGGTCCCCATGAAGAGGTCCTGGATGTCGCGCAAACGGCAAATCTCGCCGTTCGTCAAATATTCGCTCTCGCCTGACCGGAACAAGCGACGCGTGACCATGATTTCACCGGAGCGATGACGCAGGGCAGGGGAATTCTTGGCGTGACCATTTCCGTTCGACCCGTTTCCGTTCGACGCGTCAGCGACGACGCTCGAGGCCTCCGCTGATTCTTGCGATTCGCCAAATAGATCACGGTTGGATGTTTCGAGCGTCTCGGGCGGTTCAGTCTCAACCGGAGGAACCTTCACATACTCGGGATCGACGAGCGTCAGAGTGACCTCCGCCATGCCCGTGGGCGGTCGAGTCCCCGTGCCATTAAAAATCACGTCCGCCATGCGCTCGCCACGCAGCATCCTGGCGCTCTGCTCGCCGAGAACCCAACTGATGGCGTCCGAAAGATTCGACTTTCCGCAGCCATTTGGGCCCACGACGGCTGCCACGCCGTCCGTGAATTCCAGGCGCGTGCGGTCGGCAAAGGATTTGAATCCCAGCAGTTCGACCTTTTTTAGCTTGAACAATTTAGAATCCTCCCACTCAGGTCACTGGCACATTCCGGATTCAAAATCATTTTGGAATGGAAGCAAGGCTCATGGCAGGGACACCCGGGAAGTCGGCGTTGCAAACATGAGATACTCAATTGATTCTCCCCACAATCTTCAGAGGAGAACAACAACGCACAGTTCCCGATTTTTTCACCCTGCCATCCGTGCTGGCGCACGAACAAAGGCTGACGCGAGAATCCCCAAAACTCCATCGCAAATTAACACGAAAGGGTGGGGTTGTAAAGGCCTAAAAGCACAAGATTATGGGGTTTTCTTGGTCCCGGCCCTAGGTATGGTGGGGGAGGTCTGGGCGCGGCTGGATAAGCCGCTGGTCAAGCCACTGGAGGACAAGGTCCCGCATAGCCAGGGTTTCCTCGTGGGCGCAGTTGAAGAGCTCGATCTTACAATCCTCCGGCCGGCCGTACTGGGCGTAGAGTGGAAGCAGATGGTCCCGGACGCGCTCTACCCCGGCAGGCGGCGTTAGGGCGTCAAGACGGCCGTTCAGGCTGAGGTGCGCTCGCGGGACGATGAGCTCGTTGATGGTAGACGTTTGGAAGTGCTTCAGCAGCGCGGGAACGTAGTAATAAATCCCATGACCTCGCAGGTTATGGGTCTTGATCAACTCCTCGAAATCTGTCAGGCAGCAAAGGTCAATGCAAAGCCGCACGCGCGGGTCGAGCGCCGCCAACCACCAAGCTTTAGTGGCCCCCATGGACATACCCGTCGTGCCCAGGCGGTTCGAGTCCACCTCAGGCCGGCTGGCCAGGTAATCGAGTGCTTGAACCTCATCAAACATCATCATGCCCCACAGAACCTGACCCTTCCAGAGCATGAGCTTGAAGGCATCTTCTTCGCCGATGCCTCCGTCCGGGTCGTGTTTGCGCTCGCCAAAGCACCAACTGTCGATGGCTAGCGTTACAAGACCCTTCTCGGCGCAGACAGGGGCGTAGGGAGGCTGAACCTTCGTTCCCACCAGCAACTGCTCTTTTCCGAGGTCGTACATGCCGCCATGCCAGTGAACGTAGAGCAGTCCCGGGGCGCGCTCCTCGCGGCGATCCGGCACGAGAAGCAAAGCGGGCACAGGTTCAAAGCCGTTCAGGTCGAGGACAAGTCGCTCGAGCGTATAGCCGTCGTGCTTTTCCTTTTTGACGAGCCTGGCAGGACCGGGTTCGTGTTTCCAGGGAAGC
>CAYZVR010000339.1:0-2904 GCA_964481715.1 uncultured Acidobacteriota bacterium | reverse complement strand
ATTTTCTCCCATGTCTGTGTGTTCTAGTCGTCTCACTTGGCGCCCTGGCCGCAGAAAAAGAGCCGCCACTCCCGAAAGACCTTCCGGCTTACGGGCCGACCGTGCCTTTCCACGCGCCGCACGTGGACGTTAAAAAGCTCCCGAACGGGCTAACGCTCTGGCTGGTCCCGCGGCCGGGATATCCGAAAGTTGCGCTGGCACTCGCCGTGCGCGGTGGGATGGCTGCCGATCCGAGAAACCTTCCCGGCCTCTCCGACCTTCTAACCGAGACGCTCGACCAGGGGACAAAGACCCGCAACGCGCGTCAGATCGCCGAAGAATTTCAGGCCGCGGGCGGAGACCTTTCGGGCGATGCTCGCGCGGACACTCTGCTGCTTACCACCGCCGTGCTCGCTTCGAAAACCGAAGCGGCGCTCGAGGTGCTGGCCGACGTCGCCAGGAACGCCGCGTTCCCCGCGAGCGAGGTGGCGCTTGCCAAACGCAACGCCGCTGACAATTTGCGGGCGCAGGAGGCCGACCCGGATTTCCTGGCCGGACGCGCCCTGGCGAGGCGACTTTTCGGCTCGCACCCGTATAGCGTGACTTCGCCGACCCAGGCCTCCATTGCCGGAACGCAGCCGGTGATTCTTCGCGCCGAATTCGCGCGAAGATTCCGTCCCGACCACGCGCTCCTCGTCGCGGTGGGAGATTTCGAACCGGGAGCGCTTACGGCGGCGGTCGAAAAATTCTTCGGAGGATGGCACCCGCCTCAGGGACCGGCCGTGGCCGCAGTTGGGAAGCCTGCGGAGAAATCATCTCATGCAGTATTCATGGTGGAACGGCCCGAATCGGTGCAGACGACTTTCGCCATCGCAGCGTTCGGGCCTTTGCAAGGAGACGCAGACTACGCCGCGACCGAGGTGGCGAACGCTATTTACGGAGGGATGTTTGGCTCGCGTCTGATTAAGAATATCCGCGAGGACAAAGGCTACACGTATTCACCCGGGGCGTTTATCCAGACTCGCAGCAAAGCGGGAGTCTTGCAAACGCGCGCGGACGTCCGCAACCCCGTGACCGGCGCGACCCTCAATGAGATTGATTACGAATTGAACCGCATGGCAACCACCACTCCGAGCGAAGACGAGGTGGCGCGGGCGCGGCTCTACCTTGTTGGCCTGAGCGCCATCCGATTGCAATTGCAGCGGTCGGTGGCGCGACAACTTGCCGTCCTGTGGTCCTACGGCCTTCCGCCCGAAGAACTGGGTCTCCAAAGCGAGAGAATCCAGAAGGTCACGCTTGAAGAGGTGGAAGCGTCGGGCAGGAAATACTTCCCTGCATCACGGCAGACGATCGTTGCGGTCGGTGAGAAAAAAATTATCCAGGAGCAACTTGCTCCGTTCGGCCTTGCCGTTCGACCCGCGTCCCCTTAAAGGTTCTCGTGACAGGGCCGGGTGACGCGGTTTTTCATCAGGTTCGAGCAGTCGTAAAGTCATCATTAAAATGCTTCAAGAGGAGGGATTGATGCGTCGTTGGATGCTGGTCGTTGTGTTGTTGACGGCGGGAATGGGGCTGGCGGCATCTCCCGCGGATGAGTCGCAGCCGCTTTTGGGCTTTTCGGAGAAAGCCGCGCAGGCCGAGCGCCAGTGGGAAGAAAAATTCAAGGCGATTCCTGACACCGCCAACCTGCGGGAGTATATGAAGCGCATGTCGGCGCGCCCGCACCACGTCGGCTCGCCCTATGACAAGGACAACGCCGAGTGGATTCTCGCGAAGTTCAAGGAGTGGGGGCTCGACGCGCACATCGAAACCTTTTACGTTCTGTTCCCGACGCCCAAGGAGCGCATCGTGGAGATGGTCTCGCCCACGCATTACGCCGCGAAACTCCAGGAGCCGGTCGTTTCAACCGACCCCACCTCGGACCAGCGGGACGAGCAACTGCCCACCTATAACGCCTATTCGACGGATGGCGACGTGACAGCGCCGCTCGTTTACGTTAATTACGGTGTGCCGGCGGATTACGAAACCCTTGAGCGCCTGGGTGTATCGGTCGAAGGCGCCATTGTCATCGCGCGATACGGCGGAAGCTGGCGCGGCATCAAGCCCAAGGTCGCGGCCGAGCACGGCGCCGTGGGCTGCCTGATTTATTCCGACCCGCGCGACGACGGATACTTCGAAGGGGATGTATTTCCCAAAGGAGCGTGGCGTCCGCTCGAGGGTGCGCAGCGCGGCAGCGTGATGCGTATGGAAGAGGGTTCGGGCGATCCGCTCACGCCCGGCATCGGCGCGACCAAAGACGCGAAGCGACTGGCCGTCAAGGAAGCGAAGACCCTCACGACGATACCCGTTTTGCCTCTGGGGTACGGCGACGCCAAACCCCTGCTCGAGGCACTCGAAGGGCCGGTTGCGCCCGACGAATGGCGCGGCGCGCTCGGACTCACCTATCACCTCGGTCCCGGCCCCGCCAAGGTTCACCTGAAAGTCCAGGCCAACTGGGACGTCAAACCGATCTACAACGTCATCGCGCGGATTCCAGGCTCAGAGTTTCCTGACGAGTGGATTGTTCGTGGCAACCATCACGACGCCTGGGTGAACGGCGCGGAAGACCCCGTTTCCGGCCAGGCGCCCCTGCTGGAAGAAGCGCGCGCGCTCGGCGAGCTCCTGAAACAGGGATGGAAGCCAAAGCGCACCATCATTTATTGCGCGTGGGACGGGGAAGAGCCGGGTCTGCTCGGCTCGACCGAGTGGGTTGAGGAACACGCTGAAGAACTCCAGCAGCACACCGCCGTTTACGTCAATACCGATGGGAACGGACGCGGGTATCTCCAGGCGGAAGGTTCGCACACTCTCGAAAAATTCATCAACGGCGTGGCGCGCGACGTGCAGGACCCCGAGAAGGACATCTCGGTATGGAAGCGTCTTTACTTG
>CAYZVR010000338.1:0-2908 GCA_964481715.1 uncultured Acidobacteriota bacterium | reverse complement strand
AGCGGTTTACCCTTGACCCTCTGCCAGGCGATTTCCAGCTCAAGCCGACGCCCGGTCAGTTAAGGTCACCGTCAGCGCGGCTTCGGGAGTCACGAGCAGTTCGCGGCCGAACTCGACCACACTCCCGCCCGGCCCGGCTCGCACCGTGGCTGGGACTTCATTGGACCCAAGTTTCACCTGAGGTTTGGCCTTGCCGCCTCCCGCAAGAACCAACTGCGAGAGTGCCAGCGTCCCTTCCACGGCATGGATTTCCGCGCGCTGGCCCGCCGGGGCGGGCTGGCTTGTCGAGTTCTGAACGTGGATAAAGTTCCCCCAGCCGGAAGGCAAAGTCCAAAAAGAGCGAACGGTTGCTCCGCGCATTCGCGGCTTGAGAGTCAAACGCCGCTCGGGGGCGGAGTAGACAAACCCGTTGAGGGCCAGAACCAGCGCCCAGCTCGACATGGCGCGCGCATAATGGTGGCCGCACTCGGGCTCATTCCAGGGATTTCGTTTCTCGCCGTCATGACGCCGGCGCGCCGCCTCGACCACCGCGAGCGCTTCGGCCGGCATTCCTTCATAAATCAGGTGCGCCGCGTACTGATATTCGAGCCCGGTCCAGACCTCGGCGAAATAAGGGAACGGGATTTCCGGACGCTTTCCAAACGGGTAGGAAGCCACCGTCACACCACTCTCATCGTTCAGCGCGTAAATGCGCTGGACCGCTTCGTGCTCGCTCAGGTCAGACAGGAAATTGTAACGATAGACTGATCGCAGAGTTTTGCGAACGTGCTCTTCGTCGACGAGATACCCCAGGTCGGCCACGTGCGCCATGGTCTGGCCCAGCAGTTGATCTATCAAACAGGCCTCGCCCATTTGATAATCGGGTTTTTGGGGATCAGCGCTGCCCATTCCGACCAGCAAACCCGGCGCGACTTCTTCGGGCGACCGTCCAACCACTTTTTGAATGTAGTACTCACCATTGAAAAGGTTCGCATCAATCCACTTCTTACCTTTCTCGAACAAGCGACGGTATTCCCCGGCCGATGCCTCATCACCCACGGCCCTCGCCATCTCTTCCCCGGCGCGAAGTGCTCCCAGGTACCAGATGCCGCACAGCGGATTCGGCCCGAAGAACTCCACATCGTATGTATTGTGCTGAACACCTTCCGCCACGCCGTCGCGGTCCGCGTCCCAGCCTTCCTTGACCCAGGCAAACTCCAAGGCCTTCTTGGTATTCGGCCAAAGCCGCCGCAGCCACTCGTTATCGCCTGAGAGCTGCCAGTCACGATAGACCTTCATGATGCAGCCCATCTGACCATCGGCTGCTGCGCGGTCCCAGATCTTGATGCCATCGGGAAGGTACGAGCGGAAACCCATCAGGCCGTTTTCCCGGGTATTGCGCAGGAATTCGGACTCGCGGATCGAGCGCGAAAGCGATGGGAAAACAAAAGCTGTTGCCTGCTCGTAGTTCCAAACGTGCGTGCAACTGCCGTGGCAGCAGCCCGACTTGTCGTTGCATCCCTCGAACCCGTGGAATTCGCCGTCGGCCGTCCGAAAGGCGGTGTTCGTCCGCAGCGTCGAAAGATTACTCATGGCGGCGTCGAGAACGGCGGGGGGCAGCGTGGAAGTCTCCACGGCCTGTGCGAATTTGCGAGATCGCGATTCGAGCGCCGGCAACTCGCGCGCAACGTGCTGGGCCACTCCCCAGGCATCGGAGAAGCGCTGGCAATAATAATTGCCTACGATTGTCTTTTCCTGCCCCTCTACAGCAGCCCATCCACAGCGCTCCGGTGTGCGGTTGGGAAAATGCCACGCCATCACGAAAGTCACGGAAGCTTCGGCACCCGCGTCCACAGTCTGAGTCACAGCCAGCGATCCGACCGGATTCAAGGCGGGCGAATTGCTCGTCAGCGCGCCGTCATCGCTGAAGTCGTCCCAAAATGTGAGCGCGCCGTCCCACCATTGCGCGCGCTTCCAACCTTTCAGGTACGAAAGGCTGCCGGAGGGCGCTCCCAGAACACCCATCACCAGCGTGCCCCTCAGGGGATCGTTGGGCGAAATCATGGGATTGCTCATGGATAATCCTGACACGCCCTGATCTTCGCGAAACGCCGCCTGTCGGCCTTCCTTACCCACCATGTTTTGCAGGCTGTAAGCCAGCCCCACTTTGACGGGCGTGCTTCCCGGATTGCGAACCGAATAGCGCAGGATCGCGATGGGCAGTCCCGAAGCTTCCGGGTCGCCCGGCACAAGAGGATTGAATGCCTCGAGCCGGACCTTGACTGGCAATTTCGAATCGTGGAAGTCAATGCGCGCAAAAGGATAGGCGCCGGTAAAGGTTGCGGCTTCCAGGCGAGGCAGTCCCGGCACATTGTTGGCGCCCATGCCGGATTCGCCTTCATAAGGGGGATCGAGGCGCGCTTCGAGCACTCGCGCCACAGGCTTTCGCCCTTTGGCTTGTGCCCAGATGGACGCGAAACAATAATCGGGCGAGTTGCCTTTGTCCGGCCGGTTGAAGATTTCCCAGTCGCGCAACTGCCCGCGCCCTCCGAGAGAGATGGTGCCGGTCCCTATCCCGCCCAGCGGGAAGGCGATCATCTTCAATTGGGACCCTGAAAACGTCCTGGGATAATCAATCCGAGATCTGTGTCTTGCTGACACGCCAGTCTTTGAAGCATTTGCTCCTTGCGCCGGTTGACTTTTATCGGCGGCGTGCAGCAATCCGCCGGTCGCGGCCAGGGCCCCGCCTGCGGTGACTTCCTTCAAAAAGTCGCGCCGTTTCAGTTTGGTCTCTTTGCGTTTTTCTCCCATGCCAGTTTCCCTTCTCATCATCGGCTTGGAATGAGGGTGCGGTTCCGTCCTTATACGAAATACAGAAACAAAAGACAAGCGACCAATTTAGGCAACCTCCACGAGAACCTGCGCAACG
>CAYZVR010000337.1:0-3033 GCA_964481715.1 uncultured Acidobacteriota bacterium | reverse complement strand
AGCCAGATTTTCAAATCGGCGTAGAGCATGCGCTTGAGCGGCGAGCGCTCGCGTACTTTTTCGAGGTACTGCTCGAAGACGCGCGCGGGATGTGCCACGTCCACTTGCGCCAGGAAGTCGTGCGAAAAAAGCGCTTCGCGTTCCTCGCGTGCGAAGGAGGCGAACCAGCTCGCCGAGCGCTCCGCCTCGTCGCGGATGGAGAGGGTCTCGAGCGCGAGTTTGGCGCGGCGCTGCCGGTAGGGAAGCCAGTCCGTCAGCTGACGGATCACCTCCTGCGGAAAAGCGGACACCAAGCCAGCCAGCCGGTCGGCGGCGTATTTGGGGTAGCCTGCGAAAAGCTCGTCACCGCCCTCGCCCGCCAGAACCACTTTGACGCTTTGCGATGCGAGGCGCGAGATGCGATAGAGCGCGACGTCGGTGGGCTCGGCGACGGGCTCGTCGCGGAACGCCACCAGGTGCGCCAGCTCTTCGGCAAGGTCGGTCGGGCGGACGATTAGCTCGCGATGCTCGGTCGAAAACGCCCGCGCCACGCGGCGCGCAAAGGGAAGCTCGCTGTAACCCTCTTCGTCGAAGCCTACCGAAAAAGTTCTCACCGGCTCGCCACGGTCCTTCGCGTGTTCCGCCATGAGCGCCACCACGGCGCTCGAGTCCGTGCCGCCGCTCAAAAAGGCCCCCCCCGGAACGTCGGCGATCATGCGAAGTCGCACCGATTCGCGCAGGAGGGCCACCACTTGTTGCGCCCAGTCCTCGGCCGGCCGGGCCTCATCGGGGTCCTCTGCCGGGACGTCCCAATAAGACTGGGTGCGAACTCCGTGCGAGTCGGCGATCAGGTAATGACCCGGCAAAAGTTTTTGCACGCCGCGATAAAACGTTTGCGGCGCGGGGATGTAACGGAAGCCGAAAAAGTCGTAGACCGATTGGGGGTCAATTTCGAGCGGCTGCGTGGCGAGTTCGCGCAGCGCGCGCAGCTCTGAGGCGAAAATCATCCGGCCCGGCTCTTCTCGATAGAACAGCGGCTTGACGCCCAGCCGGTCGCGCGCGACGAACAGCCGCCGCTCGCGGCTATCCCACAGACCGAAGGCGAACATGCCGCGCAGATGATCGAGACAACCGGGGCCATGCTCTTCGTACAAATGCAGAATGGTTTCCGTGTCGCTAGCGGTGCGGAAGCAATGGCCGCGCGCTTCCAGCGCCGGGCGCAGCTCGCGATAATTGTAAATTTCGCCGTTAAAAGTGATCCACACGCTTCCGTCTTCGTTCGAAATGGGTTGATGCCCACCGGGAAGGTCAATGATGCTCAGCCGGCGGTTGCCTAGACCGAGATTTCCCTCGACGTAAAAACCTTCGTCGTCTGGCCCACGGTGGATCATGGTATCGGTCGCGCGCTTGAGCGCTGCGCGGTCCGCCGGCTCGCCCGTTCCGAAATTAAAGACTCCGCAGATTCCGCACATGGCAAGGGTAAAGTTAAGAGTTGAGAATTAAGAGTTCAGAAGTCTTCGTTGGGTATTTGACTTTCAACTCTCAACTCTTAACTCCTGAACTTGAAAAGACGTCTGCGCAAATCGGGTACAGCAAATGAAACAGCGTCATCGCCTGCGGACGGGGATAGGACCGCCCGTCGCGCAAAAAGCCGTAGTCTCCGATTGAATACGCAAAGCTCCCGTCCGCCCTCTGGCGTGACAGAACTCTTGTGTAACAGCGCTCGCTCAGCTCGGACGTATTGGCCAACCCCAGGCCCGCGGCTTCGTGCAGGGCCGCGCCGAGCACCGCCGTGTAATAGTCCACCTCGGGAGCCGAACGGAAACAATCCGCAGCGCTCGCGCCCGTTGCTGTGACGCCCCGCGCGAGGAAAGTCGCGAGCCGCGGCAACACTCGCGCCGCGGCTGATTCGGGAGCGAGGCGGCTGGCGCGCGCAAGCTCCAGAAATTGAAACGAATTGTACTGATAGCACAGGTAGTGCGCCCGCCCGCGCTCGTAGGGGCTTTCAATCACGTAAGGAATCTCGCCGTTTTCCGCCTGGACCGATGCGATAAAATCGAGGAGCGCTCCCGCGTGTTCGCAGCTGCGGCTTTCGCCCGCCGATTTCACGAGCTGCAAAAAAAACCACGCCGTCAGCACCGAATTGTTGGGAACCTTGCCGCGAGGGCGGTCGAAATAATTCACGGCCTTGCCTGCAGGATGCTCCTGGAAGCCGATGTGGCTCACCAGGAAATCGTACCAGCGAAGCGCGCCGTTCAGGAATTCCTCACGCGGCTTGCGCGCGTGGCTGGCGAGCATCGCGAGCGCCGCCCAGTCACCCTCGACCGTGGCAATCAAATGCCGGCGCTCAGGCAGGGAATAGGCCCAGCACGCCGCGGAATTCTGTAGGCGCAGAATCGCTTCAGTCGTTTCGATGGCCAGCTTTTCGTAGCGTGCGTCCCCCGAAGCCCGATGCAGCAGCCAGTTCGCGAGTACCCAATAGCCCTGGGTCTGCATGAAGACGTAGTCGTCACGCCAAGGGAGGAAATCGAGTCCACTTTTCAGGAACCGCCACGCGCGCAGGTTGAAGCGCACACCCGCGTCGGGGCCGCGCAACAAACCCTCGCGGAGGTGGCGGCGGACGAGGTGCGCGTGCAAGCGTTCGGCGGCGCTCCAGAGTTCTTGGCGCGTGGGCATCTAAGCACGAGTCTAATCGAAAGTGCCGAAACGGTGTACGGGTTTTGTGCGCGAGTTTCGAGAGCCCCGGACGCTAGCGACGAGCGACTGCGGCGTAAACTTCTGCAACCTGATTGGCAACCGAATCCATAGAGAGGCGGGCAATCGATTCGCGTCCGGCGGCGCGTTTTCCGCTTCGGCACACCTCCACAATTTTTGAGGCGATCATCACCGGGTCGCGCGGCACGAGATGGCAGCCTTCGACGTTCGCAACGAGCTCCGCCGCGTCGCCCACGTCAACCGTGATAACCGGCAGGTTCGATGCGAGCGCTTCCTTCACCGCCACGGGGGAACCCTCCACGAGCGAGGCGAGGACCAGCACATCGGCGGCGTTCATGT
>CAYZVR010000336.1:277-3044 GCA_964481715.1 uncultured Acidobacteriota bacterium | reverse complement strand
AAGAACTGGGCCTGCACTTTATCCAGGAAGCGGCGTTGGAGAAACTGGCCCCCTATGAAAAGATTCTGCGCGCCGCAGGGCTCCGCGATGATCAGGTCTGCTATGTGGGGGACGACATCGTTGACCTTCCGGTGCTCAGGCGTGTGGGTCTGGCCGTCGCGGTCTCCGGCGCGGACGAGGCGCTGCGTCGCCACGTCCACTACTGGACGCGGCGCGCGGGAGGCCGGGGCGCCGTGCGTGAGACGGTGGAGTTAATCCTGGCGGCGCAGGGGAAGTGGAAGACCATCGCCAAGAAGTTCCTCGCCTAAGTAGGGGACCTCTCACTTTGTGGGAGCCGGCGCCGCCGCCGAGGCGCAAAAAGTCGCTTCGCTCGGCCGCGGCACTTATAATGTAACATATAATATCTATTCGAGAATGACGCAATATATTAATATGTATAACATTGACATGTGTAATATATTGTCCCATCTTATCTGATACTTAGTAGCGTGGCCCTTCGCATGTCAGAATAATAGGACCGTGTGCATCATCTGTTATAACGGTATGATTGTGTAGTGTATTGAGCGATGAGTTGTGGACTGAGCCAGCGGGGCAAACAAGCGCCGTGAGAATAAGCTGACAAGGTGCTGGCGATAGGGGGCTGTGTGATGCGTGTGGTGCAGCGCGCACCACGGGATCTCAAGGCCGAAACAAACGGGCTGCAATTTTGGCTACCGCGCTGCGCGGAATGAAGCGCTGGGCGAAAACCGTGATCTTGTTCAAGAACCTAGGAACGACCAGCCCACCTTTTCGGTCGAGGGCCTTGAGCGCCTCCGCCACGACTTCTTCCGGCGCCTGAAGCCCTCCGGGCAAGTTGCTGCGGCGGCGGTATTCACCGGCGGAAAAGAAGTTCGTCCGCGTTCCACCCGGGCATAAGGTGACGACCTTGATGCCGTAAGGCCTCACCTCCTCAGCGATGGCCATAGAAAAGCTGGTCACGAAGGCCTTGGTCGCGGCATAAGTGCTGGTATAGGCGAGGGGCTGGAAGCTGGCCGTGGACGAAACATTGATCACGGCGCCGCCTCGCTGCTCGATCATGGCGGGGAGAAGCAAGTGAGTAAGCTCTATGACTGCGAGGATGTTCAGGCGCAGCATTTCGGATTGCCGGTCGAGAGGCAGGGTCCAGAATTCGCCGCGGCCGCCGAATCCCGCGTTATTAATGAGCAAATCCACAGGCAGGCGCCGTTGGCGCAACGCCTCGACGAGCGCCGCCGGCGCTCCGGGGACACTCAGATCAAAATCGAGCGCCACAGCCTCAATGCCATGCTTTCCTTGCAATTCTTGCGCCAGCGACAGGAGCTTGTCTTTGGAGCGCGCCACCAGAACGAGGTTGCGCTTTCGTGCCGCAAGGGCGCGGGCAAAACACTCGCCGATTCCGCTCGATGCGCCCGTGATAAGGGCGTAAGGACTCATCGGCGCGGCCCCTTTCGCCGGGTGCGCGCTCTTAGCTTGCTGCTCACCTGTGCGCTCGTAGCCGTCCCCGGCGCATACGCCGAATTGATATGACGTTTGCCGGTTGCCATGAGTTTTTCGGCGGCCGCCCGCGACCGGATGCCTCCCCGCGCGCCGAGCGCCGTGCAGTTCATTCCCGCCATAGCGTTGGAGAAATCCAGGATGCGGTCCATCTCCCATCCGGCGAGGAGTCCATAATTGAATGCGCCGTGGAAGACGTCACCCGCCCCCGTGGTGTCCACGGTTTCGACGACGAATCCTGGCGAGTAATGGAACCGGCCCTTGGCATAAACCAGCGCGCCGTCGCGGCCGAGAGTCATCCCGGCCGCCGGGATGCGAAACTCCCGCGCCATGTATTCGAGCACGCGGAAGGGGTCATCGTCGCCGGTGAGGGCAGGGAGGAAGTTAGCCGAAGCGATCAGGTAGTCAATGAGCGGGAAGAGCTTTTCGACCTTTTTGTAAACGGTGTCGAGGTCAGCGACAACTGGAATGCCGGAAGTCTTGGCCCAGCGCGCTGCCTGGCAGCAGGCTTCCACGTCGCATCCGTCGAGGTGCAATACCCGCGCCGAGCAGATGGCGCCTGGGGTGAGTTCCGAGGGCACAACCGCCAGCTTCGGGTCGCGGTCCCAGAAGACGGTGCGCTCGCCGGTCTTTTGATCCACGATGATGACCCCGATCTGGTTTGGTGTGTGACGGGCTGTGCGGGTGTACCGGACGTCAATCCCTTCGCGCTTCAGGCTAGCCAACTGAAACCGCCCCGCCAGGTCGTCGCCCACCTTGCCGATGTATCGCGCTCGAAGGCCCAGACGCTGGCAGGTCACCAGCGCCGTTGCGACCTGACCGCCGGCCTGCATGGTAGACGAAAGGAGTTTTTCCTTGCCACCCAGGGCAGGGAATTCGCGGACGCGGATCACCGTGTCCGTGGCGTTTAGCCCCAAGCCCACAACATCGATTCGAGCATTTGCCACCGAGGGACCTCTCAAAACGAAGCGGCCTAGATTATCGCCTGGGGTTTCCGGCTTGCAATCGAAATATGGCGGGGTGGTCTTCCGTTGTTGAGTAAGAGCGGGCACCGCTGCTAAGTGAACATCGCCGCCCGCCTCGCCACCGTGGGGAAGGGTAGCGGGTTTCCCACAGGCACGTCTGATAATTCTAAGCGATGGGTTCCGGTAGTTAACATAATAAGATTTCCACAAAACCCTCTGAAAATTCCACAGGTTAGCGGCTTCGGCGTGCGGGCGAAATCAATGGGAAGAAGAGCAATTGCGATCCTCGG
>CAYZVR010000336.1:0-267 GCA_964481715.1 uncultured Acidobacteriota bacterium | reverse complement strand
CCTTCGTCAGGATGCTTTGCAGAGAAGGCTTGTTTACCATTCGTACGTCGGTAGCCGTGTGGGCCGCGTGCCTGGGCAAATGGTGTTTTCGGGCCGAAGCGTCCGAGCGCTTGCTACAATCGACATGCTTTTCGCACGGCGGGCGCGGGTACTTTTCCCTTTCCGAGTTCTGGCGGTTGTGATAATTTTCTAAACTTGTCGGCGCGTCGACATCGCTGATGCCTCTGCGCGAAACGGAAGCCATCGTACTGAGAACTTATCGGCTGG
>CAYZVR010000335.1:0-3045 GCA_964481715.1 uncultured Acidobacteriota bacterium | reverse complement strand
CTGAGGAAACACATCTGCCGGCAGCATTGCTCCCGGACAATCAGGTGGCCTTTATCGCCGGGACGGGTTCCGGCCAAACTATCGCCATCGCCACGGCTGGGGAAGGCCGGATCATCCGCCGCTTGGAAGGGTGCAGGGGAAAATACGTGACCGCTCTGGCGGCTTCACCCGAAGGGAGGACGCTCTACTATACGGCGGAGGGGACCGTTTGGGCCATCCCTGCCACCGACGGGACGCCGCGCAAGATTTCTGCCGGAGACGGCGTGGCCGTCGAACCAAACGGCAAGGATCTCATTGTTAACTTGGCTGAAAAAACAGGAGTGCGTCTGGTTCGGATTCCGCTTTCAGGCGGTCCGGCACAAGATATCCGTGTTCAAGGCGACCTCGCAATCGATCCACTCCCTTTGGGAGGAACTGGTCTTCGCACGGACGGAAAGCTCCTGATCGGAGTGGCCCCGCGGGATTCCTGGTTCTTTGGTCTGGGGATCCTTAACCCTGCCACGGGAGCGCTCACGCGTATTCCGTTGAATTATACGGGCGACGTCTTGGCCTCTGGATGGACGAGCGACGGCCGAGTCCTGGCTTTCGGAGAACCCATGCGGGCTCACATCTGGCGCTTTCGGCCGATTCATTGATGGGGCTGGTGACAAAGTGAACTGGAGACCGACGCAAAAGAAATGAGTCTCGCTCAAGGAACCAAACTCGGGCCGTATGAGATTCTCGCACCGCTCGGCGCGGGCGGCATGGGTGAAGTCTATCGCGCGCGCGACCCGCGCCTGGGCCGCGACGTGGCCATCAAAGTCCTTCCCGCCTCCGCTTCCGCCGATCCCGAACGGCTGCGGCGCTTCGAGCAGGAAGCGCGCGCCACGGGCGCGCTGAACCATCCGAATATTCTGGTGATTTACGACATCGGGGTTCACGAGGGCGCGCCGTACATCGTCTCGGAATTGCTGGAAGGCGAGACCTTGCGCGAGCGCCTGCACAGAGAAGCCGCGCCGGTTGCATCCTCTTCGATGGCATCGGGATCCGCCGAAGCGAAAACCGCCGCGCCCGCCCGGGCCCTATCGCAGCGCAAAGCGGTGCAGCACGCCATTCAGATCGCACAGGGCCTGGCGGCCGCGCACGAAAAGGGCATTGTCCATCGCGACCTGAAGCCGGAAAACATTTTTGTAACGCGCGACGGCCACGTGAAGATTCTGGATTTCGGACTGGCCAAGCTTACCCAGCCTGTCGAAGTGATGGGCAGCCTGACGGCTCTGCCCACCACCCCTCCCGTGACGGAACCTGGACTGGTACTCGGCACGGTCGGATACATGTCCCCCGAGCAGGTGCGCGGCCAGCCCGCCGACCATCGCTCCGACATTTTCGCTTTTGGCGTCATCCTTTATGAAATGCTCGCGGGCCGCGCGGCGTTCCGCCGTGAAACGGGTGCTGAGACCATGACTGCCATCCTCAAGGAAGACCCGCCGGAGCTTTCCGACACTCATCCCGGCGTCTCTCCCGCTGTCGAGCGTGTCGTGGACTACTGCCTCGAAAAAGATCCGGCGGCGCGTTTCCAGTCGGCGCGCGATTTGGGGTTCGCGCTCGAAGCAGTCTCCGGCGCTTCCGGAGCAACCAGCGCAACGCAAGCCGCGATTCCCGAAACCCGGAAAAATCGCACGGCGATGGTTGCAATCGCATTTGTCGTGGCGCTCTTCCTGATTGTCGGGGCCTACTCAATCGGCAAAAGGCAGACTCCGTCCTTCGAGATTCCAACCTTCGAGCCTTTAACCTTTCGCCGCGGGACAGTTCCTTCCGCGCGGTTCGTGGCTGACGGAGAGACGGTGATCTACACCGCCGCGTGGGACGGCCGCCCCATGGAGATTTTTTCCTCGCGGATCGGCAGTCCGGAATGGCGTTCGCTGGGGCTTGAGAATTCGGAACTGCTGTCGCTTTCGTCGAAGGGCGAGATGGCCGTTCTGGTTGACTGCCACAAGACCGGGCCGTGGAGGGTTGCAGGAACGCTTGCGCGCGCGCCGATAGCAGGTGGCGCGGCGCGCCAAGTTCTGGAGAACGTTGAGTATGCCGATTGGTCGCCCAACGGCGAGGATCTGGCAGTGGCCCGCGAAGTGGAAGGACGTTACCGACTGGAATACCCGATCGGCAAAGTCCTCTACGAAACCACGGGCTGGCTCAGCCACATTCGATTCTCACCGACAGGCAAACTGATCGCAATCCTCGACCATCCGCTTCCGCAGGACGATCGCGGCGCCGTCGCGGTCATTGATCTGACGGGCAAAAAGAAAATGCTGACTGAGGTTTACGCGACCACGCAAGGGCTGGCATGGTCGCCGGGCGGAGACGCCATCTGGTTCACGGCTGCGGACGTGGGCAACCACTCTGCGCTACGCCTAGTGACCCTGGCGGGCAAGGAGCGCATGGTTCAAGATGCGCCGGACCCCTTGACCATTCAGGATGTTTCAAAGGACGGCCGCCTGCTGGTAGCCTCACGAAGTATAAGGCGCCGCATCGTGGGGCTTGTTCCGAGTTCGCCCGACGAGCGGGACCTTTCCTGGCTCGACTGGTCGAACCTTCGCGACATCTCGCCGGACGGCAAGACAATTCTTTTCGACGAGCAAGGCGGCGGCGCAGGCGCCAAGTATGGCGTGTTTCTGAGAAAGACAGACGGCACGCCGGCGGTGCGCCTGGGTGATGGATACGGTACAAGTCTTTCTGCGGACGGCAAGTGGGCGCTCGCGCTCGATTTCTATTCCAACCCGGCGCGCTTCGTGTTGCTGCCAACCGGCCCGGGCCAGCCGCAGGCCGTTCCTGCCGCCTCCTATACTTACAACTGGGGTCAGTTACTTTCCGATGGCAAGCGGATTCTCGCGGTTGCCAATCAGCCCGGTGAAGCCCTGCATCTTTACGTTCAGAAGATTGATGGCGCGGAGCTTCGTCCCGTCGGCCCTAAGCCCCTCCGCAAAAACCAGTTCGCCGTCTCCCCGGATGGAAAAACTCTCGCCGCCGTCGGCCCCGATGGCAAAATCGGCTTGTATCCCGTGGATG
>CAYZVR010000334.1:0-3120 GCA_964481715.1 uncultured Acidobacteriota bacterium | reverse complement strand
TAGCCGGTGGCGGAGCAAACTGTCGCAACGGAGGCGGACGAACTATGCTGACCGACTTGCAAAAGAAAACAGCCCAAGCCATTGTGAACATATTCGAGACGGGAACCGCCCAGGGGAAGTATGGGAATGTCACCCTGTTGGCGGGTGATTCCGGTCACCTGACCTACGGCCGGTCGCAAACAACCCTGGCCAGTGGAAACCTAAGTCTTCTCATCAAATCTTACTGTGACGCAGCGGAGGCACAATTTGCTGCCGCGTTCGGGCCCTTTCTCCAAAGGCTCACTGACTGCGATACCAGTCTGGACACGGACATTGCTTTCCGTAGCCTGTTGCGCGAGTCGGGCGACGATCCGGTGATGCATCACGTTCAAGACCAGTTTTTCGATCGGGTCTATTGGAACCCCAGTTTGCAGGACGCGGCCAATCAGGGGGTGAGCACCGCGCTCGGCACCGACGTAGTTTACGACAGCCATATTCACGGTTCGTGGGGGAAGATGCGCAGCCGGACAAATGACCGCCACGGGATGGCAAACAAAATCGGCGAGCGACAGTGGATAAGCGCCTATCTCACCGAACGAAAAGACTGGCTGGCCAACCATTCCAACCCTCTCTTAGGAAAAACTGTTTACCGGATGGAAGCATTCCAGAAACTCATCGGCGATAAAAAGTGGACTCTGGCCCTTCCGCTCAGCGTGCGGGGCGTTCTGATTACCAAAGATCTTTTCACCGTGACAGGGCCCCTTCTCGCGTCTGCGCACGCTGCGGACGAAAGAACGCTCCGGCTCCAGTCTCCGCCCATGCAGGGAGACGACGTAAAGAGCGTTCAGGAAGCTTTAGCAAACGCAGGATTCGGCGTGAGCGTGGATGGAGTCTTTGGCCCGATATCGGACGCGGCCGTCAAGCTGTTTCAGAAACAAAAGGGTCTGACAATAGACGGCGTCGTCGGACCGGCAACGCGTGCAGCCCTCGGTCTGTAAGCGCGGCAAAAATTCGCTGGACGCTCGCTCAAACCCGACGCAAAGCTTGGCCGCGTTTGGTTTGGAGAGGGGCAGTGATAGCCAATCACTAAAAGCGCAGCGTACATGATCTGTGTGCACCAGCACTCTTCGCCTAGCCTCTAATCCCTATCCCCCAACTCCGGCGCTCACCGACCGTCTACTGTTCCTTCGCGACTTCGAGAAACGCGCGCGCTGCGGCGGAGAGCATCGAATTCTTGCGATAGATCAGCCGCAACTGGCGCTCGATGTGCAACTCGCGCACGCGCACTGAAACCAGTTCGCCGCGCCCGAGCTCGTCTTCCAAACACATGCGCGGCGCGAACGCCACGCCCATGCCCATGCGCACGCACTTTTTGATGGTCTCAACGGTGGGAAGTTCCATCGTAATCTTGAGCGGCGTGTGCAGGCGCGCAAAAGTTTCAATCACGCGCTGGCGGTAGGGCGAGGCCACGTTGTGCGCGAGGAACGATTCCGCACCGAGGTCCGCCACGCTCACGTCCGCGGCGCTTGACAGGCGATGTCCGGGCGGAACGATCAGGCAAAGCTCGTCGAGCGAGACGACGGTGGATTCAATCTCGGCGTTGTGCGGGTCGTAGGAGAGCACGCCCAAATCAATTTCGTGGCGCAGCAGCGCTGAGGGAATTTCTCGCGACAAGCTGCGCTCGACTGCCACCTGAATTCCGGGATGCCGGCGGCGCAGCGCGTCGAGCACCGGAAGCAGGTAGAGCGCCGTGCTTTCGTTGGCGCCCACGGTCACGCGGCCGCGCTCGAGCGCGCGCAGCTCGGCGATGGAAGCGCGCGCCTCCTGGCGAAGATTGAGCACGCGCTTGGCGTTGTCATAAACGATGCGGCCCGCTTCGGTGAGCACGCCGCTTTTGGTCGAGCGGTCGAGCAGCGGCGCGCCGGCCCAGTCTTCCAAACGTCGCACCGCTTGACTGACTGCGGGCTGCGTGCGATGAACGCGAACGGCGGCGCGCGAAAAACTTTTTTCTTCGACCACCGCGACGAAAGCTTCCAGTTGTGAGATCTCCATTTAGTCTCCCATTCCTTGATCAACATGCCGTCATAAAACCGCAGGACCGGGATGGCCCTCTCTGTGCAACATCATAAGGCCAGCTTATTATATCAGAATAATTATAAACTTGACTTCGCTACCGACCGGTCGGACAATTGCCTTTTCAGGGCGCACAGGGGATTTGGCTAACCAGCGTGACGCAGGAAATCTTCAAATTGTGAGGCCGCCCATGTCCGAGAAAATTTTTGTCTTTGACACCACGCTTCGCGACGGCGAGCAATCGCCCGGTTGCAGCATGAATCTCGCCGAGAAGCTCGAGATGGCGCGCCAGCTCGACCGCCTGGGCGTGGACATTCTCGAAGCGGGATTTCCCATCGCCTCGCAAGGCGACTTCGACGCGGTCGCGGCGATTTCGGCGGAAATTCGCCGCCCGATTATCGCGGCGCTCGCGCGCGCCAACAAATTGGACATCGATCGTGCCTGGGCGGCGTTGAAAGGCGCGGCGCGGCCGCGCATCCACACATTTCTCGCCACCTCGGACATTCACCTGCAATACAAGCTGCGCAAGACGCGCGAAGAAATTCTGAAAATGATCAGTTGGGCGGTCGGGCACGCCAAGTCGCTCTGCCCGGACGTGGAATTTTCTCCCGAAGACGCCGGCCGCACCGATCGCAGTTATTTGGTCGAGTGCTGCCACGCGGCGGTCGAGGCGGGCGCAAACGTGCTGAACCTGCCCGACACGGTGGGCTACTGTCTCGAGACCGAGTACGAGCAGATGTTCGCGGAGGTCCAGGCGCGCGTGCCGGGCATGGACAAGGTGATGCTCTCGACGCACACGCACGACGATCTGGGCCTTGCGGTGGCAAACACCCTCGCAGGAATTCGCGGCGGCGCGCGGCAGATGGAGTGCACCATCAACGGTATTGGCGAGCGCGCCGGGAACGCCGCCCTGGAAGAAATCGTCATGGCCATTCAGGTGCGCCGCGACGTGCTGCCCATTTTCACGGAGATTCATGCCGAAGAGCTTTATGCCTCGAGCCAGATGCTGACGCGGCTGACGGGCGTTGTCGTGCAGCGCAACAAAGCGGTGGTCGGCAAGAACGCCTT
>CAYZVR010000333.1:0-3136 GCA_964481715.1 uncultured Acidobacteriota bacterium | reverse complement strand
TGGCGCCGGACTTCGAATACGGGAGCGCGGCTTGGATCACCCAATCTTCGCCATACCCTTTGTGACTCTTGAAGCGAAAGCCGCCGCGCGAGACATTGACGGTGACCGCCACCTCTTCGCCAAGCTGGGGGTGGCGAATGCAAACGTCCACTTTCAAATCGAGGCGGACGTGCTTGCGGTCGTTTCGGGTGCGGCGCGCGCGTTCCTCGCGGGGCGGCGGGGGTGGTGGAAGTTCCGCGCCTTCACGGGGAGTGGATTTTTTCCACATGCTCGTGTCGGTGCATCGCCGGCAATTGCGCGACAGATACTGATTGGTCTCAAGAACCTCGACTTCGAATTCGTCCAAATAGGTCAGTTCCTGTGAATGGCAGCGTACACACTCGAGCAGAACGCGACCGACAGCCGCTTCCGCTTCGCTGACCTCCGGAAACTCGATGTCCCAAAGATTGGACTGGAACTCGAGGAGCTCCACGCCGTAATAGTAGCCCTCACCTTCGACGCCCAACTGTCCCACAATACGCGCATCGGTCTCGCGGGCGGTTTTCAGGCACCGGATGTTGATCTCCTGATCGGGGGCGAGCTTGCGCGACAGGAGAATCTTTGCCCCGTGGCGGCCGAGCATGACCGTGCGGGTCTGCTCGAGGAATCCCGCGCCCATGGCGTCGGTTCCTGTAACCACAATGGGGAGTTCAAGGGGAACGCGGTCGCTGCGACGTAAATCTTTGTTCTCCATGGAGCACCACCCGTCGGCAGGGGTTGCTTGGGCAGCCCGCCCGCTTCGCGAACCGCACGTCCGAACCCCATGATATTTTTTGGTGCCGTCCTGCCGACCTGAATTCGCTGCGCTCTTTCCGCGCGAAATCTCGGCCCGCGTTCGCCAAGAAACCTGGCTTTCGCAGCGTCGCTCGCGCGGACGATCGTGCCACTCCCGGTCAAAAGCCTGACGGCGGCCACCAGCTAAAGCATAACCCGAATCGTTTCCCCTCCGCCAGTTTTCCTGGAACCCCAAAAGCAAAACCCGACCTTGGACAAGTTCACAGACTCGGTGGAACCTCAGACACGCGTAGCCAGGAGCGGTGCGCCCTAATTCTACATTGATGGGCGTCGCCTGATTCGCGCGGGTTGAGCTCGGCACGGCTCATCACGAGCCGGTTCGCTTCGCCGGAGCGTTTACGACCTGGTCAATGCTTGTATGAACTGGACGACGACACGTACCATACCTCGCCTCTTGCCTGATGGCAAGAGGAAGTCAAGACCCTTTTAAGGGCGCAACCCTTTTGGCCGGACCTTTCTGGAACCAAGAGAAAAAAATTGCCAGGCATATTCCTTGCGAAGGAATTCCGGCTGTCCAATCAGAACACATTTTTCCGCGTACGTCGAACCGGGTGTCATCCCCTCGATGAAATCTGCTGCGGCCGAAGATATTGTGCGCCGTAGACGCTGGCGCCTTCGCCGGTGATTTCCTCAGCATATAGAATCCTGGTCGGAGTAAATATGTTGGCCACGCCGGGCGAATAAGGGAGCGAAGCGTCCACAACTTCTCCAAGCACATAACCCCGCGGGCTTTTGAAGCGCAGACCCCCGCGCGAGAAGTTCACCGTGAATACAAGGTCCTCGCCGTATCGCGGCGTGCGAACACACGCCTGCACCTTGATGTTCAGGCGTATGTATTTTCGGTCGTTCCGTGTCCGTGGAGCTCCGGCGGCGGCGGCCGGCGGAAGACTCGTATCTGCGGAGGTTCGCCACATCGTCGTGTCCCGGCAGCGCGAGCAGGGGCGCGACAGGAGCTGGTTTGCTTCCAGGACTTCCACCTCGAATTCGTCGAGGTGCACAACCTGCCGGGTCTTACAGTGGAGGCATTCCAGCACGACCCGTCCCGCGGAGTCTTCGAACTCTTCAAGACCAACAAACTCGATATTCCACAGGTTCACGTCGGGGTCGAGAAATGTAATGCCATAGACGAATCCCTCCGGCCGCTCGGCAATCCGGCCAATGACTCGCGCCACGGACTCTTTGCGAGTGCGCAGGCACCGAACATTTACCTCCTGATCGGGCGTGAGCTTTATTCCGACCATGATTTTCGCCCCGTGGCGGCTGAGGACGAGTGTTTGACCTGCATCCACAAACCCCCGGCCGGTATTGTCCGTGCCGGTAACCTGGATGGGCAGTTCCAGATGAACGCGATCGCTTCGACGAATGCCTGAGTTTTCCATCCAATTCATACCTCAGAAAATATTTTCCCCGACCAGATTTCCTTTCTTCCATCGCAGGCCCTGGCGGTCGCCGGGGGCTTAAGGACAAGGCTTATGACCTCGCGGCGGTGTGCACTCCACGGTGGCTCTTGCCTTTGCTTCCTCCCTGTTTGCTTCACATTCTATTACGCATCCGGCCGGGCGAAAAGTATCTCGGCTCTGCAGCAAGCAGCGACAACTAACAGGCGCGTGAAGCACGCGCGGTCGCGTCCCTCGATTTCCAAAAACCTTTCCGCGACGGGCATCATCCCTTCAACCCTCGCGAATCGCCAGCCGGGCACGACGCAGAGTGGCAGGACGCGAGCGTTCAAATGTGGCTTCATGCTCACAGCGTTCCTCTCAGTGGTTTCCGGCGCGTGTGGACGTGCGGCCTTCGCCGGCCACCAGGACCGCTTCGTGCCGCGGCCCCTTGCGCCGAAGTATCGCACACAAACGCTCTCAACCTCTAAAAGTAAGACGCCGCTTGCAGTTGGCTACCGAAGTAGTAAACTGGATGAGCGCGGTCAAAAAATTATTGCCAAGAAGGGAGACTTCATCATAGACTCGCGTGTCTGAATCCCATGGCTCTTCACGGAACAACCAACACCAAGGCTGAGAAGCGCCGGTCCGACCGGCTGATGCTCACGGTGCCACTGCATGTCCAAGGCGTTGACCCGAAGGGCGGGGAGTTCATTGAGGACGCGCGAACCGTCACGCTCAACCGGCACGGCGCAAGGATTCAAATTCTTCGTCCGCTCGTGTCGGGCCAGACCGTCCGGGTAACCAATCTGGTCTGTCACAAGAACGCCGACTTCCGCGTGATCACGGAGTTCCCCGCCTTCAGCTTCCTCCTGGGCGACCTGCACCCGCACGTGATGGCGCTGCCGTTCGTGCTGCTCGTCGTC
>CAYZVR010000332.1:0-3151 GCA_964481715.1 uncultured Acidobacteriota bacterium | reverse complement strand
CGCATTTATTTCACAGAACCCGCAGGCGCAGGCTGGGTCGTGATGCAGGTCTCGACGTCGGGAGGAACTCCGGTTCAGATCCCCACGCCGTTTTCAAACACCCAAATCGCGGACATTTCTCCGGACGGGTCGGAACTATTGGTCACAAGTACCATCGTCTGGGGTGAGAAAGGCGGGCAGCTATGGCGCCTGCCCACCACCGGTGGAGCGCCACGCCGGGTTGGGGATGCAAAGGTTTCCAGCCGAGCCGCCGGTTGGTCCGCAGACGGAAAACACATTGTCTACGCCCAGGGACCTGATATCTACATCGCGACTCCAGACGGCTCAGAATCCCACAAGATCGTGACCGTAGACGGCTTTCTGCAGGGCTTCCGCTGGTCGCTGAACGGAAAAATAGTGCGCTTTTCGTCAGGGGATCCGTCGGACCAACCACCGGGGCTTTGGGAGGTCGCAACCGACGGAACCAATCTACGCCGTTTATTTCTTGGTTGGAACCAGCCTCCCGACGAGTGCTGCGGCCAGTGGACGCCGGATGGGAATTACTTCCTCCTTCTTTCATCCCGCAATACCCAGGTCAACGATGTCTGGGCGATTCGAGAGAAAACCGGCCTTTTGCGTCGGCCTGACCGCACACCCGTTCAACTGACGAGCGGGGCAATGAACATCTGGGACGCCGTCCCCAGCAAAGATGGCAAAAAGTTATTTGTCCTGGGCGGAAACCCCCGCGGGCAACTGGTCCGCTACGACGCCAAATCCGGGCAGTTCGTTCCGTTTCTTGGGGGGATCTCAGCGTTCCAAGTCGCATTCTCTCGAGATGGAGAGTGGGTATCTTATGCAACATACCCGGATGCCACTGTGTGGCGCAGCAAGATTGATGGGAGCCAGCGCCTTCAACTCAGCTTCCCGCCTGTGGTGGGTGGCTGGTCCTGCTGGTCGCCCGACGGAAAACGTATTGCATTCGTAGCTGGGGGGCCCCGAAAGCCCGCCAGGATTCATATCGTGCCGGCCGAGGGTGGAACTCCTCAGGAAATCATGCCGGGAGAAACCACCGATATCGCGCCGGATTGGTCACCGGATGGCAACTATCTCGCCTTTGTGCGAGTGATGGGGCCGGATACTGCGGCCCTTCATCTCTACGATTTCCGCACTCAGCAGGTCTCCAGGCTCCCGGGGTCCGACGACGTGGGCCATCCGCTGTGGTCTCCTGACAGCCGGACGATTGCGGCGCCCGCGCCGGACGCCAAGGGCCTGGTGATTTTTGATATGGCCACAAAGAAGTGGTCGAAGCTCACTGACCTTCCGGTGGGCTTCCATCGCTGGTCGAGAGACGGAAAATACGTTTATTTCGACACACTCGTTGGCAACGAACCCTATTTTTATCGCATCCGAGTTGCAGACCGAAAACTCGAAAAAGTCGTGAGCCTCAAGGACCTCCCTCGACGCGCCTGGGGAAGCTGGGGATCCTGGACGGCCCTTGCGCCGGATGATTCCCCGCTCGCTCTGCGCGACAACAGCACGCAGGAAATCTACGCCCTCGACTGGCAAGAACCATAGGACAAAAAAGCACCCATAGGCGGTCGCCAGCCCGCGCTTTCACGCTTTCCGAACATCCGGTACAATCGCCTTGCGATGTCAACGCTCTCCCAGCCCTCGAGTAGCCACCTCTGGCGCGACATGTGGACCGAGGCGCGCTACCGCATGACGCACCCGGACTGGCCGGCGTGGCGGCGATTTTTCCTGGCGTTGTTTGCGCTGGGCCTGTCTTTCTTCCTTGCCCTTTACTCGGCGGTGCTGAACGGGACCGGCCGCCATGGACTGGGCGCCACCTGCGCGGCGCTGTCGCTGCTCATTGCCGGGATCGTCGCCGTCAAAGTCGTTCCGTACCTCGCCCGCCGCACGGCGCTCGAGCGCTGGATGGTGAAGATCGAATACGAGTTCACGCGGGATGGCATGGTCTACCTGATGATCATCGCCGTGATCGTCGTCGCCGCACTCAATACAGGAAATAATCTATTATTTATCATCCTGGCGAGTTTGCTGGCGGGAATCCTGGCCTCCGGAATCCTTTCGCACATCGTGCTTTCCGAGCTGGAGCTGGAATTCGCCCTGCCCGAGCACGTCTTTGCGGGACAGCCGATGATATCGCGCGTGACGCTGCGAAATCTGAAATGGATTTCGCCGTCCTTTTCGGTCACCGTCATGTCCGCGGATGCCGGCGCGAAGAAGCGCAGTAAGGAAATTTCCACGCCGCCTCGCCGGATTTTGGACGAGCCCGTATACCTTCCTTACATTCCGCGGCGGTCGTCCGTGACGCAGCACGTGGAGCTGACCTTTCCCCGCCGCGGCCGCTACACACAGGAAGGCTTTCGAGTGAGCACCAAGTTTCCTTTCGGATTTTTGCGGAAAACGCGCGAGGTCCCGGCACGGCATGAAATCCTGGTGCTCCCGAGCATCGAACCCACGGAAGAGTTTTACGAAATTCTGCCGCTGGTGAGCGGTGAAGTCGAAAGTTTATTCAAGGGGCGCGGCCACGACCTCTACGCCATCCGCGACTATCAGGAAACCGATTCGGCGCGGCATGTGGACTGGAAAGCCACGGCCAAGGCTCTGGCGCTCAAGGTCCGTGAGTTTACGCGTGAGGACGAACGCCGGCTGGTGCTGGTGTTTGACGCGCGGGTGCCGGGAGCGGACGAAAGAACGCTCGAGAAATTCGAAAAGGCCGTCCGCTTTTGCGCCTGCCTCGCCTGGAATTTCTACGAAATCGACGCGCAGATGCAGTTCTTGAGCGAAGACTTCGAATCCAGGATGGCCCCGGCGCACGAGGTAATCTATCCGGCGCTCGAATCGCTGGCGCTCGTCGAGCCAATCGTGGGGCTCGACCCGCAGAAATTACTCGCGAGAATTTCCTCAGCCGAGCGCGGCTTCCATATCATCCTCACCAGCCAGCCGCGCGGCTCCGTGCCCACGTCGCTTTGGGGCTCGTCCTACCTCATTTTCATTGATTCGTTGTAGGACGCATTCAGACAGTTAGACAAAGTCACATCTGGAATCTCAGATTGATCATGCTGAGCCCTCAGACGCTCATCAACGCCGGTGGAGGCCGACGTAGACTTTATAATACAAAGTACTTGACAAAGAGGAGTTCTGACGC
>CAYZVR010000331.1:0-3152 GCA_964481715.1 uncultured Acidobacteriota bacterium | reverse complement strand
AAATCGGGCGGGAGTTCGGCGGAAAGCACCACACAACGGTCCTGCACTCCATCCATAAAATCGATCAGTTGCGCAAGGCAGATCGAGATTTGAACAGACTTATCAACAAGCTTAGTGATAGTCTGAACTGAGCTTAGGGTGTTTTGGGTGGAAAACGCCGTCTGAAAAGTTTGTGAATGGAAGTTAGCAGCGGGATTTGCACAGTAACTCACAGCGGGCTGTTGATCGTTCGATAAGACCTGTCGCGCAAGGGTGTTCGGGACCAAAAGGTTTGCGGCTTTTCCACAATTACACAGGGTCTACTACTAAAGAGATCCTTTAGGATATGAATAAATATGGAATTCTCTGCTAAGAAGTCCGAGGTTCTCAAAGAACTGAATCTGGCTCAGGGAGTGGTAGAAAGGAAAACAACTCTCCCGATTCTTTCCAACCTTCTTTTGGAAGCCAAGGACTCAGCCCTTGTGATCAGCGCAACAGACTTGGAGCTGGGTGTCCGCTGCGGATGCCCTGCAAAGGTGAAAAAGGACGGCGTCGGAACTGTTCCTGCCAAGCGGCTACTCGAAATCGTCCGGTCACTTCCGGAAGCCGAGATCAAAATCAAACTTCTTGAAAACCACTGGATTCAACTGACGTGCGAGCGGTCATCGTTCAAGCTGGTGGGGATGGCCAAAGACAGCTTTCCACAGTTGCCGTCGGTCCCGAAGGCGCTCGCGGCAATTCCGGCACAAGTCTTTTCCAATTTAATCCAAAAGACGATCTTCGCGATCTCAAACGAAGAATCCAGGTACACACTGAACGGCGCTCTACTGATGCTCAAGCCCGAAAGTGTGGCCATGGTTGCGACTGACGGCCACCGCTTGGCGCTCATCGAGCAGCAACTCCAGGTCTCGGGAGTTTCCAACGAGCTTCGCGTGCTCGTCCCGAAGAAGGCTATGGGCGAACTGCAAAAATTTCTAGCGGAAACCGAGAGCGACACAGTGGTCCAGCTCGCCAAGGACGAAAGCCACCTATTTTTCACAGTGGGTGGCCGCCTTCTCATTTCACGCATGCTGACCGGCCAGTTCCCGAACTATGAAGCGGTTCTGCCGCGCGACAACAAGCGGGTGGTGGAACTCGACAAGAATCTCATCACGGCCGCGATCCGCCGCGTGGCGCTGCTTGCCGACGAGCGCTCGCGCGCCATTCGAATTCAACTGGACAAAGACAAGATGGAGGTCTTTTCCTCGAGCGGCGAGTACGGCGAGGCGCACGAAACGCTCGACGCTGTGTTTCCGGGCGAGGCGATGCAGATCGGGTTTGACTACCAGTATCTATTGGATTTTCTGGGCGTGATGGGCGACGGCGGAAAAGTCCGCCTGGAATTGAAGGACGAACAAAGCGCCGGGCAGTTGCGCCCGGCCGAGGGCGAAGCTTATCAGTACCGCTATGTCGTGATGCCCATGCGCATCTAGGTGTGAAGCCGAGGGGACGGCGGTTCCACCGCAGGGCACCGGCGGGGGAATCGGAACCCTCGGAGCTTATGGGGAAGGCGGGAACCTGCACGCAGTGACCAAAAGGGATCGTCATTCTGAAATGATCAGAGGCCGACAGGGAAACCGCTACTCTGTCGGCATTTTGGTCTAAACAGGTTCGAGCTCAGGGAGAAGGCAGGGGAAGTGGCCAAAAAGACAGTAGTTAACAGTCTACCAGTCGATGCTGTTCTCGTGTACGACGCGGCCAGCATCAAGGTGCTGGGCGATCTGGAAGCGGTTCGCAAGCGTCCCGCAATGTACATCGGCTCCACCGGCTCGATGGGGCTGCATCACTTGGTCTGGGAGGTTGTGGATAATTCTGTGGACGAGTCGCTGGCGGGCGAGTGCGACAGGATCGAAGTTACCGTTCACTCCGATAATTCCGTGACGGTGATTGACAACGGCCGAGGCATCCCCGTGGACCTGCACAAGGAAGAGAAAAAGTCCGCGGCGGAAGTGGTCATGACGGTGCTCCACGCCGGCGGCAAGTTTGACACCAATAGCTACAAGGTTTCCGGCGGCCTGCACGGTGTAGGAGTTTCCGTTGTCAACGCCCTTTCGGAAACCTTGGAGCTCGAGATTTGGCGCGACGGCTACACCTGGGAGCAGTCGTACGAGCGCGGCAAGCCCACCGCGCCCCTCAAGAAGGCGGGCCAGACCAAACGCCGCGGGACCAAAATCACGTTTCTTCCGGACGCGAAGATTCTCGATTCCATTGATTTCCATTACGACACGCTATCCCAGCGCCTGCGCGAACTCTCGTTTCTCAACAAAGGCCTGACCATCAAACTGAAAGACGAGCGCTCGAACAAAGAGGCCGAGTTCCACTACACGGGCGGCATATCCGAGTTCGTCAAGCACTTGAACAAGAATAAGGACGTGCTCCACGCCACGCCCATCTACGCTGAGGCGGAGCGCGACGAAGTTGGTATCGAGTTCTCTCTCCAGTACAACGACGCCTACGCCGAAACCGTCTTCTCCTTCGCGAACAACATCAACACAGTGGACGGCGGCACGCACCTTTCCGGTTTCCGCTCGGCGTTGACCCGCGCCATCAACCAGTTCGGCCAGAATCAGAACCTCTTCAAGGACATGAAAGAAAACCTTCAGGGCGAGGATGTGCGCGAAGGATTGGTGGGGGTGGTGAGCGTCAAGCTTTCTCAGCCGCAGTTCGAAGGACAAACCAAGGGCAAGCTGAACAGCGATATCCAGTCCACGGTCGCGAGTTTCATTTACGAAAAACTGATGGAGCACTTTGAGAAAAACCCCACCGTGGGCCGCAAAATTTGCGCCAAATCGATTGACGCCGCGCGCGCTCGCGAGGCGGCGCGCAAAGCGCGCGAGCTCACGCGGCGCAAAGGCGCGCTCGATTCCGGAGGCCTGCCAGGCAAGCTTGCCGACTGCCAGGAAAAAGACCCGGAGCGCTGCGAGCTCTTCCTCGTCGAGGGCGATTCGGCCGGGGGCTCCGCGAAGATGGGGCGCGACCGCCGTTACCAGGCCATCCTGCCATTGCGCGGCAAAATTCTGAACGTCGAAAAAGCCCGCGTCGACAAGATGCTCGGCCACGAAGAAATCCGCGCGCTTATCACCGCTCTCGGCACCGGCATTGGCAAGGACGACTTCGACCTTTCCAAGCTCCGC
>CAYZVR010000330.1:0-3185 GCA_964481715.1 uncultured Acidobacteriota bacterium | reverse complement strand
CGGACAACGGCGGTTGATTCCACGCGCACTTTCGGGCACACTATATTTTGCGCGAAGAGGAAGGGTGCAACCATCGTCCATTCAATATTCTGATTGGGTGTGAACGGGCCCAGGGCGGCCCGTCGCATCTGAAAACCACAACGGATCGGGAGGAGTTCAATGAAAACCAAAATGTGGCGCACGTTATTCGCGGTCGCGGTGCTGACAGTATTTCTGCTGGGATGCCAGTCCGGCAGTCAAACCACCGAGGAAACGACGACTCCGGGCGCGGCACAGCCTGGATCGGGCAGCCAGGCTGCCAAGAGCCGTCCGCCCGCTCCCAAGCCGGAACCGGCACGGGTGACAATCCCAGCGGGAACAACTCTGGATGTTCGGCTGGCGGAATCGCTAGACACCGGCACGACCGATGCAGGCGCGAGCTTTGAAGGCACGCTGGCCTCTCCAATTGTAGCGAACGGAATGGAAGTGGCGCCGGTGGGAAGCTCGGTCACCGGCAAAGTGACTAACGCCGTCAGTTCCGGCCGGCTGAGCAGACCGGCCGAGCTCTCGCTGACTTTGACGTCACTCACACCCATGGGCGGCAGGGAAGTCGCACTTTCGACCTCCACCTGGAGCATGAAGGGCAAGTCGCACAAGAAGCGTAATGCGGAAATGATCGGCGGAGGCGCCGCCGCGGGCGCCATCATCGGTGCGCTTACGGGTGGCAAGAAGGGAGCGGCGATCGGAGCAGGGATCGGCGCAGGGGGCGGAACCGGAGTCGCAGCAGCAACCGGCAAGGACGAAATCAAACTCCCAGCTGAAACCAAACTTTCCTTCGAGTTGACGGATGCGGTTTCTCTGACCGCGGCAAGGTAGCACCGGAGTTAAACCGATTGCCTGGGCGCGAGGGAGCCGGAGCCTGCTCCGGTTCCCTCCGCGCGCATGAGCCTCACGCTCGGCGTTTTCCTGAGAAGGCGTCGGGTGCTCTTCCTTCTTACCATCTCAGACGCAGTTCCTTCCGATTGACCGTGACATGAAGTGTGGAAGAGTTTCCGCCAGGCGCGGCCGCTGAAATGCTTTTGGTGTATTTGATCGAGCTATCCTCCGACTCGACGCGCACCGTAAGTTCGCGGGCGTCGGCGGGAATTTTGATCGGCTGCGAGAACGTGCCGGTGAATCCGCGCTTGAGTCCCAGGAGTTTTCCCTGTTTCCTGCCTTTGAGTGTCTCCTGTAGCAGAGGCCGGCCGTCCGCGGAAACGCTGAGCTTTGCTTCAGCAAGTTCATACTGACAATCGAGCTGAACGGTGTTTTCGGCAGGCGTAGCCGCGGTTGACTCAAGCGGGGCAGCGGCAGCCGGAGGCGGTGATGGGGAAACACTCCCCGTGACGGGCGCCGGGGGATTCTCGGCCACTGAATTCCCTGCCGCAGTCTGCGCCGCGAGCGGATTGTTTTTTGCCTTCCCTGGTGCCATAGCCTTTTTCGTCTGCAAGGGCGTGGGAGTAGCGGGAGTCGAACCCGCCGATTGGGAAGCAAGTGTGGCCGTAGCAGGAGCCGAAGTTGCAGGCACGCCAGTCTGACCCGACGTGGCAGCCGGCGCAGGCGAGGATTCTTTCCGGTTTTGGAAAATCCAAACTCCAGCGACAAGCAAGACGGCGAGGGCCAAAGCGACAATCCCCACAACGGGACGGACCATTGGAGTCTTTTTCGGGGTGGCTGCAGCCGCAAGTTTTTGCGCAACCGGCATCGGTTGCGAAGCGACGAGCGTCAAGTCGCCCGAGCGCAGCTCGGACATCGGAACCCGGGATTGCGAGCGGGGCGGGCGGCCGTGCTGCACATCGTCAAGATCCTCCAGGAACTCTCGCGCCGTCGCATAGCGTTTTTTTCTGTCTTTGGCGAGCGCGCGCAGCAGCAGGAAATCGTGCCCCTGGTTGAGCTCGGGCTTGTGATGGCTGGGTGGCGCCGGGTCCTGGTAAACAATTTTGAACATCACCGCGGTGGTGTCACCGGCGAAGGGTTTCTGGCCGGTCACCATCAGATAAAGCAGGATGCCGAGTGAGAAGAGATCGCTCGACCCGTCGATATCGCCTCCGGTCACCTGCTCGGGAGACATGTAGGCCGGCGTTCCCATGATGGCCATGGTGCGCTGGGCATTTTCGCGGGCGACGAGCTTGGCAATCCCGAAGTCGGTGATCTTGGCGCGCCAGTCCTCGGTCAGCAGGATGTTGGCCGGCTTCAAATCCCGGTGGATGATTTGTTGCCGGTGCGCGTAGTCAAGAGCTTCGGCGACTTGACGAGCAAGGTCGAGCGCCTTCTCTGTGCTAAGAGGCGGGCCGGAAAACAGCGCTTTCTCCAGCGTCTGTCCGGGAACAAACTCCATCACAATGTAACTGCTTTGAGTCTTGGGATCCTCGAGGGCGTCGTGCACGGTGACGATGCCGGGGTGTGAGAGCCGGCCCGCCGCGCGCGCTTCACGCAGAAAAATCTCCTTCGCGCCGGGCAGACCGCCTTCGGGTGTGGGTGGGAGCGCCAGCAATTTGATGGCGACCAGCCGTCCGATCGTAGGGTCTGAAGCTTTATAGACCACCCCCATGGCGCCGCGCCCCAGCTCCTCGACGATCTCGTACCGGCCAATCTTTTTCATGCCGTGTGTGGAGTGATCCGCAGTTGAAACTTGTGGCTGCCGATCTGGAAAGTCGAGCCGTCAGCAATTTCGGCGATGTGAACCGGATGGCCGTCCACCAGGGTGCCGTTCGTGCTGCCGAGGTCGCGGAGCAGCACACCATCATCGCTAAATTCGATTGCGCAGTGCAGCCGCGAGCTGAGCGGATCGTCAACGTTGATGTCGGCGTTCGTTCGCCCGAGTGTTACGCGCGGCGAAAGAACCGGATAGACCGTTCCCTTCTCGCTGCCTTCCAGCACTTCCAGACTGACGGTTTTACCTGCGGGAAGGTGCAGAACTCGGCCGTCCGAAGTTACTTCGGAGGTCACGGAGTCAACCGTTCTGTGGGTGGTCTCGCCGCGTTCCTTGCCCAGGCGGGGGTTTGACACCTGGAAGGGTTGGCCGCACCCCGCGCAACGGACTTCCAACGTCTCAAGATCGCCGAGCGCATCTTCCGCAACTTTTTGAACGTGTCCGCAGTGAGGACATCCTGCTTGCATAGGCCCCTCGCTTCGGCCTGATTTTCCGGAGCGCCTTGCCGGGATCA
>CAYZVR010000329.1:0-3200 GCA_964481715.1 uncultured Acidobacteriota bacterium | reverse complement strand
TTCGAGCACTCGGAATTCCGTCAGGAGACGGAATCGCGGCCTAGTCGGCGGGATTTCCTGCGCGCCGCGGGATTCACTTTCGCGGGCGCCGTGCTGACCGGCTGCTCCCGTGCTCCGGTCGAAAAGGCTATTCCCTATTTGGTCCAGCCGGAAGGCATCCTTCCCGGGCGCTCCTACTTCTACTCATCCACCTGCGGCGCGTGTTCCGCGGGGTGCGGCCTTTCGGTTAAAAACCGCGATGGCCGACCCATCAAGCTGGAGGGTAATCCGCGCCATCCTCTTTTTGGCGGCGGCCTGTGCGCGGTGGGCCAGGCGTCGCTCTTGGGTCTTTACGATTCCGAGCGTCTGACGGAGCCACTCCGAAGCGGCAAGCCCGCAAGCTGGGAGGAAGTGGATGGCACTGTAGTCACCCAACTTTCGGCCTTGCGCAAAAGCGGAGCAGTTCGATTCCTCGCGGGTACGGTAAATAGTCCCACAACTCGCTGGGCCATCGAAAATTTCCTGAACAGTTTCCCGGACGCGCGACACGTGGTCTACGACTCGCTTTCGAGCTCAGCCATCCTGGATGCCCACGAGCGCACGCACGGCGTGCGGGTTCTTCCTCATTTTCGATTCGAGCGGGCGGAAGTCATCGTCAGCTTTGACGCGGACTTCCTGGGGACGTGGATATCGCCGGTTGAATTTGCGCGGGATTACCAGGCAGGTCGAACGCTCCAGGGCAAGCCGCCGCGGCTTTCTTACCACGTCCAATTCGAATCGCGCATGTCGCTGACCGGCAGCCGCGCAGACCGGCGCTTTCGCGTGGCGCCCGGTGAGTTGGGTTTGATGGTGACTCGCCTGGCAGTTCGGCTGGCGAAGAAAGCCGGCAAGCCCATCTCGGGTGAGGGGCCGGAAAAGAGTTCCGTGGCCACTCCGGAGTTGGACGATTTGGCAGAGCGCCTCTGGCACGCGCGCGGCCGCAGCCTGGTCATCAGCGGGAGCCAAGACGTTCAGACGCAGGTGTTGGTCAACTCCATCAATCATCTGCTCGAAAATTACGGAGCGACGGTTGACCTCGAGCGCCCATCGCTTCAGCGCCAGGGCAACGACCGGGAACTTGCGCGGCTGCTCGATGAATTGCGCGAAGAAAAAGTCAAGGCGCTTTTCGTTTACGGCGCGAACCCTGTGTATGACCTCCCTGATTCAAAGGAGTTCGATGCGGCACTCCGGCGCGTTCCGCTGGTGGTGAGCTTTGCCGAGCGAATGGATGAGACCGCCGCCATGGCGGGCATCGTCTGCCCGGATCATCACTTCCTGGAATCCTGGGGTGATGCCGAGCCGGCGGCGGGATTGATCGGCATCCGCCAGCCGGCACTCCAGCCTTTCGGAAAGACGCGGGCTGTTGTGGAGAGCCTGGCGCGATGGAGTGGTTCGCCGAAATCGGCTTACGAGATTCTGCGCGAGCGCTGGCAGACCGACATTTTCCCGCGCCAGAAAAAACAGGCATCCTTCGACATTTTTTGGGAACAGGTTCTCCAAGATGGATTCGCTGAAATCACTCGAGAGCCTGTGCGACCGAAAGCCTTTGACCGCGCGGCCGTCCAACCCGTCTTGAAAGTTATCAGACCGGCGGCGGGCAGTTTTGAACTGGTGCTTTATCCGAAAGTCGGGATGCAGGATGGCCGTCACGCCTCGAACCCCTGGCTGCAGGAATTGCCCGATCCCATTTCAAAAGTGACGTGGGACAACTACGCATGCCTTGCACCCGCGACCGCGGCGCAACTGGGGGTACGCGACGGGGATGTCATTCGGTTGAGCGCCACCCGCGAAAATGGAAAGGGTGTGACGCTCGATTTGCCTGCTTTTGTTCAGCCCGGACAGCACGGCCAAACCATTGCCGTAGCGCTCGGTTACGGCAGCCGGTTGAGCTCGCGTTTTTCTCGAATTGGTCCTGAGTGGCTCGACGCCATTCCCAGCGTGGGGCGCAACGGCATGGTGGGGAAAAACGCCGCGCCGTGGCTCGAATGGCGTAACGGTAACCTGATGTATTCCACCGCCGACGTTCGAGTGGTTAAAACCGGCGAGCACGTTGAGCTTGCGAATACTCAACGCCACTACTCGATTGACGTGCCGAAGTCCCTCATCGGGATGGTCAGCGAGCGGCCGCCGGTCGTGCGCGAGACAACCCTTGAGGCCTTCACCAAGGACGAGCGCGCGGGCAATCCGCAACTCAAGCCTGAAGAGGAACTGTGGCCTTCCGACCATCCGTATGCGGGGCACCGCTGGGCCATGAGTATTGACTTGCATGCCTGCACGGGCTGCTCGGCGTGTGTGGTGGCCTGCCAGGCGGAGAACAACATTCCGGTGGTGGGAAAGGACGAGGTCCGCCGCAAGCGCCAGATGCATTGGATTCGCCTGGACCGCTATTACTCGGGCAACGGCGACGAGGTGGAGGTCGTCCAGCAACCCATGCTTTGCCAGCAATGCGAGAACGCTCCCTGCGAGAGCGTGTGCCCGGTTCTGGCCACCGTCCACAGCAGCGAAGGATTGAATATGCAGGTGTATAACCGCTGCATTGGCACGCGTTATTGCGCCAATAACTGCCCTTACAAAGTCCGCCGGTTCAACTGGTTCGAATACGAGCGGAGCGACCGCATGCAGAATCTGGTGCTCAACCCGGACGTCACGGTGCGCTCGCGCGGCGTGATGGAGAAATGCACGTTTTGCGTGCAGCGAATCCAGGAAGCCAAGATCGAGGCCAAACGAGAGGGCGAGGCGCTCGCGGACGGCGGCGTTCAGACGGCCTGCCAGCAATCGTGTCCTGCGGGGGCCATCGTCTTCGGCGACCTCAACGATCCTCGGAGCCGGGTGCGGAAACTCGCGGCGAGCGGGCGCGCCTATCGTGTGCTCGAAGAACTCAACGTCCGCCCGAGCGTGAGCTACCTCACGGTCGTCAGAAACCGCGAGGATAAGGGATAACCATGGGAACGATGGAATTCACGCTGAGGAAGCCGCTGATCGCGGGCGAGAAATCCCTCGGGCAGGTGACCGGCGAAATCGGCGCGTCCGCCGAGCGACGGCCGACCTGGTTGTGGTGGGCGGCGTTCTTAATCTCGGTCTCCGTGCTACTCGTAGGCGCGGCGGCGGCGGCATATTTGTTCGCGGAGGGCGTGGGCACGTGGGGCGTGAATGCCACCGTCGGCTGGGCGTTCGATATCACC
>CAYZVR010000328.1:0-3242 GCA_964481715.1 uncultured Acidobacteriota bacterium | reverse complement strand
GATCTGGGGCTCGGCCAACCTGTCGTTCAGCGACTACGCGCTTCTGGTCGCCGCCGCGGCCGACACGATCGCGCGCCACGCCTCGGACGAGCTCAAGGCCGTCTATCTGCCGGCGGATTCGGGAGGCTTGAATATCTCCACCACGCCCGATTTCCGCATTCTTCTATTCGCGCTCGGCGTGACGATTCTGAGCGGATTCATTTTTGGACTTGTGCCGGCGCTGCAAACGACCAAGCCGGATATCTCGCGGACGTTGAAAGACGAAACCGGCGCGGTGGTGAGGGGAGGTCACGGAAGACTTCGCAAGACGCTGGTCGTCGCCCAGGTGGCGCTTTCCTTGTTGCTGTTGATCGGCGCCGGCCTCTTCCTCCGCAGTCTCAATAATCTGAGCAGTTTAGGTCCGGGCTTCCCTGTCGAGCGGCTGGTTGGGTTCAACATTGACCCATCGCTCGCCGGCTACACACCGGAACGATCGAAGATTTTCTACCAGCAATTGACCGATAGCCTCCGCACGATTCCGGGAGTTCGCTCCGTGGGCCTGGCGTCGATGCGCATTCTTCAGGACGACGAATGGGACAGCGGGATGACGGTGGAAGGCTACACGCCGGCAAAGCCTGATGGGCACGCGCAGCCTTACATGAACCAGATTAGTCCTGACTATTTCTCAACCCTCGGCGTACCTATCGTTGCGGGACGGGATTTTACGGTACAGGACAATCGCGAAGTCAAAAAGGGTCCCAAGGATGACGACTGGACACCGACCACGGTGATGATCAACCAGACTTTCGCGCGGCGTTATTTCCCCGGCCAAAATCCTCTCGGCCGCCATCTCGGATTCGGCACCGATCCGGGAACGCGGACCGACATGGAAATTATCGGCGTCGTGAAGGATATCAAGTACACAAATCTGCGCGACGAGATTCCGGAGCAGGCGTTTATTCCTTATCTCGGGAGCCGTTTCCTGGGCGGCATGACGATCTATCTGCGAACGACCTTTGATGCGAATCAAGTGATGCCCGTCGTGCGCGCCAAGGTTCGGGACGTGGATCCGACCGTGCCCATTTCCGCTATGCGGACCACGGAAGTTCAGATCAGCGAATCACTCACCACCGAACGGATGATCGCGAGCCTGTCTACGGTCTTTGGTTTCCTGGCCACCCTGCTCGCGACCATCGGACTTTACGGCGTAATGGCTTACAGCGTCGCGCAAAGGAGACGGGAGATCGGCATCCGCATGGCGCTGGGGGCGGAGCCGAGAAATGTAATATGGATGGTCATGCGCGACGTGCTGTTGCTGGTCGCGGGCGGAGTCGTGGTGGGCGTGCCCTCCTCGATGGCGCTTATGCGGGCGGTTCAGAGCCAGCTCTACGGCGTGACCGCGAGTGACCCAACCACCCTGGCGATCGCCACGGCAGGCCTCGCGCTGGTGGCTTGCGCGGCGGGATTTCTTCCCGCCCATCGCGCCAGCCGCCTGGACCCCGTGGTCGCTTTGCGGTACGAATAGATGTGGTACGGAGGCCCGCATCCCAGAAACTCCACGGATTTCCCTGAGGCCGTTCTTCCAGCGTGTAAAGCGTCACTTGACACACTACGAATTTCCGTGTAGCCTTACCTGGTGAAGATCCGAAACGTGGTCCATCGGGGACTGCGGCGCTTCGTGCAGCGCAATGATCCTTCCGGCTTGGCTCCGCCCTTCGTCGAGAAGGTCCGTAACATTCTGACCTTCTTGCAGGAGATGGAAGACGCCCGGGAACTCCATGACATCCCGGGCTGGAAAGCGCACCAGCTCACCGGCAACCGAAAGGGAACCTGGAGCCTCACGGTCACCCGCAACTGGCGGATCACGTTCAGAATCGACCAGACCGAAGGAGAAATTCTCGACCTGGATTATGAGGATTACCACTGAAAGGAAACCATGATGCGTATGGCACGCCCGGCTCATCCGGGACTCTCTGTTACCAAGGCCGCCAAGGTTCTTGGCGTGACCCGGCCCGCGCTCTCTGCCCTTCTCAACGGCCGCGCCGCGCTCTCGCCCGACATGGCGCTGCGCGTCGAGAAGGCTTTCGGCCCGAAGATGGACACCCTGCTTCGAATGCAGACCGCCTTCGAGATTGCCGCGACCCGCGACAGGGAGGCAAACATCAAGGTCAAACGCTACGTGGCAAAGCCAGCCACGGCCCGCGAACCGGCCACGGTTTGAACAGGGCCGTCACGAAAACCTCCGACCCGTGACGATTTCTGGAACCGCACGCTCTTCGCCACCGTCCTGTGAGCAAGGTAGCGCAGAGTTTCGCCCCTCAGAAACTCTGCGGCTTTCCCTCGCCATGCGCTTGACGCAATCCTCCTCTTGTATCCCTGACTACGCTCTGATAAGAATGGGAAATCAAGCGTGAATACTCCCTCGTGACGCGGCCGACCCGCAGGAGGTTGCCATGCCAAGTCAAAAGAATCGGGCAAATGAAAACGGAAAGGGGAAAAATGCCGGGGTTGACCGCCGAAAGTTTTTGGCGACGGCGATGGGGCTGGCCTCGGCGGCCCTGTTGGGAAAGGGCGCGGCGCGTGCCGCGGTTTCCGTCAAACCGGCCGCAGCGGGACCGCTCGCCCTGGATGGCGGCCCGCCCGTGCGCTCGACGATGCTCGAAGCAAAACTCTCCGGGCCGCAGTACTACGACCAAGCGGAAGAAAGCGAGTTGCTGGACGTTTTGAAAAATCGCAGCCCTTTCCGTTGGTGGGGGCTGGACGCCATGGGACATCCGCCCGACAAGTGTATCAACTTTGAAAAGGAATTCGCCGCGCACCAAAACACCCGGTACTCGGTGGCGGTGACTTCCGGGACGACGGCGCTGATGACCGCGATGGCGGCTTTGGAAGTCGGGCCGGGTGATGAGGTGATCCTGCCGGCGTGGACGTGGTACGCCTGCTACGACGCGATTCTCTATGCGGGGGCGCTGCCGGTGTTTGCGGAAGTGGACGACTCGATGAACCTCGACCCGAGGGATTTGGAGCATCGGATCACGCCGCGCACCAAGGTCATCATGGCGGTGCACATCCTGGGAGCGCCGGCCGATATGGACGCGATCCTGCCGATTGCCAGCAAGCACAAGCTGAAGGTGCTGGAAGATTGCGCGCAAAGCGTGGGAGTGAAGTACAAGGGCCGGCCGGTGGGCTCGATCGGCGACTGCGGAATCTACAGCTTCCAGGTGAATAAGACTATCTCGCCGGGCGAAGGCGGCGCGGTGGTG
>CAYZVR010000327.1:0-3245 GCA_964481715.1 uncultured Acidobacteriota bacterium | reverse complement strand
GCGGTGGCCAGCGCGGCAAAGAAAACCAGCACGGCGCCGATGTAATAAGCCAACCCTTCGAAGCTCGCGGTCACAACCATCACGCCGGACGCGAGGCCCTGATAAACAATGGCGCGGCTGGGAGTCTGCCACCGGGGATGGACACGCGATGCGTCGCGAAAGAAGCAGCCATCTTCCGCCATGGCGTAGTAAACCCGCGGCCCGACGATCACCATGGCGCTGACGCTTGAAAGAATGCACATTGCCATAATGCCGCTGAACATCCCGCCCACGGAACTTCCAAAGAGCGCCGTCGCTGCCGAAGCTCCGACGCGGAGATTGCCTTTCAAGGACTGGAGCGGGAGCGCGTAGATGAACGCCAGGGTCAGTCCGAGGTACAACACTGCGACCAATGCGGTTCCGAAAACCAATGCCCGCGGCAGGGTGCGTTCCGGCTGTTTAATTTCCTCGGCGACGTAAGTAGCCGCGTTCCATCCGCTGTAGGCGTACATGACAAAGATGAGGGAGATGGCGAATTGCGCGCCCAGGCTGTGGGGCGAAGTCGGCACGGCCGTTCGTGTCAAGTTCTCCCAATCTCCTTTCCCGACCGAAAAAGCCAGCACAACAAAAGTGCCGAGCACCAAAACCTTGCCTCCGGTCAGAAAGTTTTGAATTCCTGCCGCCAGTTTGATGCCGAAAACGTTGATCAGCGTGAAACAGGCGATGACGCCCAGAGCGAGAAGTTGAGCGCTCCCCAAATGCAAGAAGCGAGATGGAAAGGGTGCGGCGACGCCTTGCGGCGAAATCGAAAGGGCCGGAACAAGATGACCCAGGTATTCCGCGAAAAGCAGCGCGCCTGCCGCAATGGGCGCGGAGAAGCCGGCGAAAAAAGAAATCCATCCGCTCAGAAATCCCCACATTGGTCCCCACGCTTCACGCACGTAGACGTATTCGCCGCCGGAGCGCGGAAGATTGATTCCCAACTCCGCGTAGGAGAGACATCCGGCGGTGGCAACTGCCGCGCCCACCACCCAGACGGCCACTACCAGTGCCGGACGGCCCAGGTCGCCCGCAAGAAAACCTGTGGCGCCGAACACACCCACACCAATCATATTGGATACGACCAGCGCGGTCGCGTTAACCAGCGTTAATTCTCGCGGAAGTCGTCCTGCCACAATTTTCCTCGCAACTGAAATACGATCCCGGGACAGCGCATGTCTCGATGCTGCCCCCGCTCACTGAGCCTATGGGCTATTCCCTCAGGCCGCAACTGACTTTTTGTCGAAAGACGTCACGATTTCTCGACAGGGGCTGCACTCTCTATCTAGAATGGAGAGGTGGCCAGACCTTCTGGCAAAGAGGGTTAGGCGCTATCTGCCCTGACCGGACAAATATGAGATGGGCCATTATTTTCCTAGCGGCGCTCCAGGTTACGGATTGCGGGTCGCGCTCGCAGAAAGCCGCCGGCCCTTCCGGGGACGCCTCCTTTGAAACCGAATCATCCGCTCAGCGCGAGGCGCGCGAGCGGATGGTCCGCGAACAAATCGCGGCGCGAGGTGTGCGCGATCAGCGCGTGCTTGACGCCATGCGCAAAGTCGCGCGCCATCTCTTTGTGCCCCCTTCCATGGTCCCGCATGCATACCTTGATTCTCCGCTGCCCATCGGCAACAACCAGACGATCTCACAGCCCTACATCGTGGCGTTTATGAGCGAGGCGTTAGAACTGAAACCCTCGGACCGCGTGCTCGAGATCGGCACCGGATCCGGCTATCAGGCGGCGGTGCTTGCCGAGCTTTGCCGCGAAGTTTATTCCATTGAAATCGTCGAGGCACTGGGAAAGCAAGCCGCCGCGAGGTTGAACGGGTTGGGCTACCGGAACATTCACTTGCGGATTGGCGACGGTTATCGCGGCTGGCCGGAAGAGGCGCCTTTTGAGGCGATCATTGTCACCGCAGCGCCGGAGCAAATCCCGACCGCGCTGCTCGACCAGCTTGCGGTGGGCGGGCGCCTGGTTCTGCCGGTTGGGGGCAGCGAGCAGGTATTGGTGAGAGTTCGCCGCACTCCAAAACAATTAACGCTCGAAAACCTCATCCCGGTAAGGTTCGTCCCCATGGTGAAGGAAGAAGGCGTTCTTCAGTCGCCACGTCAGTGAACCGGCTGGTGATTCTCAGGCGCGGTAGAAATAAGTGCCGCAGGCAATCTGCTCGGCCGGGCCGGTCAGCGAAATCTCCCCGTTCTCCGGCCACTCCACTTCCAAATCTCCTGCCAGAGTCCGCACCTCGACGCGGCGTTCGGTGAACCCGTTGAGGATCGAAGCCGCCACCGCACCACACGAGCCGGTGCCCGAGGATTGCGTTTGTCCCACGCCGCGTTCCCAGAAGCGGACTTCGATTTTCCGTCGGGAAAGAACTTTCACAAATCCCACGTTGGTGCGATTGGGGAAGAGCTTGTGGCGCTCAATCTCCTGTCCGAGACTCATCCAGTCAATGGCCGCGAAGCTGGCGACGAAAACCGAGCAGTGAGGATTGCCCATGGAGGTGACGGTTACGGGCAGATGTCCGCGCTCGATTCGCAACGGAAATCCAATCACGGGTGAGGGAACCTTCCCGGCGCGAAACGGGATGCGGCGCGAGTCGAGGATCGGCGCCCCCATCCCGACCCGGAAAGTCCAGCAACCAGGCTTGGTGCGGATCAAGCGAAGGGTCTTGATTCCGGCGGGGGTTTCGATTTGGAGGTCGCCCTTTTGGCGGGATTCGGAAAGTAGAAACGCCCCGACGCACCGAATCCCGTTGCCCGACATTTCGGGCTCGCTGCCGTCGGAGTTGAAAAATCGTACACGGGCCGCGCAACGCTTGTTTCGAGAGGGAAGGACGACGAGAAATCCGTCCGCACCGATACCGGTATTGCGGTTGGTAATCGCGCGGGCGAGCTTGGGGAGGTTTCGGGTCAGGCCCTTGCCGCGCACGATTATGAAATCGTTGGCGAGGCCGTGGAACTTTGCGAATGAAATTTGAAATGTTTTCGCCATGGTCCTCGATCGAGCAGCAGACTTGGCCAGTCTTGTCATAAAGGGTCTATTGGTCAAGCCAAATTCATGGGTTGCGGCGATAGATCTCGACCCACCCTTCTCCGGGAGCCTCGTCACGCTCGACAAGTGTAAAGCCGGTGAAAGCGGCGGGATATGCGCGCATCAATTCGTCCACGGAATCGTCTTCTCCACGGACGATCCATTGGACCCACTTTCCGGGATCCTGCCGAAGCTGGCG
>CAYZVR010000326.1:0-3270 GCA_964481715.1 uncultured Acidobacteriota bacterium | reverse complement strand
TGTAACCAAGCTTGCGGGCGTAGCGGACGGCGTCAATAAAGTAAGGCGACATCGTCGGCTCGCCGCCCGAAAACTGCACGGACATCTGCCGCTTGGGCTTGATCTTCATGGCGTTGTCGAGGATTTCCGTGATGTCTTCCCACGTCAGCTCGTGCACGAAGCCGACCTGGTTCGCGTCCATGAAGCAGGGGTCGCACATCATGTTGCAGCGGTTGGTAAGGTCAACGGTCAGCACCGACCCGCGCCCGTGCTTGATGGTGCTCGAACCGTGGTTGTGCAGCGTCTCGTCATTGTGCGCGCGGATGTCGCGGCCCGGGAAGTTCTTCTCAATCCACGCCAGGAACTTTGAATCCACCGCCATGATGTCTTCGTAGTGGCCGTGGATGGGGCAGTCCTTCACCATCCAGATCTGGCCGTCGCGCTCAATGATCTGCGCCTTGATCTCGCCCACCTTTTCCGTGAGCAGGTCTTTCCAGTCCTTCTTGCCGCTGATGATCGCTTCGCGCGCTTCCTGCACGCAGCCGGGACAAAGCGAGTCGGTCTCACGCGGGAATCCCAGCGTGGGCTTGGTCTTCTCCCACGACTTGAGCAGCGGCTTGTCCGACCACTTGGGCGTAAAGGACGGCCGCGGATTGTACTTGTTGAAAAACTGGACAGATTCAAACGCGACGCCGGCTGAAAACGTCAAAGCTCCATCGAAGTACTTCATGAGCCGCTGGCCTTTGGTTCTAGGCATAATTCAAATTCCTCTCTTTTGAGTCCAACGGGCGCTGATGATCAAGAAACCTTCGCCCGACACACAAAACAGCGCCGGCGCATCTTTCGCCCGTCGCTCGCTCCGTGTTGTAAGTGTTTTACTCAGATTTCCCAATAATATGGCGCTATCCAGTCGGCCCGATACCCCGGCCAACCAGGTGCCAGAATAGGCAAAATGCGGGTTGAAAGTAAGGCTTTTCCGCCCAATGGGGATTCTGGGGGGTTGGATGGGCGGATTTTTGGCGCGAACGGAAACGCCTAATTGATTGAAAAATCAACAGGTTGCTTCGAAATCGCGGAGCGGCAGCTCCGCTTTTATGGAAATTCGTAGCAGCGAACTGAATGGCTACGGGGATGAGCGGCCGCCACGTCGAGTGAGTTACTATACTCGTCGTGTCATTCAACGCAGCTTTGAAGAAGACGGCGCTTGAGATCGGGTTCGACCTGGTCGGGGTCGCACCGGCCTCCGCGGTGCGCGACCTGGCGTTTTCGAGAAAATGGGTCGAGCGGGGCTACGGCGGCGAGATGCGTTATCTCGAAAACCCTAAGCGTGACGACCCGCGCTCGATTCTGCCCTCCGTCCAATCGGTTGTCTGCGCAGGCCTCGTCTACAACGCCCCGCTGCCATACTCGACCGAAGTCAGTTGTCAGTCGTCAGTGGTCAGTGGTCAGCCGGAAACGGCCTCTTTCGCGGCCGGCGACGGACGAGGGACTACGGTCGAGGGACACGCGGACGAAAGTCCGCGCGCGTGGATTTCACGCTACGCCTGGGGACGCGACTACCACGACCTCATGCGCGAAAAACTCGAGAAACTGCGCGCCGCGATTGAGTCGCTGGCCCCTGGCGTTGAGACTCGCGTCTACGTGGACACCGGCCCTATCGTCGAGCGCGCCTTCGCGCGCCTCTCCGGCATCGGGTGGACGGGCAAAAACACTTGCCTCATCAACGAGCAAAAAGGCTCGTGGTTTTTTCTGGGCGTGGTGCTGACGAGCCTCGCGCTCGAGCCGGACCTCGCCGCTCCCGACCGCTGCGGCTCGTGCACGCGGTGCCTCGAAGCCTGCCCCACCGGCGCGCTTGTCGAGCCCTATGTCATGGACGCCTCGCGCTGCATCGCTTACTTGAACATCGAGCTGAAAGGCTCGATTCCCGAGGAATTTCGCCCCGCCATCGGCGCCAATATCTTTGGCTGCGACATTTGCCAGGACGTGTGTCCGTGGAACAGTCGTCCGTTGTCAGTTGTCAGTCGTCAGTTCTCAGTCGAGGATGCGCCCCTCATTCGCCCGGCGGGAGAGAGGACAGGGGTGAAGGCTGCGGCGACGACGTCAAATCCTGAATTCGAGCCGCTCACGGTGACTGTGCCGAGTCCAGAAAGTGGGAAATCGCAACTCGAAAACCGAAAAGGCGAACTCGCCCGCCGCCAACCGGAAAATAATCGTCAGTCACCAATCGTCAATCGTCAATTCTCTTCCCCCGGCCCCGACTCCCGGACTTTTTCCCTCTTCAACCCGCGCCTGGAAGATTTGGCGGCAATGAGCGAAGAAGATTTCAGGCAAGCCTTCCGCCACTCGCCCATCAAGCGCGCAAAATATCGCGGCTGGCTGCGGAATTTATGTGTGGCGATGGGGAATTCAGGTGACCCGCGTTTTCTCCCCAAGCTCAAAGAACTGTCCGAGCACCCCGACCCCATCGTGCGCGAGCACGCCGCGTGGGCGCTCGACCGTTGTGACGGCCCGGCGGGCCGTTTCAAATCATGAGACGCTCCATCGGAGCGTCCCTAACGGAATCGCGATTTCGTCCACCCGATTCCCGGCGCCCGCCGGCAGGCGCAGCCCTGGCCGAGTGCGTGTGAGATTCCCGTAAGGCGGAGCGTCCCGGGTGCGATTGCGTGGACTGACGGAGATTGCTGGCTGCGAATCAGCGGTCAGCGCCTTTCTGACCGTGGGTTCTTTAAGGCGCGTCGCCCCCGCGCAAGCGGGGGCCCAACTTTCACTCTAGCTTTTCTTCGCGGGGGGTACAATTAGCCCGTGGGTTCCCGCCTTCGCGGGAACGACAAGCTTTCACTCTAGCTCTTGCTTCGTCCGCAATTACAATGAAGGCGCGTCGCCCCCGCGCAAGCGGGGGCCCAACTTTCACTCTAGCTCTTGCTTCGCGGGCGAGTACAATCCGTCAGCCGACGGACTGCCCTTCGAAGACATCTAAAAACGATGTCTTCACCACCCGCCAATAGCCATGGGCGCAAGCCCATGGATGGGAGCTTGACATCGGGCTTTCATCAGGAATACCATCCACGCTGTTAATATCCCTCGGCCAAAACAAAATGTCAGTTCGGAGGTGGGCCATGCGGAGGACAACTCTCTCTCCGTTGATGTGGGTGGGCGTGGTGTTTGTGACTGCGGCGGCGCTGGGCGCGCAGCGCGAAGGACCGGTCAGCGCGCGGGCGGAGGCGGCCGATCGCGCGGCCGAGCCGGAAGCGATTGATGGACGGACGAGACTGGATGCTGCGGGTCCGTCGG
>CAYZVR010000325.1:0-3384 GCA_964481715.1 uncultured Acidobacteriota bacterium | reverse complement strand
CAGGATTCGCCCACGGCAACCATCGACGCAGCGCCCTTGACCAGCCCCGGCGTGGCGATGGGCACGGTGGCTTATATGTCGCCCGAGCAGGCCCGCGGCGAAAATCTCGACGCGCGAACCGATCTGTTCAGCTTCGGAGCCGTGCTTTACGAAATGGCAACGGGACGGCAAGCGTTTTCCGGGAACACGACGGCGACGATTTTCCATGCCCTTTTGGGTTCGTCGCCCGCCTCGCCATCCCAATGGAATCCTAATCTTCCGCTGAAGCTGGAGGAGATTATAAGCCGCCTTCTTGAAAAGGACCGGGACCTGCGCTATCAGAGCGCGGCGGACCTGCGCAGCGAACTGAAGCGACTGAAGCGCGACACCACCTCGGGACGCTCCGCTTCGGTGACAGCGGCACCCAGCCTCCCGGCCGAATCGGCAGGGCCGTCCCGCCGGCTGTGGCCTAAGGCACTTGGAACCGGGATCGCCGCGCTGGCCATAGCGGCGTTTTGGTTGACGCGTCCACTGCCGCCGCTCAAAGTCCTCAGCTACGTTCAATTAACCAACGACTCGCGCGGGAAGTTTCCGCCAATCGTCACCGACGGCTCGCGCATTTATTTCACCGAGCCGGCGGGCGCGGGCTGGGTGCTGATGCAGGTTCCGGCGGCGGGTGGAACGCCCGTCCAAATTCCCACTCCCTTTCCGAACACCCAAATTGCCGACATTTCACCCGATGGGGCTGAACTCCTGGTGACAAATTCCGTTGCCATGGGGGAAAAAGATTCGCAGTTGTGGCGCATTCCCACTACCGGCGGGGCCCCTCGGCGGGTGGGCGACGTGCGAACGTCCATCAGGGCCAGTTGGTCCGCCGACGGGAAGAAAATTGCGCTCGCTCGCGGCTCCGACTTGTATATTGCCAATTCCGGCGGCTCCGAATCCCGCAAGATTCTTACGGTGTCCGGAAGCCCGTTGGACGTGCGCTGGTCCCCGGATGGCGACGTGTTGCGCTTCTCGATGGCCGATGCGAAAGGCGCGGGAACCACGCTTTGGGAAGTCGCAACCAATGGGAATAATCTTCACCGCCTATTATCTGGTTGGAACGATCCCCCCGACGAAGGTGGTGGCTTCTGGACACCGGACGGAAAGTATTTCCTCTTTTTTTCTGCCCTTCATTCCCCGGTCAGCGATGTCTGGGCGATTCGAGAGAAGTCCGGATTATTCCGCCGTACCGACCGCACACCCGTTCAACTGACGAGCGGGGCAATGAACATGTGGGATGCCATCCCCAGCAAAGACGGCAAAAAGCTATTTGTCCTGGGCGGAAACCCCCGCGGGGAACTGGTTCGTTATGACGCCAAATCCGGGCAGTTCGTTCCGTATCTTGGGGGGGTCTCAGCGATTCAGGTCGCATTCTCCCGGGATGGAGAGTGGGTATCCTATAACACATTCCCCGTCCCCACTGTGTGGCGGAGCAAGGCCGACGGGAGCCAACGGCTCCAACTCACCTTTGGTGAGGCTGCGATGGCTGCATCCTCCACTTGGTCGCCCGATGGGAAACGCATTGCCTACGACGTTGACACGCCCGGCAAGCCCGTCAAGATCTATGTCGTCCCGTCTGAGGGTGGAACACCGCAGGAACTCATGCCGGGAGAGACCAAAGATGGCGCGCCTGACTGGTCACCGGATGGCAACTATCTTGCCTTTGTGCGGTTTTTGGGGCCAGGGACCTGGGCCCTTCATCTCTACGATTTCCGGACTCAGCAGGCCTCCAAGATTCCGGACTCTGAGGGCGTGAGTTTTCCAGACTGGTCTCCGGACGGCCGCATGATCGTGGCAATTGCGCCGGAGTTCAAAGGCTTGATGATTTTCGAAATGGCCACTATGAAGTGGTCGAAGCTGATTGACCTTTCGGTCGGCTTTCAACCTTACTGGTCGAGAGACGGGAAGTACGTCTACTTCGACACACTTGTTGCGAATGAGCCAGCGATTTTCCGGGTCCGGGTGGCGGACAGAAAACTTGAAAAGGTCGTCAGCCTCAAAGACCTTCCACGCCGCGCCTGGGGAAGCGCGGGCGCCTGGACGGGTTTGACGCCGGATAATTCCCCGCTCGCGCTGCGCGACAACAGCACGCAGGAAATCTACGCCCTCGATGTAGACTTCCCGTAGCCGAGACCTTGCGCTCCGACCCGCGATTCAAAGTCCTCTTGCGGCGCGTGGGCTTTCCGGAAAACTGCGCGGCCAGGGGCTTGACATGGCGGCCTTTTTGTGATAGGCTAGATATTTAGGCTATTGCAGCGAGGCGCGACGCAGCCGTCCGGGGCCCGCCGGCGCCCGCGAGGGCAAGCGCGAAAGGGGGAAATTCGAGTGACTCTGAGGCGCGTGAATGAACCCAAAGCGACTTCACTAAGTCCTTTAGAATCAGCACGCGTGGCAAAATGGGCCGTCCCTTTTGTGCGCGCTCTGCGAACACCCCTCCACATTCACCGCAGCCGCTCTGGGAGCGCCTTTGGCGCGGGTCGGGCCTCGAAAAATGGCAAAATCAAAACAATCCATTATTTAAGATAAAATCACGCCTAAGTTGTAGATTCTAAATGACTGAGCCTTGGAACGAACCCAAAACGAACCCATTTAGGTTACGTCAGGCGTGCCGACCGCCAGCAATTGAGGCGCGAGATTTGGAGCTCGGGTTGCGGACCTACGAGTTGGCCTATGGCTGCGCCGCCGCCTGTGACGCCGGGCGGGCTCTGATGGCTCGCAGCGCGCGCAGGGCTTCTCCCGCAACGCCGGGGTTTGAGTCATTGGACAGTCGGTCCAACGGATCGATACTGGTCGCGTCGCCGGAAAACATCATCACGGTGCAGAGGCGGCGCCGGACGCCCGCGTCTTTGTTATCCATGTACGGATAGAGTTTGGAGAGCATGGTGGGATTGCGAGAGAGCTCGACGAGATAATTCTGCGCCGAATCGCCGCGAGTCGAGCCCAGATCGCCGACCAGCGCGCTCAGGAAATCGTCCCGGCCGTGTGAGGTGATGGCAAACTCCATTGCGAGTTTGGCGTCGCCGTCTTTTTCCACCTGGACGGCTTTCAGGAGATCGGGCAGACCCTGTGCATCGCCGGCCCGGCCTAGTCCCTCGGCGGCGCGCGCGCGCCTCTCCTTGTCGGAGCTCCACAGTGCTTTTAGAAACAAAGGCGTCGAAACCGGACTGCCGAGGTAAGCCAGTCCCTCCAGGGCTTTTTGCCGCGTCTTGCCGTCGGGACCGTTTTCGTACAGCGACTGGAGCTTGGGCAGTGCATCGTTGGCCCGCAGAATGCCCACGGTGACGGCTGCTTGGCGCCTCACTTCTTTGTCAGGTGAATCGAGCAGACTCACCAGTGGCGGACCCGCCGAGGTTTCCTTGA
>CAYZVR010000324.1:0-3420 GCA_964481715.1 uncultured Acidobacteriota bacterium | reverse complement strand
CCATGCTCTGCTACGTCACGCCCAAGGAGCACCTGGGCCTGCCCAATAAGGACGACGTACGGCAGGGCATCATCGCTTACAAGATCGCCGCTCACGCCGCCGACGTCGCCCGCCACCGGCCCGGCGCGCGCGACCGCGACGACGCGCTCAGTTACGCGCGATTCCTTTTTGACTGGAATAAGCAGTTTGAGCTTTCGCTCGACCCGGAAACCGCGCGCTCCATGCACGATGAGACTTTGCCCGACGATTACTACAAGGACGCGAAGTTTTGTGCGATGTGCGGCCCCAAATTCTGCTCCATGAATACCACGCAGGTAATGGAAAAACATTTGGGGCTCACCCAGACCGATCGCGAGCAGAAGTTCGCCGAGCTTCTGGCAAAGGTGCAAGGGTAAGTATTTAGCGCCAAGGCTCTCGTGGAAGAATTCGCGGCGCGTGTGCGGGGTTGCGCGTCCGGAATCACCGTGTGTTCTGCGGGGGTCGCAGTGGAATCATGGTTCCAAGGTTGATCCTATCCAGCCGGGGCGCAGGGAATGAAGTTCAGTGAACTGGTTCGCTTGCTTGAAGGTGAAGGATTCCAGCTCCTGAAGGAGAAAGGCTCGATCCGGTATTATTCGAAACCGGGCGTCGAACGATTAATCCGAGTTGATTATCACGGCTCGAAGGAAGTACCAACGGGAACATGCGCCGCGATCCTGAAAGCCGCCGGAGTGACGGGGAAAAAACGCCAATGATTGACTTGAAATATTCCTTGGTCATCGAAGCAACGGAAGATCCAAGTTTTTTCGGGTTCTATTCGCCTGAGCTCGAGGGTTTTACTGGCGTGGGGAATTCCATCGAAGATTGCATTTACAAGGCGCGCTGGGGGATGGAAGAACACGTCGCACTGCTGCGGGAAAAGGGCTTACCGGTGCCGACTCCAGTGGCCAACCCACGGGTCATCATTGAGAATGCCAGGTCCGCGGTCGAGGCGTCAAGATGATGTAACATTGTCAATCGCAGTGCGGGCGGCGTTGCTTACCCAGACAGACCGCGAATAGAAATATACCGAGCTGCTCAGCAAGGTCGGGCGCTAACGACTGGTTTTCCGCGTTCATTGGGAATTAGGATTCAGGGCAAGGACTTCAAACCGCATACTGGCTTTATGCGACAGGCTGTGCCTGCTGGGCGCACCCGCAGGGCGTAGCCGCCTTCGCCCGCGAAGAAAGTTAGCTGTACGGATTGATTTTAATTTAAAGGAGCAAATCATGGCGACTTCCGCTCAATCTCAGCAACCATCACCGACGCTATTTTTCGAAACAGTCAACGCTTTTCAGCGCACGGCCTCGCTCAAGGCGGCTATCGAGCTGGATCTTTTCACGGCCATCGCCCGTCAGCCGACGGGCGCAACCGCGCAGGAGCTTTCCAAGCGATGCGCGACCTCCGAACGCGGCATGCGCATTTTGTGCGACTTCCTGGTCGTGATCGGGTTCGTAACCAAGCGGGACGGCCGTTACGGCCTGACGCCGGACTCGGCCACGTTTCTCGACCGGCGCTCGCCTGCCTACCTGGGCACGACGGTCAAATTCCTTACGTCCCCCACGGTCATGGACGCGTTCAAGGACGTGGCGGCCGTTGTGCGCAAAGGCGGAACGGTGATGAGCGAAGCGGGCACGATGGAGCCCGAGCATCCCATGTGGGTTGATTTTGCGCGCTCCATGGCCCCTATGATGAGAATGCCTGCCGAGCAAATGGCCAAAGCGCTGGGAGCCGAATCCGGCGGGAAGTGGAAGGTGCTCGACGTCGCGGCAGGGCACGGCACCTTCGGGGTCACGGTCGCGCGCCTGAATCCCCAGGCGGAAATCTACGCCCTGGACTGGGCCAAAGTGCTCGAGGTGGCGAGAGAGAACGCCGAGAAAGCGGGCGTGGCGGCACGCTTCCACGCGCTTCCCGGCAGCGCCTTCGACGTCGCGCTCGATAACGATTTCGATGTGGTGCTCCTGACTAATTTCCTTCATCACTTTGACCCGCCGACCAACGAAAAGCTGCTGAAGAAAATGTGCGCAGCACTCAAGCCGGGCGGGCGGGTGGCAACCCTGGAATTCGTTCCCAACGAGGATCGCGTTTCGCCGCCGTTCGCGGCCACGTTCAGTCTGGTCATGCTGGCAGGGACGACGGGTGGTGACGCCTACACCTTCGCCGAATTCGAGAAAATGTTTCGCAACGCCGGCTTTGCCCGGAGCGAGCTTCACGAACTTCACGGCTCTCCCGAGCGCGTCATTATTTCCACCAAGTAGTCTCGGGACAGAAATCCAGCGTCGTTCACCCACAGGAGTGGACCTGATGGACGTTTTAGCCCAGGAAAAGCTTCGCCTCGAATTCAATCGCTGGGCCAGCGCAGGGCAGGGTGAGGAGATGGAATCTCACCACCTCCCCATCGTGCTTCCAATGCTTCCGCTGATGAAACTGGGGGAGCGTGAAACCGTGCTTGACGTGGGCTGCGGCGCAGGATGGCTTTGCCGGATGCTCGCTTCCGAGCTTCGCGAGGGCAAAGTCGTTGGCCTCGATGTATCAGACGAAATGATCGAGCGAGCCCGTGCCTCGAGCGCCAGGCTCACGAACCTCTCCTTTCTCGCGGGCGGTGTCGACCGCATCCCCGCCGAAGACCATTCCTTCACCAAAGTCATTTCGGTCGAATCCGCCTATTACTGGTCGGAGCCGACGCGCGCAGCGAAGAGGCGCGGCAGCAGTTGCTCGGCTATGTGACGCGGTATGCCGATGCCATCACCGCGGCCGACCGGCTGCGGCCCCAGGTCTCGCCCGCGGCTCGTCCGCTGCTCACCCACGGGACCGGAGCCATGGAGAAAAACATCGAGGTGATGATCGGCCGGCGCGTCAAATCCGTCGGCCGACGGACTGGTCCCGACGCGGCGCCCATCACGTGCTCAAGCTCCGCCTCTGGATCGCTCGTTGCGGGACCACTTGGTTCGAAGTCTTGAACTCACACCCGGCGCAACTGACAAATGCTTGACACAACCTGTCAGGCCCCGCGCCTTGAATTTGCGACGAGGCTATGCGATTATCGTTTCCACTTCTCGATTACCCTGGACCGGGAAAGGAGTTTTGCTATGAGAAAAGGGCTGTTGATTGTCTCAATCCTGTTATTTCTGGCCGGCGGGGTTGCCGTTGCTTTCGCCTTCGAACGCTTCTCCGTAGCGGCCGATCGCCAGCAAGCGGCGGATCAGACCATGAAACGAATCGAAAGCGAGAAAGACATGGCCAGAATGGAAGAGCTTTCCGAATATGTGAAGATGGACGCCGAAGCGGCGGCCGATGCCAGGCAAATGGGGTGGATGGGGGTGGGAGGAGGAGTCGTCCTTTTGCTAGGGAGCGTAATCCTCTTTTTGAAAAGCCGTCGTCCCCGGACGGCTGCACCAGGGT
>CAYZVR010000323.1:1729-3474 GCA_964481715.1 uncultured Acidobacteriota bacterium | reverse complement strand
CGGCGATGGCCCAGGTCACCACCCCCGCGTCGGACAACCCCGCGCTCCGTTCGGATGAGGCGAGGCGCACCTTTGCGCAGGAGGAGTCGCTGGCGAACGCTCCCGAGCGCGATGCAGGTTGCTTCAAAGTACCGCACGTTATCGAGCGAGAATAGAAAGCCGAAATTCGAAAATCGAAACTTGAAATTCGGAGAGAGCCTTTCCTTTCTTGCTGCCGAGTTTCCAGTTTCGATTTTCGAGTTTCGCAGCGGAAGTTCTCATGGATTTGACAACCCTCACCGTGGGTGAAATTCGCGACGGGCTATGCGGCCGGACATTTTCCGCGGAGGAACTGGTCCGCGCGCATCTCGAGCGAATCGAGCAGAAGGACAAGGAAGTCCGCGCCTACCTCAGCCTTTCGCCCGAGCGAGCGCTTGCGCAGGCGCAAAAGATCGACGCGAAGGTGGCGAAGGGTGAGCCGCTGCCGGCGCTGGCGGGCGTTCCGATGGCGGTCAAAGACGTCATCTTGACGCGCGGCCTCAAAACAACGTGCGCATCGCGGATACTCGAAAATTTCGTGGCGCCTTACGATGCAACGGTCGTCGAGCGCATCGAAGCAGCGGGCGCTTGCATTCTTGGCAAGACCAACTGCGATGAGTTTGCGATGGGGTCGTCCACCGAAAACTCCGGCTACTTTCCCACGCACAACCCGCACGATTTGAGCCGCGTTCCGGGCGGCTCGAGTGGCGGCTCGGCGGCTGCCGTGGCTGCGAATCTGGCCGTGGTTGCGCTCGGGTCGGATACCGGCGGTTCGATTCGCCAGCCCGCGGCGCTGTGCGGCGTGGCCGGCATGATGGGGACTTACGGGCGCGTCTCACGCTACGGCCTGGTGGCCTTCGCGTCCTCGCTCGATCACATCGGGCCGTTCGGCCGCTCGGTGCGCGATGTGGCGCTGCTGCTCGAAGTCATCGCAGGCCGCGATCCCTTGGATTCAACTTCCGCGGACGTTCCGGTGCCCGATTACGCGGCGGGACTCGAGGCCAATGCGGACGGGCTCAAGGGAATCAGGGTCGGTGTGCCGAAGGAATATTTCGCGGGCCTGAATCCGGAAATCGGCGCGAACATTGAAAAGGGAATTGACCTGCTCGTCAAACTGGGCGCTCGGCGAGTGGACATCAGCCTGCCGCACACCGATTACGCCATCGCCTGCTACTACATCATCTGCACGGCGGAAGCGAGCTCGAACCTGGCGCGTTACGACGGCGTGCGCTACGGGTTCCGCTCGCCCGAGTATTCCGACCTCCGCGACATGTACAAGAAGACGCGCGACGGCGGGTTCGGCGCCGAGGTCAAGCGGCGCATCATGCTCGGAACCTACGTGCTCAGTTCCGGCTACTACGACGCGTATTATTTGAAAGCGCAGAAAGTGCGCACGCTCCTGACGCGCGATTTTGTCGAAGCGTTCGACGAAGCGGATGTGATCGTCACGCCCACCTCGCCCATTCCCGCCTTCAAAATCGGCGAGCGCGTGGACGATCCGCTGCAGATGTATCTCGCCGATATTTATACCGTCACCGCAGACCTCGCCGGAATTCCCGGCATCTCCGTCCCGTGCGGCAAGATGCGCGGCACGCCACCGCTGCCCGTCGGCATGCAAATCCTCGCGAAACATTTTGACGAAGCGCGGCTCTTGCAGGTCGCGCACGCCTTCGAAAAGGCGGGCGGGTTCGAAGTGGCTTGAAGAGTCGACGGGCTTGTTTTCGTGC
>CAYZVR010000323.1:0-1719 GCA_964481715.1 uncultured Acidobacteriota bacterium | reverse complement strand
GCTCGGCTCCTGCAAGTCGCTCACGCCTTCGAAAAAGCCGGCGGGTTTGAGATCTCCTAACCGTACGAAATGATGTTCGAGCAAGCATTGGTAGGGGCGGTTCGTGAACCGCCCCTACTACATCGCTCCACGCTTCAACTATGTTTTGAACAGCGAATCAAATTTCTTCTTGGCGTTGTCGGCAGCGCTCACAGCGCGGGAGCGGGCTTCGGCGGACTCGAGAGGCCATAGATTTCCTTGATTTTCTCAACGAGTTCGGGGCCCAATTGCGAGGAGCGCTTGGATGTCTTCGTTTTCTCGAGCACCTTCATGGCCTGTCTTTCCCGCAGGAGCAGCGCCTTGCGCTGGAGCTCGAGTTTCTTCCGCTGGCGTTGCTCGCGGTAAAGGTCCAGGATATCCGCCTCAGCGAGTTTCATCCGGTCCTTGACAATCTGGTTGGCGAGCATGATTTCGGCGATTTGGGCGGCGTCGAGCTTTGGGTCCGCCTTCATTTCCTCGAGCAGCGCCCGTGCCTGGCCGCGCGCCTGGCGGTAGGCTGCGGCCTCGGCTTCCTCCTCGGGGCGCACGTCGCGCCTCCAGAAGCGGGAAATCGCCGATGGGGAAATCTTGAGCCCAAAGCGCTTCTCGACTTCGCGCGAAATTTCGCGCTGGCCGATGCGACGCCGCAGAAGCCCTTCGACCATGGCGCGCACACCCGGATGGCGCGACTCGTAGCGGTCGACAAGCCCCGTACTCGTGTAAGACCTGTTGGGCGACTTCCGGCGCCGTGCGTCTGGCGGCAAAGGACGGGTCATAGGGCCACCGCCGGGTCGTCGGGGATTCGGCCCTCGACCAGGTCCACCGCCTTGGGTGTCGCCCGCACCGCCGTCAATTCCAGTCCGGCTTGCACCGCGCGCAGTTGCTTGGTTTCCACGTAGCCCGAGCGGGAAAGATAATTAAGGTGAAACTGCAACAGTTCGTCTGAGACCGGGTAACCGGCGCGGCGCAGAATCTGCAACCGGAGCTCGCCGAACGGCATCCACTCGAGGCGCCACTCGACAAGAATCTGCACGATCAATCCCCGCTGCGCCTCCTCCTGGACTTGCTTGCTCAGGTTCTTCATATCCTTAACTCCCGCTCCGTCGAATCCAATGACGACTCCGCCCGCTGGGGGTGGCGCGCCGGCCGTCCGTGACCAGCCTGAACCCATCTACCCCCTAGCTTTGACAGCTAGGCTAGCATAGAAAAATGACACGATGGACAGAAGTGATAAAACTGATACAAATTATTTTAGTTAGTTGAAAACAAAGGGGAAAGGTGTTGAGGCATCGCCGCTTTTGGGCAGGAGGTGGGTGCTTTTCGCCCTTTGCCCCACCGGCAGTGGTAGCCGCGGCAGGCTTCGGCTGTAGCGCCGATCGGAGCTTGTCCTGATCCCGCCTTGCGGGAAAGGGATCGGCGGCGTCAGGTAGCGGCGGCGCCTGCCCGTCAGCTGACGGGTCTCCCCGCCGGCCGTTCCAATGCTACGGGTCCGTTCCGGCGGGGAAAGGTCCACGGCCTGCCTGCGCAGGCAGGCACAAAATGCGTGCCGAGGCTACCGGCTCACGCGCCGCCCAGCAAGCGTAGCGCAGACCACCCGTCGGCTGACGGGTCTGCGGCATTGTTTGGGAGGAACCGCGGACCTCAGCCACGGAGGTCCGCGCTACCCCCTCGCCCAGGCGAGTCTGCGCCACCCGCGTTGGC
>CAYZVR010000322.1:0-3481 GCA_964481715.1 uncultured Acidobacteriota bacterium | reverse complement strand
TGCTTTGCATCGCCGCTATGAACGAAGACCCGAAAATCGCCTCCGCCAGCCTTTTCGAGCGCGTGCTGCGGCTGGCGCTCTTCGCCTCGTCCGAAGACTCGCGCCTCGGCATCGCGCGCGTCGGTTTGAGTGAGTGCTACACGCAGGCGGCGACGGAATATATTGAGTCGCGCGGCGGAAAAGTCGAGCTGGGGCGAAATGTTGCGGGGTTTCTCATTACCTCGGGCCGGTGCGAAGGCGCTGCGCTCGTGGGCGGTGAAAGATTCGAAGCAGCCACGGTTGTGAGCGCTGTGCCCTGGATGCAGTTTGCAGACCTACTCTCCGGCGAACTTCTGCGCTCGGAACCCTTCTTCACGAATATTCTGTCGCTGCGGCCTGCGCCGATTATTTCCATCAATCTTTGGTTTGACCGGCCGATTACCGACCTCGAATTCGCCGGGCTGCGCGGGACAACCATCCAGTGGCTGTTCAACAAGGGAAGAATTCTCGGTTCGAGCGAGAATTACGTGTCGCTGGTGGTGAGCGGCGCGCACGATCACATCGGGCGTCCGAAGGAGGAATTGCTGGCCGTGGCGCTGCGCGAGCTGGGAGAATTGTTGCCGGCGGCGCGCGAAGCGAAACTCATACATTCACTCATCCTCAAGGAGCGCTTTGCGACGTTTTCACCGAGCTGGGAAGCAGAACATTTGCGGCCCACGGCGGTGACGCCACTTAAGGGGCTTTACCTTGCGGGCGACTGGACGGCCACCGGTCTTCCCGCCACAATTGAAGGCGCTGTGCAAAGCGGCTGTTCGGCTGCACAGAAAATTCTGGAAACTGGCTAAACCATAGGAGAGCAACTCATGAAACGTGGTCTTCTAAGTATCTTGGTGTTTGTTGGGCTGGCAGCGGTTGGCGCGGGCGTCCTCAGATCTGGGGCCAACTCACGCTTCGATTCGAAAGTGTTTGCCACCGAAGCGCTCCAGAAAACGACGACCGTGGCAGAGCCGCGACTGCGCGGGGCCTACCGCTTCGATCGAGGCGGGTGGGTCTACGTGCATCTTCAGGGGTCGCCCGAGGATATTGGCTTTCAGCACGGTTACCTGCTCGGGCCTGAAATCGAAGACGCGTTTCAGGTCATCAAGCTAATGGACACGCACAAGACCAAGCGCGACTGGGAATTCTTCCGTCGGGCGGCGCGCGAAATGCTCTGGCCGAAAATCGACGCCGAATACCAGCAGGAATTGAAGGGCATCGTCGAGGGATTGAAGGCGCGCGGAGTTTCGATGGACCTCGACGACCTCGTGGCGCTCAACGCCTTTGAAGAACTGCCCGACTATTACGTGCCCTGGTATAACTCGCAGAACAAAGTGGCAGATGCGCCGCGCCTGGTCAGCCCCGGGAATTGCAGCGCGTTTGTCGCAACCGGTTCCTGGACGCGCGACCACCAGATTGTGATGGCGCACAACGCCTGGACGAGCTATCTGGACGGCGAGCGCTGGCGGATTATTTTTGACATCGTGCCGCAGAACGGCAACCGCATTTTCATGGACGGTTTCCCCGGCGTCATCACCAGCGACGACGATTTTGCCGTGAACTCGGCGGGCATCATGGTGACCGAGACGACCATCACGCAATTCGAAGGCTGGGACCCGAACGGCAAGCCCGAGTTCGAGCGCTCACGAAAAGCGCTGCAGTACGCAAACTCCATTGACGATTACGTCCGTCTGATGGTTGCGGGCAACAACGGCGGCTACGCGAACGATTGGCTGCTCGGCGACCGCAAAACCGGAGAAATTGCCCAGTTCGAACTTGGCTTGAAGAATCACCGCGTTTGGCGAACCAAGGACGGCTACTTTGTCGGGTCGAATTGGGCGCGCGACCCGCAGGTTCTTGCCGAGGAAACGAATTTCGATGCGAAGAATCCTGCCAGCTCGCCCAACGCCCGGCGCACACGCTGGGAACATTTGATGGACCTATACAAAGGCAAGATTGACGTCGCGGCAGCGCAGAAATTCATGGGCGACCACTATGACGCCCACCTGAAGAAAGAAATGCCCGACGAGCACACGCTGTGCGGGCATGTGGACGCGACCGAGCGCGGCGTGCCGGAATGGGAATGGGGGCCGAATTATCCCGGCGGGGCGGTGCAGGGGAAAGCGACCGACAGCACCATGGCACAGGCCATGAGCTTTGTGGCGCGCATGGGGCATCCTTGCGGCGCCGACTTCCATGCCAAAGCGTTTCTGGCCGCGCATCCCGCCTATTCCTGGCAAGCGCCACTTCTGCGCGACATGAAAGCCGGGCCGTGGACGGAGTTCAAAGCAGGTGAGCTGCCTCAGCGAAAAGGATTGACGGCTCGCACCGTGCCGTAGAGCCGATCGTGCTCGAAATCTTCAGAGATCAATTCCCGAACTCCGTAATGCTCTGCGTAGGCCCACAAGTGAGCGTCGAACCAGGACAACTGGTAGGCGGCGGCGCCGCGCAGTGCGGTCCTCACGACTGCGTCGTTCGGATAGAGAACCTCGAACTGGCTGAGCATCTCTTCGGCTTCCCGAAATGCGACGGTCGTGGAGAGAAGAGGTGGATTGCGACCGAGTGACCGGGTGACTACGGCGACGAATTCGACCACCGCTTGGTGCGAAATCCGAATCGTGCCCTCGGCGATTCCTCGCCGCAGCAATCGAGCGGCGATGGCTTGCTTCGCCGGGAAGCGGGGATCATAGCAGTAAACAAGGACGTTCGTGTCAACGAGAGCGGCCACGGGTATAGAGATCCTCTCGCTTCCAACCGCGGTCGGTGGAGCGGCTTTTGGAAGACTTGAAATGACGGCGGTATTCAGCGTTTCGGCGCTGCTGACGCTTCCTGGCCTGGTCGAAGAGGCGCAATCGCATTTCGAGCTCGGCGCCTCCTTCGCTCCCCGGTTCGCGCTTGGCGGGAACCACCCGGATGACGTCTCCGGCGGACTCGAAGGCTACGTGATCGCCGGGCCGGATGCCATGTTTTTGGGCAACGGCTTTGGGAACTGTCAATTGCAGTTTGCTCGTCACCTTTGACATTTTCTTACTTTAGCAAGGATTAAATCCTTGTCAAGGGCTTTACAACTCTTTCGCGACATGAAAGCCGGGACGTGGACGGAGTTCAAGGCTGGAGAGCCTGGGAAATAACCCGCGGTTGGAATTTACCGGTCGCTTTGACCCATCGGGAATAGCCGAAGAGTTTAGACTTTACTCGTTGCGACCGCCCGGCGTTGCTCGTAAAGCGGAAACTGTTCCGTCAGCTTTTCGACTTCGGCGCGCACGCGCCTTTGGACCGATTCATCCGGCAAATGGTTGAGCACCTCGGCGATCCAGTGCCCGATGCGCTTCATCTCGGGCTCTTTCATCCCGCGCGTCGAGACAGCGGGGGTTCCAACGCGAATGCCGCTCGCGGTCATGGGCGGGTTCACGTCGAAGGGGATAGCGTTTTTGTTGACGGTGATGCCGGCCTTCTCCAACCACAG
>CAYZVR010000321.1:0-3492 GCA_964481715.1 uncultured Acidobacteriota bacterium | reverse complement strand
GTCTTGACGGCGTGTGTCTCCCTTTCCTTATCCTTGACGCTCAGCCAGCTCTTCAGCGCTTCCTCAGGAGTCGCGGCACGAGTTTCACCAAAAACGTGAGGATGCCGGCGAATGAGCTTGGCGTGAACGCGATCCACGACGTCGTCAATTGAAAACCGCTTCTCTTCTCCGGCTAATTGCGAATAAAAGACCACCTGAAAGAGCAGGTCGCCCAATTCGTCCTCGAGGGCGCTGAAGTCGCGGGCGTTCACGGCGTCAATGACCTCGTAGGCTTCTTCGAGCAGCAGCGCCTTGACAGAATCGTAATCCTGGGCGCGGTCCCACGGGCAGCCGTCCGGGCCGCGCAGATGCGCCATCAGGTCCACGAGTTTGGAAAGGTTTTGTCCGGCCACAGCGGCTCCCGAAAGCTTAGCTGCCTCGTTCTGGGAAAAAGGAGCGAAACTAAACAAATTACTCTATCAAGCCGCGCAAAGAATTAGCAATAGAGTGTGACGCCTATGCGCAATCTGCCATCAGGTTCAACCCGTCAATTCGACTGCCAAATCCTGGCCGGAGAGACTACAATTAACAGAGCCTGTATGCAGGGCCTTTGCAGGGAAATATAGAGCCAGAAACGATCGACAGGGAGCGCGATGATCCTGAAACAGTTTTATCTCGGTTGTCTTGCGCATGCCTCTTACCTCATCGGGGACGAAGAGAGTAAGACGGCGGCGGTCGTCGATCCTCAAAGGGATATTGCGCAATACCTCGAAGAAGCGGAGAGCCAGGGTCTCGCCATTCGGCACGTCTTTCTGACGCACTTCCACGCCGATTTCCTCGCCGGGCACATCGAGTTGCGCGACCGCGCGGGGGCAAAAATTTACCTCGGCGCCAAGGCCGAGGCCGAGTATGCGTTCACGCCCATGAAAGACGGCGACACGCTCGACATGGGTTCCGTGCGCCTACAAGTCCTTGAGACGCCCGGGCACACTCCTGAGTCCATTTCCATTTTGGTATTTGACCGTAAGAAAAACGCAAGCCAACCCGAAGCTGTCCTGACCGGAGACACTCTGTTCGTCGGCGACGTCGGCCGGCCCGACCTGCGCGCCGCACTCGGCTGGTCGGCCGCCGATCTGGGCAGCATGCTCTACGACTCGCTCCGCCAGAAATTGCTTACGCTTCCGGACGACACGACCGTTTATCCCGCGCACGGGGCCGGCTCGCTTTGTGGGAAGAGTCTGGGGACGGAGAACTTCTCGACCATCGGCGTCCAGCGAAGATTCAACTACGCGCTCCAACCCATGACGCGCGACCAGTTTCTCAACATCGTTCTGGCGGACCAACCCGACGCCCCGCCCTACTTCACCTACGACGCGGTTCTGAACACCAAGGAGCGGGCGACGCTCGACAAGACCCTTGCGCGCTCGCTGACACCGCTCGAACTTGACGAGGTGCTGCGGCTGAAGAATTCCGGCGCGCAATTGCTGGACGTTCGCGACCCGGCTTACTTCGTGGCGGGGCACCTCGTGGGAACTTTGAACATCGGCCTGGGAGGACAATACGCCACCTGGGCGGGCACGCTGCTTGACCGCGAAAAACCCATCGTCATCATCGCCGAACCCGGACGGGAGGAAGAAGCTGAAATGCGTCTGGGGCGCATCGGATTCGACCACGTCGCGGGATACTTAAAGGGCGGCATGCAGCCGGTTGAATCCCGGCCCGAGCTGGTCGGCCGGACGATTCGCCTGACCGCTACCGACCTGGCAGAGGAGCTTTCGTCCCATCAGCCGCCATATGTCCTCGACGTCCGCACTTCGCGCGAATGGCGCGAGACACACCTGGCCGCGAGCGTCAACATTCCCCTTTCGCACCTGCGCGAAAACGCCGGCCAAGTTCCCCATGGCCGCCGGGTGGTGGTGCATTGCGCGAGCGGTTATCGCTCGTCCATCGCGGCGAGCTTACTGCAATTGCAAGGAGTTTCCAGCGTGACGGACCTCGTGGGCGGAATCGCCGCCTGGCAGGCTGCCAGCTTGCCGGTTGCCTCATCAGGCTAACTCGCGCTCGCGCAATGAAGAAATGCCTTAGGCGCTTTTCCATCGCGTCCACGCCGTGCGGCGAAATAGACTCATCACCCAGCGACTCTTGTTGCCGTCCGCAAATATTGCTAAACTGAATTTTACTCGACGAAAAGATTCGCGGGACGGCCGCTGGGCCGCAACCCTTCGCAGCCAAAGGAAGCCGTATGCCGGAAGAAAAAGAAGGATCCTCGGAGTTCAAGGTCGTGGATAAGCGGGCTTTCCGCGAAGACGGCCAAGTGCGCCAGGAGGCACATGAAGAAACGTGGGAACCGGAACCTCCGCTGACCCCACTCCAGGCAGAAATACATCCCGCGACCCCCGAAGCCCCGGCGATGCCCGAGGCTGACTCCGGCGGCTTCGAGGGCGTCGTTCAATTTCTCGGCGCCACAACCATGTTTCAGCTCGGCTTGATGCAGGGGCCGGGAGGCGAGCGAATGCCTGCGGACTTTGTGAGCGCGCATCACACCATTGATATGCTCGAGGTCTTGCAGCGCAAGACGCGCGGCAATCTGACGCCGGCGGAGACCTCGCTGCTCGAAGACGTCCTCTACGAGCTGCGCATGAGTTTCGTGGAACTCGAAAAGCACCTGGCAAACAAATCCAAATGAGATTGACCTTCCTCGGCACCGGGACATCCACGGGAGTGCCGACCCTCGCCTGCCACTGCCGCGTTTGCGACTCTTCCGACCCGCGTGACAAACGAACCCGGCCCTCAATCATGCTGGAGTTCGGCGGCCGCGTTGTGGTCATTGACACTTCGCCGGACTTTCGCTTTCAGGCGATGCGCGAGGGCATGGAGCGACTTGACGCTGTTGTCTTCACGCACGACCACGTGGACCATATTTTGGGGCTCGACGATGTGCGCCCCTTCTATTTTCGCCAGCAGGAGCCCATCCCGATTTTTGCCGACGACCATTGCATGGCGAGCCTGAAGCGCATTTACGAGTATATTTTCGATCAGACCTATCCTTACGGCGGCATCGCCAAACTAGAGCCTCACGTCATTGACGGCCCGTTCGAACTTTGGGGAGAAAAGGTGATACCCCTGCCGGTTTTTCATGGACATCAGCCGGTTCTGGGCTTTCGAATCGGGAACCTCTCGTACGTCACAGACTTCAGTACGATTCCTGAAAGCACGTTCCCGCTCCTCGAGGGTTCCGACGTGCTTATCCTGGACGCGCTGCGCCACAAGCCGCATCCCACCCACTCTACCGTGGAGAACTCTCTTGGGCTGGTTGAGCGCCTGAAGCCGCGCCTGGCGTTTTTTACGCACATCGCCCATGAGCTTGCACACGAGGAAACCAACGCCACATTTCCGCCGCACGTGCGATTGGCTTACGACGGCCTGAAGCTGGATTTGTAAGGGAGTTTCGTCCCGTATGCGCGTCATCCGCAATCTAGACGAATTGGCTGAGCAGCCCCGCGCGAGCGCCGT
>CAYZVR010000320.1:670-3560 GCA_964481715.1 uncultured Acidobacteriota bacterium | reverse complement strand
CGCCCACGTACTCGCCCGCCCAAAAAAAAGTTTTTCCCGGTGCCCGCTCGATGCCGGCCGTGTCAATGCCTCGCTCGGTGAAAACCTTCAGTTGCTCATCACCGAAATCTTCGCCCACCACCGCGACCACGCGCACGTCTGTAAAGAAGCTGGCGGTGACGGCAATGTGCGTTGCGGAACCGCCCAAAATGCGGTCCGCCTTGCCGAACGGAGTCCGGATAGAATCGAAAGCAACCGAACCGACAACCAGCAAAGACAAGGCGAGGTCTCCTTTTGCGAAAGGCTCGGGGCGAATTCAGGAAACTGGATTACTTGACGTACTTTCCGACAAGTAATGCCAGCTTTTTTCGCGCGGCAGCCGGTATCCTTTTTCGATCGGTCAGGATCGCGTGTGCGAGCGCTGACCCGCAACCGCACGCGCGTTCGCGCGGTAATTTGGCCACGGCGGCGCGAATGATCTTCTGAGCGTTTTCGACGTTGCGAGTCAGGTATTCGATGACCTGCGAAACGGTGACCGCGTCGTGGCCGGGGTGCCAGCAATCGTAATCGGTCACCATGGCGAGCGTCGCGTAACAAATTTCCGCCTCGCGCGCCAGTTTGGCTTCCTGCAGATTGGTCATTCCGATGATGTCCATGCCCCAGGAGCGGTACGTGTTTGATTCGGCTTTGGTCGAAAACGCCGGACCTTCCATGCACAGATAAGTTCCGCCTTCGCGGCAGTTCACACCGCTTGTAGTGCACGCGTTTTTGAGGGCCGCGACGACCGACGCGCACACCGGATCGGCGAAGCTGACGTGGGCGACGATGCCGTTGCCGAAAAACGTGGACACGCGATGCCGCGTGCGGTCGAAAAATTGCGATGGCAGGACCATATCCAGCGGGTGCAAGTCCTCGCGAAGCGAACCAACCGCGCTGACCGAGATGATCTGCTCGACCCCGAGTTTTTTCATGCCGTAGATGTTGGCGCGATAGTTGATCTCGCTGGGCATCAAAACGTGTCCACGCCCGTGCCGGGCGAGAAATGCCACGCGGCGACCCTCCAGGACGCCGAGGACATAGGCATCTGAAGGCTTGCCGAAGGGTGTCGTCACGCGAACCTCGCGGACTCGCTCGATGCCGGACATGTTGTAGAGGCCGCTTCCGCCGATGATTCCGATTTCTGCTTGAGGCACGTTAGGTGGGCTCCTTCGAATCGCGGGCGACCGCGGCGAACTCAGCCGCGGGGCGCGCTGTGATCTTACCGTCGCGCTCCTCGAGGACAGCGCACGGAAGCGTCGCGTCGTGGGGAAATATGACCAGCGATTGCTCGGCCGCAAGCCTGGGCAGGAGCCGCCGCTTGTTGGCCAGCGTTTCCAGAGGATAAAGGTCGAAACTCATGACCCACGGATATCGCAGGTGAACGTGAGTGGGCACGAGGTCCGAGATGAAGTACGCCCGCTGGCCGCGAGATTCGATGCGCACGCACTGCATGTGGCGCGTGTGGCCGGACATGACCTCGACGCCGATTCCGGGGATGATATCGCAATCGCCGTCGAGAAATTCGGTCAAAGGCTCTGCGGGGCGGAAAAAATCGTCAATGTAGCTTGCGCGGTCGCGCTCCGTCGGGTGGAGTGCGTGCTCCCATTCACAGCGCTGCACGAAGTACCGCGCGCGAGGAAAGGTTGGAACGAGCTTCGCATCCTCTCGCCGAACATTCCATCCGCAATGATCGAAATGCAGGTGTGTGTTGATCACAATATTGATGTCCTCGGGCGTAAGGCCGTGCCGCTTCAGATCGTCGAGCAGGGTCGCGGAACGCTCGACCCCGTAGATCGAGGCGAACTTGGCATCGAATTTGTCCCCGAGGCCCGTCTCGATGAGAACAATCTGCTTGCCGGTGCGGACCAGCAGACAGGTCAATCCGAGGCGCACGCGGTTGCGCTCATCTGGCGGCAGTTGCTTTTCCCACAGGGCCTTGGGAACCACGCCGAACATCTGGCCGCCATCGAGGGCAAACGTTCCGTCCGAAAGTATTTCCAAATCAAACGCGCCAAGTTTCATTCGCCTTCCACCAGTTCGATTAATACACCGCATGTGCTCTTCGGGTCGAGGAAAGCCATCCGGGTCTTGCCTGCTCCGGCGCGCGGCTCGCGGTCAAGCGGGTTCACTCCAGCTTGTTCGAGTTCCGCCAGCGCCTGTCGCAGGTTTGGAACCGTCAAGGTCAAGTGATGGATGCCCTGCCCGCGCTTGGCAAGAAAACGTCCGACGGGAGAATCCGGTTCAGTCGCTTCGAGCAGCTCAATGCGGCTGTGCTCCAGCTCGAAGACTGCCACGCGCACTTTTTGCTCCTGCACCGTTTCTTCACTGCGAGGGGCGCGGCCCAGGAGCCTGGTGAAAATCGGGACGGCCGCCTGGAGCGACTGGACAGCGATTCCTACGTGATGAATCTTCATCTGGCTCGCCCGCTCAAGATCTCGACCGGATCGTTTGCGGTTTTCCGGCCGTCGACTCCGCGACCCATTTTTCGACCACCGAATGGGGATCGCGTTTCCTGGAGAAAACTTCTTCCACTCCGTTCGCGAGTGCGCCGTCGCCCAGGCGATCACTCGCAACTCTTTCGAACAATTCCTGGCGAAGCAAGGCAAGCAAGCGGGCGCGGCACTGCTCGCGCCTTCTTGCCGTGAGAATTCCCTTTTCGCCGAAAGAGCGGAATTCGTCCAGCTTTTGCCGGAGCTCTGCGGCGCCCGCGCCGGTGGTAGCGACAGTCCGCAGGACCGGCGGCCGCCACGCATCCTGCCGCGGCGTTATTCCCAGCATGGAGAGAATTTCCTGCTCCACCCGGTCAGCGCCGGGGTGGTCCGCTTTGTTGATGACAAACAGGTCGGCGATTTCCATCACGCCGGCTTTGAAT
>CAYZVR010000320.1:0-660 GCA_964481715.1 uncultured Acidobacteriota bacterium | reverse complement strand
GAATGTCTGGATGTCGTCGCCCATGCCGGGGACGAGCAGCAGGACGGTCGCATCCGCCAGGCGCGCGACTTCCACTTCGTCCTGGCCGACGCCGACCGTCTCAATGATAACGACGCGGCAACCCGCGGCGTCGAGGACAGCCACCGCATCGTGAGCGGCGGGCGCAAGCCCGCCCAGCTCGCCGCGCGTCGCCATGCTGCGGATATAAACGCCGGGATCGTTCGACAGGGCTTGCATCCGGATGCGGTCGCCCAGAATCGCTCCGCCCGAAAAAGGGCTGGTGGGATCCACGGCGATGATGCCCACTCGAGCGCCGCCCGCCCGATATTCGCGGGCGAGCTTTTCGACCAGCGTGCTCTTGCCCACGCCGGGCGAACCCGTGACTCCAATGATGAAGGCGTTGCCGGTTTTTTGAAACAGGGACTTCAAGAGTTCGCGCCCTGCCGCTTCGCGATTCTCGATGGCGGAAATGGCGCGCGCCACGGCACGGCGGTCGCCGGCCAGGATCTTCTCCTTCCATTCCTGGAGAAGTTGCGTCATAGGACAGATGACCTGCCGTGCAAGATCAGATCTTTCCGAGAAGTTCGCGGGCGATGACCATCCGCTGGATTTCGCTCGTGCCCTCTCCGATGGCGCAAAGTTTGACGTCGCGGTAAAACT
>CAYZVR010000319.1:0-3615 GCA_964481715.1 uncultured Acidobacteriota bacterium | reverse complement strand
CCGGATCATCCACGACCATCACCATCCGCACCGTACTTCCGCGAAGAGTCTCGGGGCTGAAGTTCAAGTTCTCCGGAGATTCGTCCGCGAGCCAAAACTCGGCTCCGCCCACGGACAACTGAGCGACCACCGCGCCGCTCTCGTCGTCGAGGCGGAACAATTCCACGGCTCCAAACGCCGCCTTGTAATATTCGACCGCCCTCGCCCCGTTTCGAACCGAGAGCATAGGAGCTATCGTCGTTTTCCGATCATTGTCTTTGTGCGACTCATCACGCATAGGAACCTTTCGCCGCAACCGAAATTCATTTGCGCAAATAGTCGTCGGTCCCATCCAGCCAGTCCGTGCGGATGGGGCTGAAGATGTCGAAGTCGAGTGTGTCTTCGAGCGCTTCGGCGCTGTGCGGGACGTTCGACGGAATCAGCAGCACTTCGCCCGTACGCACCACAATTTCTTTCCCTTCCAGATGGAACTTCAGCGCGCCTTCGACGATGTAGGAAATCTGTTCGCTCAAGTGATGGTGGGTGGGCACGACGAAGCCCTTGGCGAGAAAGATTTGAGCGAGCATGGCTTTTTCGCCGGTAACAAGTTTGCGCCAGAATTTGGGATTCAATTGTTCCTTCTTGACGGTTTCCCATGCAAATTGCTGCATCGCGCCTCCTCAACGATTGCACATTTCGAGCGGGCTGACATTTTACACGCGCGGCGCCGAGTTCGGCGATAAAATGACGCTGGCTGGCCGATCCCCAAGATGGAAATATCGGTCGAGTCCTTGGCATTTTGGTCTTGGCTTTTCGCTCATCAAGGTTCTTCTATGCTGCCCTGGTTGAATAAAGGCCTGGACGCCGCAGCGCTCGGCTATGCCCTGCTGCTGTTTCCCGGGCCGATCTTCTGGATGATCATCCATCCGGCAATACGCTTCTGGCGGCGCTTCGGAATTCGCTCGTACTGGGTGGCGCTGCCGGTCTGGACAGTCAACGCCGCGGTTCTCCTCCTGCTGCGCGAAAGAATTTTTGCGGAGCGAATTCCGCGCAACGCCCTTACCTGGGTTGCCGGCGCGGTCCTGGTTGTGCTGGCAATCTGGATTGACCGTCAGGTCGGCCGCCAGTTTTCGTTCCGGCGGCTGGTGGGCATCCCGGAAATGGAGCCCGGCCGAAACGCCCGCGGGATCGTGAGGTCCGGAATCTACGGCCGCCTGCGCCACCCGCGTTACACCGCCTGCATGATGACCTTCTGGGGCCTCGCGCTCCTGACCGGCGCCACGGGCATTTTTCTGCTGGCAATCCTCACGGTTGTGATGTATTTAATGGTCACCCCGATCGAAGAACGGGAACTTCGGAACGAGTATGGGTCCGAGTATGACTCCTATGCGCATGCGGTTCCGCGCTTTGTGCCCCGCCTGCGGAAAACAACCGGACTTCAAACCGGCGATTGAGCAGGAGGCTTCCATGCGCAAATTCTGGTTGGGAATCCTGACCGTGGGATTATTACTCGGCGCGCTGCCGCTCCGGGCGCAGCAACCCTGCCCGCGGCTGCCGGTGATTATCAACACGCCGGAAGACAAGCTGATGCTGGCGGTGAACGGCGCCGAAAGTCCGCAGGAACAGGTCGACGCGCTCAACAAATTCGCCACGGAGAATGCCGATTCCAGATTTATTCCCTGCGTCAACGAATACCTGGCGATGGCGTACCTGAAGCTCCAGGATTACGACAAGGCGATCGAAGCCGGCGAAAAAGACCTGGCCCTGGACTATTTGAATCTGAACTTGATCGTGAACCTCTTGAAAGCCTATGTGGCTGGCGGCAAACCGAGCGACAACGCTTTTGATCTGATCGCCAAGGCGCCAAAACAGATTCACGATGAAATCGTCGTCACCAGCGCGGCAACCGCTGAAGAAACCGACAAGGCCCGCGTGGCCGCCGAGGAACAAGCGAAAGATCTCCGGGCCTACATGGAGTACGCGTTCTTCCAGCTCCTGCCGCGCGTGCCCGATGCCGCCAAACGCCTTCAGGATCTCGACGCGTTTGTCGCGGCTTACCCCGACACGCCGAACATGAACCAAGTTAACGTCCAGTACCTTCTTGCCTACCAGATGGCGAATCAGCCGGACAAGATGTACGAATTCGGCGAAAAGGCTGTCGCTTCCGATGCGAACAATGTGGCAACACTGAATCTGGTCGCCGACGCCTACGCGGCGGCGCAGGCACATTTGCAACAGGCGAATGAATATGCCAAGAAGGCCCTGGACCTCGCAACGAACATGCAGAAGCCCGAAAACATGTCCGATGAGCAATTCAAAACCCATCGAGATACGCAAATGGGGCTCGCGCACGCGATCCTGGGGTTTGTCTCATTCCAGGAAGGAAGCAGCAAGCATCGCGTTGCTCCAGCCATTACTGAGTTTAAAACGGCCGTAGACCTTCTGGGGGGAAACCCCGCGCTGCAGGGTCGCACGCTCTTTTATCTGGGTTACGCCTATGAGGTCCTCTACCCGCCCAATCACCGCCTGGCCGCTGAAGCCTTGACTAAATCTGCGAGTCTGCAGAGTCCCTGGCAAGGGCCGGCTCAGGACTTGCTCGAGAAGGTCAAAAAGGCGAAGTAGAATTTAGGTCAGTCCTGCTTGCCGCAGGCAGGACTTTGCCCGGCAGGTTTCGAAAAGATAAACAGACCTATGGCGTGGAAGTTCGACGCAATTTGGCTGAACGCCTCTTCCAAACCAGGTACACAGGAATTCCAATCGCCACGAGCAACACTCCGATTCCGGCTTCGCGCGGCTTTTCAACCAGCGTATTCACAATGAACCATGCCGAAGCCAGCGTGAAAACGAGCGGAACCACCGGGTAACCCCAGACGCGGTAGGGCCGCTCGAGATGCGGCAGCTTGCGCCGCAGGACGATCACTGCAAACGCCGCCAGCGCGTAGAAAATCCACGCAACGAAAATGACATACGTGTAGAGCTGCTCGTAAGTGCCCCAGGCCACCAGGATAATCGCCCATAAGCCCTGGAGGAAAAGCGCCACGTGCGGCGTGCGGAAGCGCGGGTGGACGGCGGCGCACCACCGAAAGAAGAGGCCGTCTTTGGCCATCGCGTAATAAACGCGCGGCGCGGCCAGAATGCTGCCATTCAAGCTGCCGAGCGTCGAAATAATTACCAGCAGACTGACGAGCTGCGAGCCCGTGGCGCCGAACATCTTGACCGCAGCGTCCGCGCCGACCCGGCTCGATTGCGCAATCGTAGACAGGTCGAGCGTGTGGTAATAAACGAGATTCAATCCCAGATAGAGAACGATCACGGCGCTGGTGCCCAGGATGAGAGCCAGCGGCAGAGTGCGTTCCGGCCGCTTGACTTCGCCGGCCGCGAACGTGCAAGTGTTCCACCCTTCGTAGGCCCAAAACGCTCCAACCAGCGCGATGCCGAACGACGACACAAAGCGGCTGCCGGTCGGAGCTATAAGTGACGCGCCGCCGGAAGGCATTCCGTGCACAAGCACGTACCCAAGGGCGATCAGCGCCACGATGGCGCCGACTTTGATTCCCGTCAAAAGAGTTTGGACGCGGCCGCCTTCCTTGACGCCGCGATAGTTGATGTAGGTGAAAAGGGCAATGGAAAGCGCTG
>CAYZVR010000318.1:0-3660 GCA_964481715.1 uncultured Acidobacteriota bacterium | reverse complement strand
ATCGCTGTCTTCCTAGTTTGAGACCATCACTGACTGCCGTACGTGGACAACACTCCCGGCGTCGACTATCTCAACAGGCATTCCGATTGATCAATGTGTTCAAAGAATGAGATGCTAGCACCATCTCATCCGATGGACAAGCCACCGCCTCTTCATCAGTCGACCCCTGGCTCAAGCAATCTAGCTACCAGCCGTGACGCTCAACGATGGCGGCCAATTCCTTGCCGGAAACCGACCTCATAGGGCGATTTCCAGCACGCGGTCATTGCCCGTAGCTTTGGGAGGCTCGACGTCAACCGAAAGGCAGCCCTCGATCGCCTCGTGCAAATTCTTCAGAATCTCATCGTACGTGTCGGCCTGAGTCGCACACCCGGGGATGGCCGGGACTTCGGCCCAGTAGCCGCCTTCTTCCGCCTGATGGATCACCACTTTGATTTTCAAGCCCAGTCTCCTTTCCAGGTATCATAACTCCCAAGCCTGACGAAATGCAAAGGCACGTCTCGAGCGAGGGTAATGGGAAATGGGCGCCAGGGGTTGGGGACTCAGACGCCAGGGGCTAGGTGTTAGGGGCTGGGGGCTGGACAGCCAAGACCCGCCGCAACGAACATTTGTCAATGAACCTTTTGGACTCGGGCCTATTTCTTCTTCGCCAGGTAAAAAAACCGGCAGCCGGGCTTGAGCCAGGGATGGTTGTGCCTGAACCGAATCTGGTCCCACACACCGACCAAATCGAGCCCGGCTTTCAAGAGCGCGCTGCGAATCTCCGCGTCCGTCCACGCCACCTGCTCGTAGCGCTCCGTGAACCGCCGCCACGTCTTTCCCGAATGGCCCGCTGGCAGGAACCACTCGAACGCGGTCCATCCCCTATCGCGTTTGGCGTCATAGCCGCCCCGCGTGGCAAAGAAAAATCCGCGGCCTTCGGTGACCCAGCTCCTCGGCCAAACCACTTTGAACGCCTGGGTGGTGTTCGAGTCAAAACAAAAGTAGCCGCCCGGCTTGAGCGCTCGCGCCACCGCGCGCGTCACGCGCGCCAGATCTTTCTTTTGCGGCAGGTCGTTGATGGCGTCGAACTCGCAGGTGACCAGGTCCACCGGCTCCGGCAGCCGAAAGCTGCGCATGTCCGCCTGAATCACCCGCACCGGAACTTTGGCGCGAAGGATTTTGGCTCGCGCCAGGCGGCACATCTCGGGCGAACCGTCCACGGCGTAAACTTTGGGGCCTTCACGGCCCCGCCCTATAAGGCGGGCGAGTTCGAGCGCTGTCGTCCCCGTGCCCGCGCAGAGGTCGCAAGCCTTTTCGAGCGGAGGCCGATAGACGCCGCCCTTGTCTCCGGGCTCGGCAAACAGGTGCCACAGAATCCGCCGCCGGGCTTTTTCAAAAAGCGGCCGGTGCAGAGCCATCAACTGGTCGTAAAACCTGGGAAGGATTTTGTACGGCTTCTCAGCGGTTCGGGGCATAGCGTCGGCCTAAGGGTAACACAAATCGGCTTGGGGTTAAGGGGCTCAGCGGCCAGTTAGGAAACGAACCATTAGTTCAGGAAGTACGTCCGATAGAGTGTATCTCTTTTAATCGGCCGGAAACCGGCGTCGGAAATCATCTTGCGCAAACCCTCTTCGGTGGACTTGGTGTGGCATCCGGCGGCGCTCACCACGTTTTCTTCAATCAGAATCGAGCCCACGTCGTTTCCACCGAAGCGCAGCGCGATCTGGCAAATCTTGTGGCCGGGCGTCAGCCACGACGCCTGCACGTTCAAAATATTATCCAGAAAGACGCGCGAAACGGCGAGCGTCTTTAGGTAATCCACGGCCGTCGTTTCCTGCTTGATGAAGCGGCCGAGCGAAGTGTTCTCGCGCTGGAAAAACCAGGGGATGAAAGCCGTAAAGCCGCCGGTTTCGTCCTGCAACTGGCGGATGCGCTCGAAGTGCTTGACGCGGTGCTCGAGCGTTTCGCCGCAGCCGAACATCATAGTGGCCGTGGTGCGCAGGCCCAGCTCGTGCGCCGTGCGATGCACCATCAGCCACTCTTCGGTCGAGCACTTGAGCCGCGCAATGCGCTGGCGCACTTCGTCGTCGAGGATTTCCGCGCCCGCGCCGGGAATCGAATCGAGCCCCGCGTCCATCAGGCGCTGGATGGTTTCGCCGACAGTCAGGCCGCAGATTTCTGCGATGTTCAAAATCTCCGGCGCCGACAAACAGTGCAGGTGCAGCCGCGGGTAGCGCGCCTTGATCGCGCGCAGAAGGTTTTCGTAATAATCCATCTTGAGGTCGGGGTGCAGCCCGCCCTGCATCAGAATGCCGGTGCCGCCGAGCGCCAGCGTTTCGTCAATTTTCTCGAAAATGGATTCGAGCGGCTGCACGTAACCTTCCGCCGACCCCACGGGCCGGTAAAAGGCGCAGAAAGAGCAGTACTCGGTGCAGAAGTTCGTGTAGTTGATGTTACGGTCGATCTGGTAAGTCACCACTCCGCCCGGATGCAGCCGCGCGCGCACCGAGTCCGCTTCCATACCGACGCCGAGCAAGTCGTCGGAGCGGAGCATGTCGAGCGCTTGTGACGTTGTGATGCGCATCGGAGAAAAACGTCCTTTGTCCTTGGTTCCCTGTCCTTTGCAACCGACCACGGACAACGGAACAGGAACGTCTCTTTACGCGAAGAGCAAATCCTTTTCGACAGGAATAATGCCCGCTTCGCGCGCCAGCTTGAAGAATTCGCGCAGCCCCTTGCGATTGTCCTCATCCAAAGAATAATCGATATTCTGGGTCAAGTAAATCTTGATGGCTTCGGGCAGCAGGCTGAGTTTGGGGGCGTACTCGGCGGCGATTTCGTCCACGTGCGCGAGTCCGAAATCGCGCGACTGTTCGAAATCCTTTCGAAAGCGCGTGAGGTTGGTATCTTCATGCCCGGCCCACACGGCGAAAACAAATGGCAGGCCGGTGAATTTTTTCCATTCGGCGCCAAGGTCGTAGACTTCCGCCACCTGGCCCGCGTAAGTGAGTGCGGGATCGCCGATGATGAGCGCCGCGTCGGCGCGCTTGAGCATCGCCTCGGGCTTGGGCGCCGAAGGCGTAACGGTGATAAAGCGCGAATAGAACTTGCGCATCAGGATGCGCACCAGCGCCGCCGAAGTGCGCGAAGAATTATCGACCGCGATCGACTGGATTTTTTCGATGGGCTTCTTGCACAGCAGCAAAACACTTTTGACCGCGCCCTTGGAGGCGATGGAAATACCCGCGATGATCCGCGCCTTGTCCAGGCGCTGATATTCGATGGACGGGATGATGCCCACGTCGGCCTGACGTTGGCGCACAGCGTCGGCACAGGCCGAGGGCGTGGTCATCGTGAGCTCGTACTTGCCCTGCTGCTCCCCCTTGAGCATTCCCCATACGAGCGGCGCGGTGTTCAAATACTGAACGACGGAAACTTTGGGTGTGGACATAGGCGCGAAACCAGCGGCTCGTGGGGCATTTTATTCCACGCGCTGCGCGTGTCAACTGTTAAAAGTGAGGGATTCCGGCGCGCCGTGCGTGTGCGTCAGGCCTTCGGGTGCGTCTTGTCGTAAACGTCAATCAACTGCTTGATCGAAACCTGCGTGTATTTCTGCGTGGTCGCCAGGCTCTTGTGGCCGAGCATTTCCTGGATGGCCCGCAGGTCGGCGCCTTCCGC
>CAYZVR010000317.1:0-3693 GCA_964481715.1 uncultured Acidobacteriota bacterium | reverse complement strand
CCGACGGACCCGCAGCATCCAGTCTCGTCCGTCCATCAATCGCTTCCGGCTCGGCGGCCATCGGTCGGTCTCCGCCTCGCGGTAGCTCTTTCACCGGCCCTTGTGCCTGCGCCCCCGCCGCAAAGAGAAGACACACCACCCCAGCCCATCTCCAAGATAGGATAGTAGTCGGTCCCATGAAGGCACCTCCAGTTTATGGGTTTCAGCCGTTTTGATAAGGAGTAACGCACACAACGTAATACTGTCGTAACAACAGAGTCAAGCCAAAAATCACGCGGCCGGGTGAGGCTCTCCGCTGCGCCCACGGGCGGCGCGTCTAAGCTTATTTTTCCAGATACCGGTCGTGAATTTTTCCGAGAAGCAGCAGCGCCAGGACGGCGCCCGCAAGGCAAGTCGCCATATCCTCTTGCGTGTCCCAGATATCGCCCTGTGTGCCCAGGAAGTCGGTGGCGCGGGGGCCGAGCGCCAACGCAACCTGCCACTCGATGAGCTCATAAAGCGCGCTGAAAGCCAGGCAGATTGAGACCACGATGAAGGAGAGGATTTTCCCTCGCTTAAGGGGCGAAGCTCTCAGCAGAACCTCCCGGGCAACGATTGCCGGAAAGAATCCCTGCGCGAAATGCCCGACCTTGTCGTAGTTGTTCCGCATCAAGCCGAACGTGTCGCGAATCCAGTCGAACGGAGGCACCCGCGCGTAGGTGTAATGCGCGCCGATCATCAAAATAATCGCGTGGACCCAGACGAGTCCGTAGACGAAATGGGTGAATTTGAAGCGGGGATAAGCCGTTGCAAGAATCCCCACGCCGGCGAGTACCGGAATGACTTCCAGGAACCAGGTAAAATAATCGTGCGGGCGAATGCCCGACCAGACGAGCGCTGCGAAGAGGCTCACAATTCCCAGGCTGAATTTGGATTTGTCGGTCATGGCGACAAATCTATATCACTTTGTCCTCCGCACGTCATCCTGAGCCAGTGCGCTTGAGGCCGCTTGACAAACAAGCCGCCGTTCGCGACGAACCCTTTGCATGTCCCCTTTGACCCTCTATAATGTCGCGAAGGTTTCTTCAGCCCCATGACGACCACTGACTCGACAGTGCGTGCGGCCTATGCCGAGTGTCAACGCCTCGCAAGCCGCCATTACGAGAATTTTCCCGTGGCTTCTCGTCTCGTCCCGCGCGACAAGCGCGACGCGCTCGCGGCGATTTACGCCTTCGCCCGTTACGCCGATGACATTGCCGACGAGCCGGGCCAGGGCGGCCAGTCGGTGCGCCTCGACGCACTCGCTGAGTGGCGCCGCAAGTTGAACGATTGCTACGCGGGAAAAGTCGAGCACCCGGTTTTTGTCGCGCTGCGCGACGCCGTCGAGGAGTTCAGCCTCAGCCAGGAACACTTTGAGAATCTCCTGCGGGCGTTTGAGTCAGACGTTCGCGTGAGCCGCCACGAGAATTTCGAATCGCTTCTCGCTTATTGCACCTGTTCGGCCAATCCCGTGGGGCGCCTGGTGCTTGAGCTCTTCGGCCATCGCGACGAGGAATTGTTCTTGCTCTCGGACAGAATCTGCACCGCGCTGCAATTGGCCAATTTCTGGCAGGACGTGCGCGTGGATTTCGAGCGCGACCGGATTTATCTGCCTCTCGATGATCTCAACCGTTTCAAGGTTTCACTCGAAGACCTGCGCGCGCAAAAGCTGGATGATCGCTGGACCGGCCTGATGCAATTCGAGATTGCGAGGACCCGCGACCTGTTCGAGCAGGGCAGGGCGCTTCCGGAAAAGGTCCGCCCAGAACTGCGCCGCCAGCTTCGCCTGACCTGGCTGGGCGGGATGGCGATCCTGTCCAGGATTGAAGCCGCTGGTTACGACGTTTTTCGCCGCAGGCCAACGCTCGGTAAGGGTGACTTTTTGAGGCTGTATATGCGGGCGCGCTCGCCGCTTGATGCCGGCCGGAATGGCTCCGAAGACGCCGCGCTCACTACACCGGTTGACCGAACACCCGCGCGCGTGCGCCTGACGAATGCGCGCGCCACAAACTTTTATTACTCCTTTGTCTTTCTCACGCGCGAAAAGCGAGAAGCTATTGAGGCGGTCTATGCGTTTGCGCGGCGCGGCGACGATCTGGTGGACGGAAACCTGACAAGCGATCAGGCGAAATCTGAAATCTTCGGCTATCGCGCCATTCTTGACGCCTGCTATTCGGACATTGGGGACCGGGGCGCAGAGCCACCCAACGACGTTCGTGAACTTCACGCTCTTTCCGAAGCCGTGAAGCGGTTCAACATCCCGCGACAGTATTTTGAAGACTTGATCGCAGGCTTCGCGATGGACCTCGAAACGGGCGACGGGCCGGTTCGCTACGCCACCTTCGAGGAGTTAGCCCGGTACTGCTATCACGTTGCGGGCTCAATCGGCCTGATTTCCATTGCAATTTTCGGCTATCGCGATCCCCGCGCCCGCGACTACGCCCTGAACCTGGGGACCGCGCTTCAGCTTGTGAACATTCTCCGCGACGTGCAAAGCGATGCGCGGCGCGGCCGGATTTATCTTCCCGGCGAAGACTTGAAGCGCTTTGGCGTCGAGCCGGCGGATATCTCCGCGAATCGTTACAGCGATTCCTTCGCGAAGTTGATGCAGTTTGAAGACGCGCGCGCGCGAGATTATTTCGACAGGGCCCGCCAAAATCTTGCTCGCGAGGACCGCCGCTCCATGGTTGCGGCTGAAATCATGGCCGCGATTTACTGGCGGATTCTCGCGCGCATCGAGGCACGCCGGCACAATGTTTTCGGCGAGCGGGTGCGTCTTTCGCGGCCGCAGAAATTCTGGACGGCACTTTCGGTGTACCTTGGATTGGAGTGGTATGAACAGACGTCCGAAAATCGAAATTCGAAAATCGAAACTTGAAAATAGCCGCCGTGGCCAGTTTTCTGTCCGTCAGGTGCGAATTTCGAGTTTCGAATTTCGAGTTTCTGCGTCTGCGCTTGGAGATCGCGCCTTCACGGTTGTAATCCCCCATGTCTGACGAAATTCTAATCATCGGTGGCGGGTTTGCCGGCCTGGCGGCGGGTGTAGAGCTCGCGCGCGCCGGGCGGCGAGTCCGTCTGCTCGAGCAAAAGCCGCACTTGGGCGGCCGCGCGCGGTCGTTTATCGATTCGACAACAGGCTCGGTCGTGGATAACGGCCAGCACCTTTTTATGGGGTGCTATCATTCGACGCGGCGTTTTCTCGAAACCATCGGGACTTCGGACAGGGTCCGCTTTCAAACAAGCCTCGCGGTTAATTTTCTCGATGCGGACGGGCGGCAGACTTCGCTCGACTGCCCGCACCTGCCCTCACCCTGGCATTTGCTCACCGGCGTGCTTCGCTCAGGGAGCTTTACGCCCGGAGAAACACTCGAGGTTTTCCGCCTGGGCAGGGCGCTCAAGGCCCCGCGCGCCGGCGCCAACGGGTGGGCGCGGCTGAGCGTTGAGGAATGGCTCGAGCAGCAGGGTCAGTCGGAAAAGTTGCGGCGCAATTTCTGGGATTTGCTTTGCATCGCCGCGATGAATGAAGACCCGAAGATCGCCTCCGCCAGCCTTTTCGAGCGCGTGCTACGGCTGGCGCTCTTTGTCTCGCCCGAAGACTCGCGCCTCGGTATCGCGCGCGTCGGTTTGAGCGAGTGCTACACGCGGGCAGCGACGGAGTATATTGAGTCGCGCGGC
>CAYZVR010000316.1:0-3694 GCA_964481715.1 uncultured Acidobacteriota bacterium | reverse complement strand
AGGGCCAGATCGGCGCGCGCCCGGGCGTAACAGGGATACAGCGCCACAGCATTCTCAAGGTGAGCTTGCGCGGGCGCTGTCTGGTGGCGGCTGAGGGCCTGCTGGGCTTTCTCGTACTGCTTGCGGGCTTCTTTGGGAGCCGCCTGATCGGTCAGGCTGGGCAGATCCTTGGAGGCACGTGCGGACTCGGCCATCGGCGTCAGGAAAATCTCGACCGACACACGGCCTCCGACGGAACGCAATTTCATGATCTGCTCATAGGGCCTGTATCCCTCGGCTTCGACAATCAGCCGGTAGGAAATCTTGTTGAGGTTGTAAATCAGGAATCGGCCATCAGTCCCGGCTTTGACATTTGAGACCGTGACGCCTTCGACGGTCACCAAGCGAACCGTCACCTTGCCGGAAATGATCTGGCCGGTTCCGGAACGCACTTGACCTTCGATCGAAGTCGCCCGCTGGGCCGGCGCCGGCGAAGCGCCGAGGAGGAACAACAAAGCAAGCGCCGCCACTCGAAACCGTCCCATGCGACCTCCCGACGCCGATGCCTTCCGCAAGAGAAGTTTCGGCTCTGTGACAGGTCAGCCCAAGGGAGACTGTCTTAACAACCTAGGGCAGCGGCCGGGTATTGTCAACGGTTCTCTGACGCGCCGCCTGCAAGCGTTCCTGCAAGGGGCGGTGGTTCTGTAAATTCGAGCGGGCGGCTTTTCGATCTTTTGAAGGGGCGGGTTTTCAAACCCGCCCAACAGGACCGTCCCGGAAAAGCCGCAAGCGCGGAGGAAATTGTAGGCGAGCCCGTCGGCTGACGGGCTCCCGCGCGTGGGCGAACCAAACGGGAGGGCTGAGCCCCCCCCTACAAACTGCAATCGCGAAGCAAATTGTAGCGGCGGTCGGAGCTTTCCCCAGAGGGGACCGCCGACAAATCGGCGATGGGCTTGCCATCAAGCCGGGCGACTCGCCGTGACGAGACTGCAAGACCCGCCAAAGGGTTTTGGGTACTGGGGATTAGGGGCGCGAGAACAGGAGCTAGAAGACAGAAGTAAGGAGCTGGAAGTTAAAATTCAATATTCATGATACCCCGCTCGAGTCACACACCTCGCGGGGCACCTCTGCAATGATAAGCGCCCATGCCGAAACGTTTTCGAGATTTCGAAAATCGGAAACTCAGTGACCGGGCGCGCTGGTCCGTCCGACGGCTTCCGTGGCGAGCGCGCACAGGAACATGACGGCGGCAAAAGCCAGTATGCCGCGCGGCTCGGTCTGGAGTCTGTGCAAAACGGTCAGCGAAAATTTTGCAATCACGGCCAAAATTGCGCTCACCACTCCAAGAGCCCAGCAAACTTCCATCAAAGTACGGTAGAGTCGGAACATCGCCATGCCCTCCTCACGCAAACAAATTGGCGCGAGTATAGCAAAAAACCAGCTCCGGTGCGCAACCTTGGCGCGAAAGTGTGCGGCGATTCTGGTGCGCCAGGTTGGCCACTCAAGCCACCGCGGCGACTGGCTTTGCGTAACGCCAGCGTCTCGCCGGCACGCACCGGCTGGTGCGGCGAACTATGTTCGCCGAAATTCAACGCCACCCGACGAGCATTCGGCGTACACATAAGGCCCCAAACGAAAAAGCGAGATACAATAATCGGCCTTCAATCTTGGGGGCCCAGCCTGCCTTTATCCGCTCTGCTGACTACGCTTTCGGTTTACTTTTGCCGCCCTTCGATGGCGAGCAGCAGCACGACGGAAGCAAGCGCCAGGCGGCGGTCGAGCATTCTGCCGCCCGGGTCGGCGGAAAAATCCACGCGACATTTCAACACGAACGGGTTGAAGGCCTGCTTCACGGTTCCAACCACGGTGTCGCGCACGGTGTAGTTGTACGACTGTGGAATCAGATTGGTGAGAAATCGCCGGAGGGTTGCGAGCAGCGCGGAATCTTCCTTGATGCGCCCGATTTCGTTGTCGGTGGAATCCATGAGGATCCATTCGTCCTGGAAAACCGACTTCCAGCCGCGCCGCTTGAGCGCTCCCACTTTCTGGCTGGAGCGCGATTCAACCACGTCGTAGGCGGCGCCAAAATCAATAATCTTCCGCGCTTTGATCAGCAGCAGCTCCGAGCTCATGGATTCGTCGGTATAGACGCGAATATCTTCCTTCAGCTTGAACGCCTTCTGCTTGACGAAGCAGACGAGCGTTCCGTCTTCAGCATAGATGTGAAACATGGGCGCGAACAGCGACAAGACCTTGCGCCGCGCAAGGTAGCGATCCATGCGAAATGGGTCCGAAGGCGCCTGGGTGGAAGGAGTGGCCATGCCAACACCTCTTCTCGGCGTAGATTTTTGTTTCCGGGGCTTTCGCTGCGCTGGATTCTATGCGAGGCGCTTCGCGGACACAAGCCCAAACACCGAGCGTCCGCCGCGGCAGGTTGCGTAACGCGGTGATTGCGCATTCTGCCTTGATTGCTTCGCATTGTAATACCAGGTCCAAAGAAGCAGGAGAATCACGACCGCGATGAACGCGGGCATGACGAGAAGTCCGCCGGAAATGTCTCGGTTTTCGATCCGCAAAAATAGCCGCCTTTCGCCTGCAGATTTTGCGGCCTGGGTGTCTTTAGAGGGACTCGGGTTTGACCTGCCCGGTCAGGAGGCCGACCAACAGGCTCAGGCCATAGACCACCATCGCTCCTCCGCCTGCTGCGAAGAATAGAAAGACCCAGCCCATAAGCTGCTTGCCCCATTTGTAGCCCAGCTCGGCGCTTTCGGGGTGCGCGGGGACGTAGGTTATGGCGACCGTATCCCCCTCATCCATCATGCCCGAGCCTCGCGTTCGGTATCTGATTTGGACTGTGTGGGAGTGTCCTTGAAGGTCGTCAAATTTGACCTCCAGGTATTTCTTGGGCAAAAAGCCTTCGGTATTACGAAACTTCCTAAGAACGATTGCCTTGGTTGTCACGCCATCGTTGCGAAGCTCTCGCCCGCCCTGCCAAAAGTGGAGGAATGTAAAAAGGATGATTGCGCCCGGGACGATCGGCGCGCAAGACAGGAGAAGTGCTTTTGAGTAAGGTTCCAAGTGGGTAATTGTTCTCCAGTGCGACTGGGCCTTGCGGCGGATGATATCACGAACGATTAATCCCAAAAACTTTTCGGTCAGCTTCCGGTGAGGCGACTACATAGCCAAGCGAGCGGTGCGATGGGGGTGATAGCAATTCCTAAACACCTCGCGACCACTCATTACGAATGCTGATCCGGGAAGCGGCTGGCGGGCTTCCGAAGAGTGCCCGGGAGGGCCATCGAACCCAACCAGCGATATAGCACGCTTTCCGAATGGGTCTGGAAGAGGATGGCCGCAGAAAGTTACCTTAACTACGGGAGGTTTTCAGGGCGACAAGCGTCCTTGCCAGTGTCTTCCCGCGGACCCTTGCGGCCTGGGCCTCAGTTTTGTGGAAAGTTCATGCGGCGCAGGAGGTCTTTGAAGCGCGAGTCGGAGCGCAGGGGATCGAACAACGGGTCGCAGCTCAACTCTGCCATCCAGGCACTTCGCTCCTCATAGGCTTTTTCCAGCCAAGCGAAGGCTTCATCTCTCTGCCCAAGCTGTGCATAGAATCCAGCGATGGCGAGAGGCCTGGCGCGAGCCCCGACACTGCGCTGGTTTGTTTGCTCCAAGGCGGAATCAAGACGGGATTGCCAGTAGCCTCGCGCCCCGAAAC
>CAYZVR010000315.1:0-3743 GCA_964481715.1 uncultured Acidobacteriota bacterium | reverse complement strand
AAGACCGCCAGACGATGTGTTTTTCCGCAACGCTCGAAGCCTCGGTCGCGCACCTTGTCCACGATTACATGCGAAACCCGGTGCGCCTGGCCTTCGGGTCAACCATCAAGCCTTCAGAAAACGTGCGAGTGCAGGCCTTCGAAGTTGCCGCGGATCGCAAACAGGAAGTCCTGCACCGATTGCTCGCCAAGGAGACGGGCCGGTGTCTGGTCTTCGCGCGCACCAAGCGGGGAACGGAGCGGCTGGCCAAAAATCTGGTTCGCCAGGGATTTTCCGCCGCCATGATTCACGGTGACCGCTCGCAATCGCAGCGGACTGCGGCGCTCGCCGGTTTCCAGCGCGGACACTTCCGCGTCCTGGTCGCAACCGACCTGGCGAGCCGCGGCATCCACGTTCAAGACATCGCCCACGTCATCAACTACGACTTGCCGGAAAATGCCGAGAGCTTTATCCATCGAGCCGGACGCACCGGGCGGGCAGGGGAACGCGGCGTCGCCTCGACCCTTTTCGCCAGGGACCAGCGGTCCGATTTGCTTCAGTTGGAGCGCACGCTGGGGGTCCAAATGGAGAGGGTGCGAGAGGGCGGCGATCAATCTGGAAACCAGGATCGAATTTACGAACTGACTCGAGCCTCGCGGCCGAATGGTTCGTCGCGGGTCAGCGCCTCAAGCGTTATTGACCGCGCCGAATCGACGCCCCGATCCCGATTGGTTCGCCTTCCGGGCGAGGTCCTGCAAGTCCAAACGGAAAGATAACCGTAATAACCGGTGAGCGAGCCATCGTGGGGAGTCCTTGGGGTTTACGCTCTGTCATCCATGATGGCTTCGCCCGGCACTTCCAGGGCGAGCGCAATTTGCTCCCACTCCTTGGTCAACTCCTCCAATTGAGCGCGACGCTCTTCAATCAGCCTGGCCAGGCGGATGGATTCCTCCGCGCTCTTGAAATGCGCGAGGTCCATTTCGCAAGTCGTAATTTCGGTTTCACAGCGGGCGATTTCTTCCTCTAACTCGTCCCGGCGATCATTCATCCGGCGAACAAGTATTGGATTGAGTTTTTCGGTTGCAGTTTCCAGCCGTTTGGGTTTTCCAAAGGGCGCGACGTTTCGGGCTGGCTGCGCTTCCGCCACTGATCGCGCCGAAACTTCCGTGCTGACGGCGCCACGCTCTTTTTGCCAGCGATAGTCTTCGTAATTACCGGGATAATCGCGGAGTTCGCCCCCCTCGATTTCGAAAATACGAGTGGCCAGTGCGTCAATGAAATAACGGTCGTGGGAAACAAACACCACCGTGCCGCTGAACTTGCGCAGCGCTTCGAGCAACACATCCTTGGCCTGAAGGTCGAGGTGATTGGTGGGTTCGTCGAGCAGCAGGAAATTCGGCGGTTGCAGAAGCATGCGCGCGAGGGCGTACCGATTGCGTTCGCCTCCCGATAACACGCCGATGCGCTTGAAGGCCTCGTCCGCCGAAAAGAGGAAACTGCCGAGCAGCGAGCGTAGTTGCGTCTGTCCGCTCAGGGCGGCGGGTGCGACGCTCGCGAGATCGTCAATCAGGCGGGCGTCAGGGTCCAGCGCCTTGTACTGGTCCTGCGCGAAATAATCTGCTTTCACGTTGTGTCCCAGGCGGCACTCACCGGCCGTGGCCGCTTCCGCACCCGCCAGAAGCTTGATGAGCGTGGATTTTCCAGCGCCGTTCACGCCCACCAGGCCCACGCGGTCGCCTCGATTGATGAAGAAGCTGACGCCCTCGAACACCTGCTTCTCGCCATAGCTTTTGGCCACGCCGTGAAACTCGGCCACCATCCGCCCGCTCGCCCGAGGCTGGGGAAACGAGAAGTGGATGGTCTTCTCCTCGGCCGGCAATTCGATTCTTTCGATTTTCTCCAGCTCCTTGATGCGGCTCTGCACCTGCCGGGCCTTGGTAGCCTGGTAGCGAAAGCGATTGATAAAGGTTTCAAGGTGATGAATCCGCTCTTGCTGGTTGCGGTGGGCTGCCGCAAGCTGCGCTCGGCGCTCCGCTTTTTGCGCAAGATATCGGTCATAGTTGCCGGTGTAAAAATACGCGCGGCGGTTCCAGATTTCGAGAATCTTATTCACGGTGACATCCAAAAAATAGCGGTCGTGAGAGACGAGGACGAAGGCGCCGGGATAATTCTTCAAGTACTGCTCGAGCCAGTTGCGCGCCTCGAGATCCAGGTGGTTGGTCGGCTCGTCGAGCAGCAGCAAGTTGGGCTTGATCAGCAGGAGCTTGGCCAGCGCCACGCGCATCTGCCAGCCGCCGGAAAACTCTTCGGTGGGACGGTTCTGGTCCTCGCGCGAAAAGCCCAGACCGTTGAGCACCGCGCCGGCCTGGGCTTCCAGCGAATAGCCTTCGCGGCCGTGGAATTCGGTCTCGATCCGGTGGTAGCGGTCAATCACGCGCTGGTATTCATCACTCTCGTGGTCAATCTCCGCCATCTGATGTCGGAGCGCTTCCATCTCCTTTTCTATTTCCAGCAGGTGCTCGAACACCGACAGGGATTCTTCCAAGACCGTGCGCCCGGAAAGCAAGAGGCCATCCTGGGGAAGATAACCGGTGGTGGTCCCCTTGGCGGCGGAAAGCGATCCCTGGTCGAGCGGTTCGATGCCCGCCAATATCTTTAACAAGGTTGACTTGCCCGTTCCGTTCCCGCCCACCAGGCCCACACGCTGCCCAGGCGTCAAGAGCCAGTCAAGTCCCTCAAAAAGTGTCTTGGGGCCAAAGTGCTTTCCCGCCGATGATAGTTGAATCATAGAAACGTCTCGAGTTCGCCGCCCGCCGCGGCGGAAGACGCCGAGCATCCGGCTTGCGCCTCCATTACGTACTATAGCAGGCCTGCAGCTTGGGTGAGCGGCAGCAGCGAAGGAGAAGGTCGCTCTGCGGCCGGTGGCTTGAAGTTCGCGAAGGGTCAACACGACGCGACAAGGCAGAACCAATCTGCCAAATCTGGGGCAAATCCTGCAGGTTTCAGAGACTTGCTTCGGCGGCGATCGTTAAGGAGCGGGCCGAGGCTCTCTCTCGACCGAACGATATTGGGCTGGGACGGGACGCGCCTTCCGGTGAGGGGGCAGGGGCGGCGCCGGGCGGTCGTCCGGTCTCGTAGCGATTTTCCGGTTCGTTACTGGTTCTTTTTCGGCTCGTCATTTTGCTAAGTCCTTTGTTTGCAGCAAACCTTCAGCTTCGTTCATTCAAAAACGTCCCTTTTTTTCTTGCCCTCCCTGTTGCTTCGCCGGGTCTTCGCCTTGCGACGCTTTTTTGAGCCGCCGGTCCCGTAGGCTCTCCTGACCTAGTCTACTAATGTAGTCTACACCCGGGAGCGCGGTTTGTCAAGGCCGCCGCGCGCAGGGTGTGGGTCAGTTTGGCTGTCGTGGCGGCGAGTTCACCTCGCCACTTGCAGCCGCAATTTGCGCTCCGCAAACGCCCGCCTTTATCGTTGACTTGCCTTGGACCGGGGCCTAAGATTCATTCGCAAACATGAGTTCTCCGCACAGTCCGGGCGATGCAGTTTCTCACTATCGCATTATTGAAATGCTAGGCGGCGGAGGCATGGGCGTTGTTTACAAAGCCGAGGACACCAAACTCGGCCGCCTCGTGGCGCTGAAATTCCTTCCGGAAGAACTCTCCAAAGACCCGCAAGCGCTCGAGCGTTTCCAGCGCGAAGCGCGCGCCGCGTCGGCGCTCGACCATCCGAACATCTGCACGATTTACGAAATCGGCGAACACGACGGA
>CAYZVR010000314.1:0-3753 GCA_964481715.1 uncultured Acidobacteriota bacterium | reverse complement strand
GAGCACTGCCCTTTTAAGGCAGGGGTTCTGGGTTCGAGTCCCAGCCGGCTCACCACTTTCACCACTCCTCGCAAGCCCGCGTTGAGGATTCTGTTCATTCGCTTGACCTCACCTTTAGTCGATTGCTATAATCCGTGTGCAGAACGAGGCTCCGAATCCTAAAAGGAAAAGTGTGAAAAATTATTGCGGGGGAGGAAAGTCATGACTGACGTGGCCATTGACATTGATGCCGTCCGCGCCCCCGGGGAAAAGGGCGCGTTTGTGGTTCTCCTGGTTGCCGCCTCGATAACTCTGGTGCTCCTGGCCGTGTCGATTGTCGGCTTGTTCTATCTCGGGTTCTTCGTGCTGATCAGTTGGCTCGGCAAGATCCTGGCGATGGCGAGCATCCGCGGCCAAGGCATTCGTGTTACGCCCGAGCAATATCCGCAGATTCATGAGTACGCTCGCCTCTTCGCGCAACGCCTCGGACTCAAGAAGGAGCCGGAGGTATATGTGCTGCAAGCCACCCTCATGAATGCATTCGCAACTAAAGCGATCGGCCGCCGCTACGTCGTACTGTACTCGCATCTGGTCGACGCTGGGCTCGAATCCGGAGACTATGACGAGGTCGCTCTGATTCTCGGCCACGAGATGGCGCATCACGCGGCGGGGCATGTGCGTTGGATCACCTTCCTCCAACTCGGCTTCTGGATACCGCTGCTTTATACCTATTGGAGTCGGAGGGCTGAATACACTTGCGACAGGGCGGGGCTGATCCTGGTGAACAAGCTTAACCCGTCACTTCAAGGGATGATCAAGCTGGCCGTGGGGCGCAAGTTGGCCTCGTCCACAAATTTGGACGCCCTTCGGCAGCAGAAAGAGCAGGTCTCCAGGGAATTCGCGCCAAAACTGGTCGAGATTTTTTCAACCCACCCTTTGACGATCAAACGAATCACTGCGATGGAGGACTTCGCAAAGACGCGGCAGGTCGCCTAGCCTGCTGGCGGGGCATCAGTAAATTTGCTTTCGAGCCAGTAGTCTCTTGGTCTCAAACGTAGCGGAGGCTTACGTTTCGGTTAGAAAGCGTTACATTTCGCCTTTCCTCGATCCGCGCGGTGCCGCCCAAATATATCCGAGGCCTGAAACATGGGGAAATCAGTATGCCAGGGGAGGAGTTCTGGTTATCCCTCGACGGTGGGCAGCCGGCTCAATTTGAAAAAACGAGTTATCAGTCTTCAGTTGTCAGCGGTCAGAATTCAACCTTAAACCTTTAACTTTCAACTCTCAACCTTTCGTTAAGTAGAAGCGCGCGATAGGATCAAACAATATAATTTTCCGGACAAAACTATGAGCGAACTCCTCTACTCATCGGCAGCGGCAATGGCGCGCGCTATCCGCGAAAAGAAAATCTCTTCGGTGGAACTCGTCCGCATGCACCTTGAACGCATCGAGGCGGTGAACCCGAAGCTGAACGCAGTGGTTCAAATTCCCGCCGCCCGTGCGCTCGAAGAAGCGCGGCAGGCGGACTCTGCACTCGCGCGCGGTGAAATCAAAGGCCCGCTGCACGGTGTTCCATTCACGTTGAAGGACGCGATCGAAACCGCAGGCGTCATCACCACGGGCGGGACCGTCGGCCGTCGCGCGTTTGTTCCCGCCGCGGACGCAACCGTTGTCAAGCGCCTGCGCGCCGCAGGAGCTATCCTTCTCGGCAAGACCAACTGTCCCGAGTTCGGCTGGGCGTGGGAAAGTGACAACCTGATCTACGGCCGCACAAATAATCCCTATGACTTATCACTTTCGCCGGGCGGGTCGAGCGGCGGCGAATCCGCGATCATCGCATCCGGAGGGTCGCCCTTCGGATTGGGCTCAGACGCCGGCGGGAGCGTGCGCTTCCCCGCTCACTGCACGGGCATTGCCAGCATCAAACCGACATCCGGCCGCGTACCGCGCACCGGCCACTTCCCCGGGCCGGGCGGCACGCTCGACGCGCTCTGGCAGATCGGTCCGCTGGCGCGATACGTGGAAGACCTCGCGCTCATCCTGCAAATCATTTCCGGCCCCGACTGGCACGACGCAGCAATTGTTCCCATGCCGCTGGGCGAGCCCGCGAAGGTCAATCTGAAAAAACTGCGCGTGGCATTCTTTACCGACAATGGAATTGTTTCCCCGACAGCAGAAACAATCGAAACCGTCCGGACGGCTGCCAGGAATCTCTCGAGCGAAGTCGCAAACGTGGAAGAAATCCGCCCGCCCGGAATCGAGCAGACCTACGAAATTTTTCTTGGGCTCTTTTCAGCCGATGGCGGCGCGGGTTTAGAATCGCTGATCAAATCGGCGGGGACGACTGAGGTTCATCCGCTTATGAAACGTGTGCTCGAAATCCAGCGCGCGAACGCGATGACGACGGCCGAGTTCGGCGTGCTCGTGGCTCGCTGGGATGCGTTCAAGAGCTCGATGCTCGGTTTTATGGAGAATTTCGATGCGATCGTGTCGCCCGTGTGCAGCTTTGCAGGAATGGTCCACGGGTCAACCTACGACCGCTTGCCTTCCTTCAGCTACACGATGACTTACAACCTCACCGGCTGGCCTGCGGCTGTGGTGCGCGCCGGAACCGCGCCGGACGGCCTGCCCATCGGAGTCCAAATCGCGGCGCGCCCGTGGCGGGAAGATGTCGTCCTTGCAATTGCCGCGTATCTCGAAGCTGTCTTCGGCGGATCGACGCGGCCACCTATCTGAAATAGGTAAGCTCTCGCATCGCCGCCAAATTTTGTTCGAGCGGAGCGAGCGGGCCGTACTCGAGCGCGGCGTATCCCGTGTAGCGGTCGCCAAGCTCGTAGATGGCCTTGAAGACGTTGCGATAGTTTATCTCGCCCGTGCCCGGCTCGTGGCGGCCAGGAACGTCGCCAATGTGGAAATGGCCGATGCGGTCGATGTTCGCGCGGATCTGTGCAATCAGGTTTCCTTCCATAATCTGCACGTGGTAGATGTCGAACAACAGTTTGACGTTGGGACTGCCCACCCGGTCAACCAATTCCGCGCCGTCGCGCACGTAGTAGAGAAAGTATCCGGCGTGATCGACGTAGGTGTTCAGGACCTCGACGACTGCGGTCATGCCGTTCTTTTCGAGGACCGGGGCGGCGTCGCGAAGCGCCTGAACAGCATTTGCCATCTGCTCCGAACGCGGCATCCCACCGAGTTCGTTGCCGGTCAGCACAACCAGCGTCTTGCACTCAACTTTTTTGGCCGCGTCAACAGCAAGATTAATCTGGTTGAGAAAATCTTCGCGCTCGGCGGGATTCACAAGTCCGCAACCCGGCGCTGTAACGCCCTTGTTCGCCACCAGAGTCGCGCACACCAGCGGATATTTTCCCCTCTCCTTGACAACGGTTTCGAACACCTCCGCGTTGCGCCAGTCGAACATTTCGTAAGCGTCGTATCCAAGACGAGCTAGCAGCGCGAGAGCCTCTCCGACCGGCAGCTTGTTGACCAGCCACCAGGTGGTTGAAAGGCGCAGGCCTTTGGCCTTAGGACCGACGGCACGTCCTGGATCGGCCCGAGCGCCAAGGGCGGGTGCGCGGGAAAAAAGATCTTTCACGCTCAATCCCGCGGCAGCAGTCGCTCCCGCGGACACACTCATGAATCTGCGGCGATTCAAAATTCACCTCCGCTGGTCATGACTTTTCAAATAGCCTATGAGGTTACCGTTCCCTTCGCCTCATCCCACAGCATTTTCTTGCCGGCGCGATAGGAGAGATTGACCATGTGTCCCGCCGC
>CAYZVR010000313.1:3549-3760 GCA_964481715.1 uncultured Acidobacteriota bacterium | reverse complement strand
AAATGTCGGGAATTTTGCCGACGCCTGTGACCTCGAGGCCCGCTTCCTGGAGAACATTGAGCAGCATGGGCCGCGGCGGAGGAACGGCATAATCGTGCCGCCGCTCGGTGCGCACGAAGGCGCCGGGTTTACCAGTGAACGGACGCGCGATGACACGCCCCACGCGATGCGGCCCGTCCACGTTTGACCGATGCGCTCGAGCGCGGGAAAG
>CAYZVR010000313.1:0-3539 GCA_964481715.1 uncultured Acidobacteriota bacterium | reverse complement strand
CCCCACGCGATGCGGCCCGTCGAGCAGCCGCCGGGCTATCTCACACATGCGATAGAGCTCTTCGATCGGGACCACCTCTTCGTGCGTGGCGATTTGGAAGACACTGTCGGCCGAGGTGTAAACAATCGGACGGCCCGTCTGCACGTGCTCTTCGCCAAGCTGCTTGATGATTTCGGTTCCCGAGGCGGGAACATTTCCCAGGATTTTCCGGCCAATCTCGCGCTCGAAGGGATCGAGAATGTCGCGCGGAAACCCTTTGGGATAGGTCGGAAAAGGCCGGTCCAAGATGATGCCCGCCATTTCCCAGTGGCCGGCGGTGGTGTCCTTGCCGGGCGAAAGCAGCGTGGCTTTTCCGTAAGCGCCTTCGGGCTGCCCTGCCGGCTCGAGCCCGTGAAGCGGACGGACGTTGGCTAGCCCCAGGCGCACGAGATTCGGCACGCGGAGGCCGCGCCGTTCTGCAATGTGCCCCAGCGTGTCGCGCCCGGCGTCACCGTAGTCTGCGGCGTCGGGCATCGCCCCAATGCCCAGGCTATCCATGACGACGACTGCGATGCGCTCGAAAAGAGATTTCATCCGTTGGCTCCTGCGGCTTCAAAATAACTCTACCTGGGCCGAAGTACAACAAAATGGCTGATGGAATATCCCAGCACTGCCCCGGCGAAGATATCGGAGGGAAAATGCGATTGCAGGGTCAGGCGCGAAAACCCCACCAGGCTTGCCGCCCCGTACGCCACCCAGGGGACCCATCGGTGACGGCGGTACCGTTCCGCAAAGACCGTCGCGATGGAAAACGCAGCGATGGTGTGGCCGGAAGGAAAACTGCTTTTCAACCCGAAGCTCCGGTTGGACTTGAACCAGGTGCGCCCGAAATCGCCCGAGGAAGGAATGTCGCTCGGGCGCAGGCGGCGGCTGGCCACTTTCATTCCGAGAGTGAGGATCTTCGAATCCACCAATGCTTCACCCGCGAGAAGGGCCGTCCGGCATGCAAACGAATCGTTGCGCACGCGGCCCACAATATATGTTGCAAGCGGAACCGCAGCCATCGCGAACGTGGTATTGCGCCCGCTTACCACTCGGTTGAAGTCTTGGAAAGAATCGGTGCGCCGGAAAGTCGGCGTATCGTGCGGGTCGAGGGCCACAAGGCCCGCCGTCACAAGCGTCGCGCCCAGCGCGGGCTTCCAGTGGTGCCCTTGCGCCGCGCGCACCGGAAACAACCAGATAGGCCTCTGGTCGCGGACGATGCGCGACGGCATTGACGCGAGCGTAACGGTGGAATTCTGAGAGGCAGCCGAACCATTGTTCGCAGACGATGCCGTGTCGTGAGAGCCTGGGATCGACTGAGCGGAAGCACTGACCGTCAGGCTGAGATAACACGCAAAAAGCAGCGCGAAGCGGCTCTTCAAAGGCCTCATCATCCTTCCGAATTTTATACCCGCCACACGAGGCCGGCAATCGCGGCAACAACTTGGGCCGCCGACAAGAGAAGCGCCGGAAGCCGCGCGACGCTCAGCGGAGGCGAAAACTGCGAAGCATCTGGTTAAAAGTAGGAAGGAACTGATTGAAGTCCTTGTCGGGCGAAATGAAAATAATGTAAACGAGCGAACCGTCGGAACGCCGCAGCGTCACGAGCCAGTCGCGCTCGCTGAGTGCCCGGCCGTTCGGGGTGCGGATCGGTGACGGGCCGATCATCTCCACGGACTTTCCGCGCACGCGGTTGACCCGGACGTTTTCGTCCTGCCCCACCACTCTCAGGTCAGGGTTCGCCTGCCGGAGCGTATCGAGGAGCTGATGCGTGGCCGCGTCGAGCCCCGTGCCTCGCTCCTCTTCCGGCTGATACTGGTTGATGATCGCGCCGTAGGCCACGGCGTTTTCGGAAATGCCGGCGCGCGGCGCGATGGTCACGGCGGAGTTCGGGTCGCCAAACACTTCCCAATTGTCCGGATAGGACACAGTAAATTTGCTGTGGTTGAAACTCCGGAAATTGCCGCTGGGCTGGACGTCGGCGCTCGAAGGAGCCCCGCCTGCCGGCGCCGGTGCCTGCTGCGGCGCGCCTTTTTCCTTGGGCGGCGGAGGCATGGCGAGCAGCTTTTTCTTGACCGCTTCAAATTCCGGGCTGTCCGTCTTCCCACCTCCGGGTTGCGGCGGTCCGAGTTTGGGGATTTCCTCACCAACGGTCTTGATGCGGTTCTCGGGATTAGGATGGTCCGAGAAAAATTGCAAGGTTCGCTGCGGATATTTCTGCCCGATGATCTGGAAAAACTCCGCCATAGCGTGCGGATTGTAGCCCGCGTGGTAGAGGACGTAAGTGCCCACCTGGTCCGCTTGAGTTTCCGCACCGCGCGAGTTATGCAGAAAGATCGAGTTCACACCCAGGCCAATGCCGAGCTGCGCGAGTTGGCTCATCAAGCTCGAACTCTGGCCGAGCATTCCGCCCAACAACGCGAGGGGCATTTGGGCAATCATCATCTGGGACGCCTGGTGCGTGCCGTGCCGCATCACCACGTGTCCCGTTTCGTGCGCGAGCACGCCGGCCAGCTGTGCTTCGTTTTCCGCCGATTCGATGGCGCCGCGGTTCACGTAGATGTATCCACCCGGCAACGCGAAGGCGTTGATGTCACGGCTGTTCACGACCTTGAACGACCAGGGGTATTCAGCTTCGATGGGTTCGTACTGGGTCAGCTTTCTTCCGAGGTCGCTGACGTAGTTGGCGACTTGCGGGTCTTTGACAAGCGGCATTTGCTTGTCGACTTCCGCCGAATTCTGTTTGCCCACTTCGATATCCTGCTTGGGTGAAAACAGATTGAATCCTGGTTTGAAATTGAGACGCTCGACGGCGAAAACCACGGCGGGCACGAAAACCGCACACGCGAGAATCAACCGCCCTGCCAGGCTATACCTTTTCATTCCTCCTCCGTATAAAACCATCGTACACAAATAGCCCTTTCTAATGCTAGTAGGATGCGGCCGAAGATTCCGGGGATACTCCATTGCATCGGGAAGGACGTTTACGCGCCGGGTTTGGTGATGACCACGTCCACGGGCTCGTACATCACGGCGCGGCGGGGGTGCTCGCGCTCGAATTGCGTGATGTCCTTTTCAAAGCGCAGCGAGAGGCCGATATCGTCCAAGCCTTTCAGCAGGCACTCGCGGCGGAAGGGATCGATCTCAAAAGAATATTTCAGCCCGGTATCGTCCGTGACGGTTTGCGATTCAAGATCCGCCGTCAGCTTGTAACCCTCGGTTTTTTCGGTGCGGCGAAAAAGTTCGTCCACCTGGCCGCCCGCGAGCATGACCGGCAGGATGCCGTTCTTGAAGCAGTTGTTGTAGAAAATATCCGCGTAACTCGGCGCGATGATGGCGCGAAATCCGTATTCGAGTATTGCCCAGGGCGCGTGCTCGCGGCTCGAGCCGCAGCCAAAATTGGCGCGCGCCAGCAGGACCGACGCTCCCTGATACCGCGGCCAGTTGAGAATAAATTCAAGATTGGGCTTTTCACCGGGCAAGTACCGCCAGTCATAAAAAAGCGTGCGCCCAAAGCC
>CAYZVR010000312.1:2046-3783 GCA_964481715.1 uncultured Acidobacteriota bacterium | reverse complement strand
AGCGATCGTCGACGAGGCTGTCGAGCGGCACAAAGCCTTCCACAAATAAATCCGTCAGCTCCACGAAGAATCCGTACTTGATCAGGCCGATAATGAGCGCGTCAAATTCGTCGCCCACACGGTCCGACATGAATCGGACTTTTTTCCATTCCATCAACTCGCGCTCGGCGTCCTGAGCGCGCCGCTCGGCCTCGGAAGTCTCAATCCCGAGCGCGTGCAGCTCTTCGGCGGAAACCAGCGCACCGCCGCCCGACGATGCTTGTTGAACTTTCCCCGTCTCGCCCGAATGGCGTGATGGCCCGCCCTTGCCGTGAACTCTCTCCATTTCGAACCTTGCGCGCGCGCTTCCGCCTTCTTTCGCGAGCACCGCTTTCAAGATGCGATGAACGATCAAGTCCGGGTAGCGCCGGATGGGCGAGGTGAAATGCGTATAGGTGGGTGAAGCCAAGGCGAAGTGCCCGACGTTTTCTTCCGAATAGCGCGCTTGCTTGAGCGAGCGCAGCATGAGGAAAGAAAGGATGCGCTCCTCGGGCTTCCCCGCGATACGTTCGGTAAGCCGCTGGTAGTGGTGCGGCGTAATTTTGATTTCTTCTACATCCATCCGCTCGTGAAAGCGCGGGTGCCGCTCGCGCGTGTCCTGTTTTTCCACGCGCAATCGCCGGGCCGGCGGCAGCTCCACACCGAGCGAATAGCCGAAGGTCGCGGCGATTTCCTCGAACTCGAGTACTTTCTTCGGGTCGGGCTTTTCGTGGATGCGAAAAAGCGAAGGAACCCCTTTTTGCTCCAGGTACCGCGCCACGGAATCGTTCGCGGCGAGCATGAATTCCTCGATAAGGCGATGCGCAATGTTGCGTTCCGAGCGCGTGACGCCCACCATGCGGCCGTGCTCGTCGAACTCAATTTCGGGTTCGGGAAGGTCGAAATCAATCGAGCCGCGCTCGTCGCGGCGTTGGTTCATCAGTAGCGCAAGTTCTTCCATCAGCTTGAAATTATCAACCAGCGTTCGATAGCGTTCCGTTGCTGCAACGTCGCCCGCCAGGATGTCCCGCACCGCCGTATAAGTCATGCGCTCGGCGCTGTGAATGACGCCGGGCATCAACTCGTATTCGATCACCCGGCCCTTCGCGTCAATCTCCATCACCGCGGACAGCACCAGACGGTCCGCGCGGGGATTCAGGCTGCAGATGCCGTTTGAAAGCTCGAGCGGGAGCATTGGCACAGCGCGGTCGGGAAAATAGACGGATGTTCCGCGCAGGCGCGCCTCGCGGTCGAGAGCCGTTCCCAGACGAACGTAGTGCGCGACGTCCGCAATGTGAACCTGAAGCTCAAAATGGCCGTTCGCGCGCCGCTCGACGTAAACTGCGTCGTCAAAATCCTTGGCGGTTTCGCCGTCAATGGTGACGATGGGAAGCGAGCGAAAATCCCGACGGCCCCGCCGTTCGCTCTCCGAAACAGTCTGGGGCTCCGCGCTCGCCTGCGCCAGCACCTCTTCCGGAAACCGGTGCGGCAAGTGAAACTTGCGAATCATGATTTCGACGTCGACGCCGAAATCGTCGCGGCGGCCGAGAATTTCAATCACGCACCCGCGCGGCTGGTCGAGGCTGCCCGGCCGGGGAAACTCCGTCAGCTCTACGTCCACAACCTGGCTTTCGAGGTCGCGTGCATCCCACCCCACAGTTGCCCGGGATGGGGCGTGGCGGCCCTCGAGCGGGCGGTCGAGGGTGTCGGGATCACCAC
>CAYZVR010000312.1:0-2036 GCA_964481715.1 uncultured Acidobacteriota bacterium | reverse complement strand
CTACATCCACAACCTGGTTTTCGAGGTCGCGTGCGTCCCGCCCCACAGGTGTCCGGGAGGGAACGTGGCGGGCCTCCGACTCGCCGCCAAATTGCCGGTCGCGCCCGGCCAGTTCGCTTCCCTCGCGCGGCCATTCCTGCCCACGGGGGATCACAATCTCGCGAGGGATGCGCGGATCGAACGGGATGACGAAGTTGAAGCGCGCGCCGCAACGGAATTCGCCCACCACGGTTTTGTGCGCGCGCTCGACGACGCGACCGATGCGGCCTTCCAACCGCCCGTCCCGCTTGGCGCGAACCACGCGGACTTCCACCCGGTCGCCGTGCATCGCCGAGCCCATGGCACCCGGCGGAATGAAGACGTCCATGTCAGTTTGCTTCAAGGGTTGGTCGGGCACGACGAACCCGTAACCGTCACGATGGGCGATGAGCCGCCCCGTTACCACGTTCGCCGGAACTTTGCTCCACGGCGCACCTTGCGATTCGCGCGGGCGGTCATCCGCCGCCGCGTGTCGGTCCTTGTGCGCCACGGCGTAATGGTTCTTCTTCAGGTATACGAGCCGGCGAGTACGTGTGAGTTCGCGCAACACTCCTTTGAGGTCTCGCGCCTGGCTGGAACGCAGGCCGAGCTCAACCACGAGTTCGCGGAGCCGGAACGTTTTTCCAGGACGTTTTTCGAAGATTTTCAGGACGTCAGAGGCAGCAGGAAACTCGCGCATCGGTTTGTGCTTTCCAGCTTACCACCGAATGCCGTGCGTGTTGCAGGCGGAAAAGGTGCATTCGGTTCTGGAATTAGAATAAGTTTCTTAACAATGGGATTGAGGCGAATCTAATTCCAGAACTGTCCACGGTTGGGCGCTCGGGGCGTCGATGTCGTGAAGAATTCCAGAGGGCAGGTTGCTTGCGGGAAAGGGCTTGCTCGCTGGCTCACCAAGTTCTCGGTGCCGAAGAGAGGACTCGAACCTCCACTCCCTGACGGGAACTACACCCTGAATGTAGCGCGTCTGCCAATTCCGCCACTTCGGCACATAACACAAAAGAACAATCAGCCACTCGCACAGACTCGAATTCCCATCGGCTGGCAATTTTTCATCTTGCCATCCGGCCTGATTCCTGTCAAGGCGTGCAGCCGTATACGTTTTCGCCCATGCAGAACCAGGGTTGGCAATCCCAGTCAAGAAGCGGAGTGTGTCTGTTATAATTTATCTCCGCGGGAAGAAGAGAGAATCTGTTTTTTGGGAGGAACGTATGCGCGCCTGGAGCAAAAACGGAGTGTTGGCATTCGTGCTGGTGCTGTTTTCGGTTTGCAATGCCTGCACGGCGGGCGAACTGCCGGCTGCCAAAATCAAATTTGGCGAAAAAATGGCGGACTTCACACTGCCCGACACCGCGGGCAAACAGCGCTCGCTATACGAATTCAAGGGAAAGAAAGCTGTCGCGGTGGTTTTTATCGCCACGCAATGTCCGTACTCAAACGCCTTCACGCACGTGCTGGCGGATCTGGCGCGCGAATATTCGAGCCGCGGCGTAGCCTTCGTGGGCATCAACGCCAACAAGACGGAACCGGCGACGGAAGTTGCCCAGCACGCTCGCGAGCGCAATCTGGGATTCGCAGTGCTCAAAGATCAAGGCAATGTGATTGCCGACCGCCTGGGCGCCTCGGTCACGCCGGAAGTTTTCCTGCTCGACAGTGATTTTGTCCTTCGATACCACGGAGCGGTTGGCAACAGTCACCATCCCACAACCAATCCCGAGCAGGCGACCGACTCGGAAGTCCGCCCAGCGCTGGAAGCGGTGCTCACAGACAAAACCGTCGCCGTCGCACAAACCAAAGCTTTCGGCTGCACCATCAAGCGCATTTAGCGATGCGCACATACTCGCATGCGGTGCCGAACAATTTTGATCATCGGCGTGATCGCCGCGACGGCCTTGGCAGCAAGCTGCTCGCGCACGACTGCGCTCCCTGAGACCACTCCGCCGACGGAAGTTCAAAATATTGATGAGGCCGGATACGCGCGCGTGCGCGAAGAACACCGC
>CAYZVR010000311.1:1873-3809 GCA_964481715.1 uncultured Acidobacteriota bacterium | reverse complement strand
AAATGCCGCGCTTGCCGGCAGCCTTGTTCGTCACCGCCTGCACCACGCAAACGTCTGCGTAGTGGCCATTAGTAACGAACGACTTGACGCCGTCGAGGACCCAGGTGTCGCCCTCGAGGCGCGCCGTAGCGCGAGCGGCGCTCGCGTCGCTTCCCGAACCGGGCTCGGTTAGGCTCCAGCATCCAATCTTTTCTCCGCGCGCCAGCGGAACCAAATACTTTCGCTTCTGCTCTTCGTTTCCCGCCAGTTGAATGTGTCCCGCGCAGAGGGTGTTATGGGCGGAGATAATCAGCGCGACGGAACCGTCCACGCGGGCGAGCTCCTCCAGGATCAAGACGTATTCGACGGCGCCAAGTCCCGCGCCACCATATTCGGCCGGGACAACCACTCCCATCATGCTGAGCTTGCCGAGTTTTTCAATGACTTCAAGGGGAAAGAGTTGTGCCTCGTCCCTTTCCATCACAGACGGGCGGATTTCCTTTTCGGCAAATTCTCGTACGGAGCGCTTGATCTCAATTTGCTCGTCGTTCAGCTCGAAGTCCAGTGAACACCCCCGCAGGCCCGTTTCAAAAACGCCACGCGCATCGCGCTTTGGCTTCCGTGCTTCGCACGTCGGACACAAACGCCGCAACGGAATGCCTTCGTCGAAGGCAAGTTTTTTACTATAGCACAACCGGGGAGGTGGTTTCCCAGGCCCCCGCCCTGCCTAAAACCGTGCCGATACCGTGTGTGATAAGATTGCAAGTGAGAATGAAACGCGCGGGGATTTGCATTCTAGGCGTGTTGCTCGCGATGGGTGCGGGGCTTCCCGGCAAGGTACTCCGCGGAGCGCCGCCTCGTAAAGAAGAGCTGGTTGTTACCTCCGTGACAGTTCGCATCGGTCATCCTGGATGCAAGGTGGACCTGGACGATTCCAAGGCGGGCGAAACCAAACCAGACGGCGTACTTCTCTTGCAGCAAGTCGAGCCCGGCGATCATTACATCCACGTGGATTGTCCGGGGCAGAAGGAGAAGGCTTTTTTCGTTTCGCCGCGCGCGGGCGAAAATCTGGCGGTGACGCCGGAAATGGCGGTCGCCGGCAACGACGCGCAGGAGGTTTCCCCGTTGGAAGCCGCTGAGGCCCAGTTGCAACTCCATCGGTCCGTCCAACAAGCGGTGCGCATCCGGGCACGGGGCCAGTTTGATGACGCCGTGCGGCTGCTGCGCGAGGCGACCAGACTGGACCCCGAAAATTCCGACCTCCATCGCGAACTCGGCATCACATTCCTTCTGGCCAAGCAGTGGGAGCGCGCGCAGGTGGAAATGCTCGAGGCCATCCGCCACGATCCTCAGGACGCGGACGCCCACAACGGACTGGGTTACGCGGTCGAGAAATTGGGCGACCTCGACCGCGCCTTGAAAGAATACCGAATCGCGACTCACCTTGAGCCGGATGATTCGTCTTATCGTCAGCATTATCTGGAGGCGCTGGCGAAAATCGCGGCACGGCAGGAAATGGCGAAACAAAAGTAGTTAGGATTCTCTGAAACGCAGACAGCGCCGGCGCACTTCTGCACGAGTCGCGATCACCCGGCAACCACGGTTTTCCTTGCCGCTTTCAGAACTTCCCGCAAAACGTTCAGGGCGCGTTCGCAGCCCGCGCGGTCCACGTCGTAATGCGTTACCATGCGCATGGTTTGAGGCGTGACGCCATTGGCGAGAACATTTTGCGCGGCAAGGCGCTTGGAAATTTCGAACGAGGTCAAACCTGTCCCGGAGATTTCCAGAAACAAAATGTTGCTCTGAACCTTTGCCGGGTCAATCTTGATGCCGGGAATTTCACTCAGACCCTGCGCGAGAAGTTTGGCGTTTTCGTGGTCCAGGTGAAGGCGCTTGGGACTTTCTTCAAGGGCCAGCAGGCCCGCCGCCGCAAGAACCCCCGCCTGGCGCATCCCGC
>CAYZVR010000311.1:0-1863 GCA_964481715.1 uncultured Acidobacteriota bacterium | reverse complement strand
CTTCGATGAAGGCTTTGCTGCCCACGAGCATCGAACCGACCGGCGCGCCCAGCCCTTTGGAAAGGCAGAACATCACCGAATCGAATTTATGGGTCAGTTCGACGACCGTCCGGCCCGTGGCGACGGCGGCGTTGAAAATGCGCGCGCCGTCAAGATGAACGGGCAGGCCGGCCGCGTGTGACCGGTCACAGATGTTGTCGGTGATTTCCTGCGGGTAGACCGAGCCTCCGGCGAGATTCGAAGTGTTTTCAATTTCGATCAGGCCGGTTCGCGCGCGATGGTCGCTTCGCCCGCGCACCTGCGGAGCGATCTGGGTCCAGTTCAAAATCCCGTCCTCGGCGTGAATCGTTCGCGGCAGACAGCCCGAAAAGGCCGACATCATGGCCATCTCGTGGTTGACGATATGCGATCGTTCCTCGCAGATGACTTCCTGCCCATGACGCGTGTGGACTTTAATGGCGGCCTGGTTTCCCATTGTGCCTGAGGGCACGAAAAGCGCCGCCTCGCGCTCGAAGATTTCCGCCGCGCGGTCCTGCAAGCGATTGACCGTGGGGTCTTCCCGGTAAACGTCGTCGCCCACTTCGGCGTCGGCCATGGCGCGGCGCATGGCAGGCGTTGGACGAGTCACCGTGTCACTGCGCAAGTCAACAAGCGGCTCTTTCATGATGTTCTCTTCTCTCCGTACGGTTTGAGACCATTCACGACGTGGCGGCTCGACCACTGCGTTTTAGCGTCCATTTTTGTCCGCACCGCTTCACACAGTGACGAACTGCTGAAAGATTTCGTTCGAGACCAGCAATGCACGGCTGGTCAACCGAATGTTGCCGGAGCGTTCTTCGACCCAGCCATCGCGGGCTAGCTCGTCGAGAATCGTCTCCCGCTGGTTGACCGCCCCTTCGCCCCAGCGGTTTCGGGCTTCGCCGAGGTTGACCCCTTCGAGCTGGCGTAATCCCAGAAAGAAGAACTCTTCTAATTGCTCTTCAGCGGAAAGTGTTTGCCATTCCGCGAGTGGAGACTCACCGAGGCGGAGCTTCTCTTCGTACTGGCTGGTGGAAGTTTGGTTGGCCCAGCGATGCAGGCGGTCGAAGGAATGAGCTCCAGCGCCCAGTCCCACGTAGGGTTCTATTCGCCAGTATTTTTGATTGTGTCGCGACTCCAATCCGGGCCGCGCGAAATTGGAAATCTCGTATTGAACGTAACCGGCCTCACGCAGCCGTTCACGCGCGATGGCATAGGCGTCGGCCATGAAATCGTCGCTCGGAACATGACTCGCGTGATAGCGTTCACCGCGCTCGAGAACTTCCCTGCCAAGCCGGCTCTTCTCGTCGATTTCAAAAAGGTAGATGGAAAGGTGCTCGGGTTGCAATTCGATGGCGGCGCCGAGGCTCGCTTCCCAGGAATCCGCGGTTTGGTGAGGCAAGCCGGCAATCAGATCGAGACTGATATTGGCGAAGCCGGCGAGGCGGGCGCTCTTGACGAGATCGCGCGTATCGGCAGGAGTGTGCAGCCGCCCGACGGCCCGGAGCTCGCGTTCATCAAACGTTTGCGCCCCAATGCTGAGGCGATTGACGCCGAGCCGGAATGCGTGGCGAAGGAAAGTTTCGTCCGCGGAGCCGGGGGTTGTTTCGAGCGTGAATTCTGCCGAACCGGCAACACGAAAGCGGCGCGTGAGGCCGGCGACAATTCTCTCGAATCTTTCTTGCCCCACCAGCGCGGGCGTTCCACCGCCGAAGTAAATCGAATCAACCGGCGCTTCAAGCAAGCCGGTCATGATGCCCCGGCGCGCGTATAGGCCAGGCAGTCGCTCAATCTCCTGGTCGAGAGCGTGGACCTCCGCCTCGAGATCGGCGCCGTCGGGAAAGT
>CAYZVR010000310.1:0-3820 GCA_964481715.1 uncultured Acidobacteriota bacterium | reverse complement strand
AACTGGGACGACATCCTCGAGCTGATCGCCGCCTCCTGCGTTTACACCATTCAGAAGCACGGCCCGGACCGTATCGCGGGATTTTCGCCCATCCCGGCGATGTCCATGATCAGTTACGCGTCGGGCGCGCGAATGCTGCAGTTGATGGGCGGCGTTTCCCTCTCGTTTTACGACTGGTACTGCGACCTGCCTCCCGCCTCGCCCGAAACCTGGGGCGAGCAGACCGACGTGCACGAATCGGCCGACTGGTACAACGCCAAACTGCTCGCCGTCACAGGGTCCAACTTGAATATGACTCGCACGCCGGATTGCCACTTCGCCGCCGAGGCGCGCCATAACGGATCGAAGATGTGGGTCTTCTCTCCGGACTTCAGCCAGGTATCGAAATACGCGGACGAATGGGTGAGCATCAACGCCGGCCAGGACGGCGCCTGGTGGATGGCTGTCAACCACGTCCTGCTTAAGGAATTTCACCACGAGAAGCAGGTTCCCTATTTTCTTGAATACACTAAAAAGTATTCCGACGCGCCGTACCTGGTCGAGTTGCGCGAAGAAGGCGGGGTTTACCGGGCCGGACAATTGCTGCGTGCCAATCGGCTGGAGAAGTACGGCGCGGTCGAAAACGGCGACTGGAAATTCCTGATGTGGGACGAGACCGAAGGCCGGCCGAAAATGCCCAAAGGCAGCTCCGGTTTCCGCTGGGGCCAGGAGAAAGGTAAATGGAATCTCCTTCTTGAAGACGGCCTCGACGGCACGCCCATTAATCCTGCACTGACTTTCCTCAACGAAAATGATGGCACGGTTTCAATCCGACTCGATGATTTTTCCGATGGGCGTGAACTGAACCGCACCGTACCTGTCAAGCGGCTGGCGACCGCCTCCGGCGAGCTTGTAACCGTTGCGACGGTTTACGACCTTCTCATGGCGCAGTACGGCGTCTCCCGCGGCCTTCCCGGCGAATACCCGAAGGATTACGACGATGCATCCCACCCGTACACACCCGCGTGGGCGGAAAAGTACACGGGCATTGGACGCGATGTGCTCCTGCGGTTTGCGCGCGAATGGGGCTCAACGGCGGAGCTGACCCGCGGCAAGTGCCTGATCATCATCGGGGCGGGAGTCAACCACTGGTACCACAACAACCTGATGTATCGCGCGGGCATACACGCGCTGATGTTCTGCGGCTGTGTGGGCGTGAACGGCGGAGGCCTCGCCCACTACGTCGGCCAGGAAAAGCTCGCGCCGGCGGAGTCCTGGTCGGCGATCGCTTTTGCGCGCGACTGGATGCCCGCCGTGCGCCTGCAGAACGCTCCGAGCTGGCACTACGTTCATACCGACCAGTGGCGCTACGAAAAAGAGTTCACCGACTATCACACGGTACCGGCGAGCAGGAACGGCTCGCTCGCCCACGGCCACACCATGGATATGCAGGTGCGCGCCGTGCGCAGCGGCTGGCTACCGTTCTACCCGCAGTTCAACCGCAACCCGCTTGAGATCGTGAAAGAAGCTCGCGCTGCCGGAGCGCCAGACGCCGAGGGCGTGGTTCGCCGGACGGTTGAACAACTTCGCGAGGGAAAACTGAAGTTCGCGGTCGAAGACCCCGACGCTCCTGAGAACTGGCCGCGTGTGTGGTTTATCTGGAGAGGAAACGCGCTGATGGCGAGCGCGAAGGGTCACGAATACTTCCTGAAGCACTACCTCGGAACGCACACGAACGCGATCGCCGAGGATTTGGCGCGCGATTCGGTTCACGAAGTCAAGTGGCACGAGCAAGCGCCGCAAGGAAAGATGGACCTGGTGGTTGACTTGAACTTCCGCATGGATACCTCGGCGCTCTACTCGGACATCGTGCTTCCCGCGGCCACCTGGTACGAGAAAGCCGACCTCAACTCGACCGACCTCCACAGCTTCATTCATCCGCTTTCGGCGGCCATTCCACCCTGCTGGGAATCGAAGAGCGACTGGCAGATTTTCCGCTCCATCGCACGCAAGTTCTCGGACCTGGCAGCGAAACATTTTCCCCACCCTGTCGAAGATTTGGTGGCTTCCCCACTCGCACACGATACGGCGGCGGAGATCGCACAGCCGGAAGTCCGCGACTGGACGCGCGGTGAGATCGAGCCACTGCCCGGCAAGACGATGCCGTCCTTTAAAGTGGTCACGCGCGACTACAAGAATCTTTACAACCAGTTCATCTCTTTCGGCCCGCTCGTGCGCTCGAATGGCCTGAGCGCGCACGGGACCCAATACTCGGTTGAAGACCTTTACGTCGAAACACTTCGCGACCGGCCCGTCGTCGCCTGGGACGGCCATGACTATCCCTCACTCCTCGAAGACGAGCACGCTTGCGACCTCATCCTGCGCTTTGCCTCGGTCACGAACGGAGAGCTGGCCTATCGCTCCTATCAGAATATGGAAGCAAAAGTCGGCCTCCCGCTAACCCATCTGGCCGAGCGAAGCCGTAGCGTGCGCACCAGTTACAAGGAGCTTCAGGCGAGTCCCATGCGGTTACTCAATTCCCCCATGTGGTCCGGTCTGACCGAGAAGGGCCGCGCCTACAGTCCGTTTACCTACAACGTCGAAAACAACGTTCCCTGGCGGACGCTGACAGGCCGCCAGCACTTCTACCTCGACCATCCGATTTACATCCAGTTCGGCGAGCACCTGCCGACCTACAAACCCAAGCCCTTGCCGACCGAATACGCTGACCTGCGGTTCACGAAAGAGGCGGGGCCGTCGCTGATGCTCAACTACCTGACGCCGCACGGCAAGTGGCACATCCACTCGACCTTCGGCGACAACCAGCGCATGACGACGCTATCGCGCGGAGTCGAACCCTTGTGGCTCAACGACCACGACGCCGAAGCCATCGGCATCCGGGACAACGATTGGGTGGAAGCTTACAACGATCACGGAGTGGTGGTGACGCGCGCTGCAGTGAGCGCGCGCATCCCGCGCGGGATTTCCATCCAGTATCACTCCCCCGAGAGGACTTATTCGGTTCCGGTCTCGCCGTTGCGCGGCTACCGGCGCGCCGGCGGGCACAACAGCCTGACGCGCACGCGCCTGAAGCCGAACCTGATGGTCGGCGGCTACGGCCAATTCACTTATCACTTCAATTATTGGGGACCGACCGGATGCAATCGTGACACGCACATTCTGGTGCGTAAACTGCCCGAGCTGCGCTGGTAAGGAAGGAGCCTTGCAATGGACGTCCGCATGCAAATCTCGATGGTCTTTCACCTCGACAAATGTATCGGTTGCCACACCTGCAGCATTGCCTGCAAGAACATCTGGACCGACCGCAAGGGCGCCGAGTACATGTGGTGGAACAACGTCGAGACGAAACCCGGCACGGGCTTCCCGACGCTTTGGGAAGACCAGAGCAAATATCACGGCGGCTGGGAAGTTCCAAAGGGCAAGCTACAGTTGAAGTCCACCGGGAAGGCGCGGACGATCTTCAACATTTACCACAACCCGTCCATGCCCACCATGGACGACTACTACGAGCCCGGGCCGAACTGGGACGACGACCTCGGCGGCTCGCCCATCTACGCTGCAAACGACCCCAATCTCGAAGGGCTCACGGAGGAGCAGCGCCTGCAACTGAGCTCGGTCGAGCGCCTGGTTTTCTTCTACTTTCCCCGCATCTGCAATCACTGTTTGAACCCTTCCTGCGTGGCCGCGTGCCCTTCCGGGGCGCTTTACAAGCGCGGCGAAGACGGGATCGTGCTGGTCGACCAGAAGCGCTGCCGCGGCTGGCGCGCGTGCATCGCGGCCTGCCCCTACAAAAAGGTCTTCTACAACTGGAACACCGGCA
>CAYZVR010000309.1:0-3837 GCA_964481715.1 uncultured Acidobacteriota bacterium | reverse complement strand
AGCAGAAAGCAGAAAGCAGAAAGCAGAAAGCAGAAAGCAGAAAGCAGAAAGCAACAGACCTTCAGTGTAGCTCTTCGAGGGGTTTAGGCTATTTTTCGGTGGGGAAGCCCGCTTCGTTCCACTCGCGCCAGCCGCCGTCCATCGAGACGACATCGGTGTAACCCATCTTCTGCAGATTCTCCGCGCTGAGGGCCGAGCGGAAGCCGCCGCCACAGTAAAGCACGATGGGCGCGGACTTATCCGGGATGGCCGTTTCTACATCGCGTTCGATGATGCCTTTGGATAAATGCATGGCGCGCGGCAGGTGTCCGCGCGCAAATTCGCTCTCTTCCCGCACGTCCACCAAGTGAAATTTGTCTCCCGCGTCGAGCCGGCGCTTGACGTCCTGGATGTTTGTTTCACGAATGTGCTTTTTCGATTCTTCCACCAATTTCAAAAATCCCGGGGAATGCTTCATACCTTGCCTCCCTAAAATCACTGTTTTTCGGTGGCAGCTTAACACAGGCCCGTTCGTTGTTCAGGCAATCAGAGGCGTCCGGAGGGAAATCCTTCTGCCCTTGCGGCTTTGGTGTTTTGACTCGGTCATCGCACGAGTCAAGGGATGGTCCGCTTGCGCGCTCCATTTAAGAGCGTAAACTTAATTCTGCTCTCTTGAGAAATGTCAGCTTCCGGAGGTATCTCATCATGGCTACAAAGGGTCGTTTGAAAAAGGCAAAGCGCGCCAGCGCAAAATCGCGCAAGGCCGCGCATCACGCAAAGCCCGCGAGCTCGTCGGCAAACGGCAAGGCGTTGCGCCAACATTTGCTCAATCTGCTGGGCGGTGGAAACGCCCACCTGAATTTTGCAAAAGCCGTAGCGGACTTTCCAACCGAGCTCTGCGGCCTGAAACCGAACGGCGTTCCGTATTCGGCGTGGCAGCTCCTGGAGCACTTGCGCATCGCGCAGTGGGATATTCTGGAATTCAGCCGCAATGCCAGACACGTTTCACCAAAGTGGCCGGAGGGCTACTGGCCTCCAAGTGACATGCCGCCTGATGAAACTGCCTGGCAGGAAAGCGTCAAAGCGTTCCGGGCGGATTTGAATGCCCTGGAAAACCTGGTGAAGAACCCATCCACAGACCTCTTTGCAAGAATTCCGCACGGTGATGGGCAAACGATTTTGCGGGAGGCTTTGCTCGTCGCCGACCACAACGCCTACCACATCGGCCAACTCGTTATGCTGCGCAGGCTGCTGGGAGCCTGGGCTGCTGATTGATAGGAGAACCTCAAGAGGAGGGAGGGGGGCCATAACTCCGGCCCCCCTTGGTGGCTTGGGTGGGACCTTGAAACTTTGCAATCTCCGGTTGCGAGGTCGCTTTGCCGACCTTCAAGCTATCCCGGGTGTTTTTGTGTGGCCCACCCTTCTGTCAAGCAAGGAGATGGCCAAACTGGCCCGACTGCAATCGGCTGAAATTAAGACCTTTGGAGGAGGTGGGGGTAACCTCGTCGCGGAACAATTACACCAGATGTGTAGATTCTTCGCGGCAGGGAAAAGTGGCAGTCCAGATTCCAGGAGTGTACTCGCCTGCGCCGACTACCGGCGGCTTCTTAAAGCACCTATCGGCCTCCGTATTTTTGGAGCCACTTCAGCTCTTCGCGTACCTTGATCTTCCCGTGCCAGGGGTTCTTGTCGAGCGAGTGGCCCTCGCCGGGAAAGATGAGGAGAGTTGAGGGCACGCCGAGGGTGAACAGGGCGCGCTCAAGGAGATAAGCTTCGAGGGTTGGAACGCGGACGTCCTCGCCGCCCGCGACAATATGGGTCGGCGTCTTGACATTGTTGATTTGCCAGAGCGCGGCTTCGTCGTTGTAAGTCTGCTTGGCCTCCCACGGCATGCCTCCGATCATAAAGACATAGTCATAGTTTACGTCGTCGTTGCCCCAGTCGGCCGCGTGCTCGATGGAGCCTGCGCCGGTCACGGCGGCTTTGAAGCGCGTGGTCTGAGTAATCAGCCAGTTGGTCAAATAGCCGCCGTAACTGTACCCGCCGATGGCGAGCCGGTCGGGGTCAGCGATGCCGTCTTTGACCAGCGCGTCAACTCCCGCCAGAATATCCTTGCCAGGTCGCGAAACCAGGTGCGGTGCCACTTCCAGCGCAAACTTGTCGCCGTAACCAATCGAGCCGCGGTAGTTTGGTTCGAAGACGAGCCACCCGTCGGTAGCAGCAAGCGCAGCCCATTGGTACCAGTCGGCCTCAAAATGGTCGCCATCGGCGTCTCCTGGTCCGCCGTGAATGAAGGTAAACATGGGCAGCCTCTTGGCGTCGAATTTTCCCGGCGGATAGATCAGCATGCCCTCCACGGGCGTTCCGTCGTCGGAGGTCCAGCGATAAGGCTTGCCATGTGGCAGGGCGCGTTCGGCGAAAAGGCGATTGAAAGATGTGATAGGCCGAGCCTCGTCGAGCTTGCCGGGGCTTTCGGCCAGGTATACCTCCGCGGGCTTTTGGAGCGTCGAGAAAACAAAGGCGACGCGCGGGGAATTCTGGGCCGAAGACAGCCGCTCGTAAGTTCCGGGCCAGCCTGGCTGCGGGGCTAATTCCGCGGCGTGATTCTCCTGCGAATACGCTGCGATTCGAGTTCCCAGCCTTCCGGCGGCGAATAACGACCCGCTCGGTTGCACGTCAAAGCTTGTCAAGGCGCCCGAGAATCGCGCGCCCCACCGCTCGAGCCTGCCAGTCTGGGCGTCCGCCCAATAAATGCGCGGTTGCAGGTCAAGATAAGGGCCTTCTACTGTACCGAGCTCTACCCAGAAGAAAATGTGGCGACTGTCAGGCGACCAGCGGAGATTTTCATAAACCGCCATTGTTCGGCTAAGCAGGTGCGGCTCACCGGCGGGCAAGTCAACAAGGTAGATAGCGTATGGCTGCATGGATTCCTGGCGCTCGGAAGGTGGAATGGTGGCCAAAGCCAGGCGCCGGCCATCAGGGGAGACGGCGAGCTCACTTACACGGAAGGGAATTGTGGCGACAGTCTTGAACGGGTTAGAGCTTTCGGGTTTTCCGCCCGCGGTCGGTCGGGCCATTACCGATGCGAGATCCAAGCTGCGAATCGTATCGCCGCGCTCGGATTCGCGGTGCCGGATGACGTCTTTCCAAGACTTCTTGTATTCGTCATTCTTTTCTTTGGTCCACACTTCACGGGTTGAAAAATAAATGGTCTGTGAGTCTGCTGACCAGGCAAAGGCGTGCACTTCTTCGTCGCCCCAGGTGACGGGGAAGGCCTCGCCGCCGCTTGCCGAGATTACGTAGACCTGCGCGATGTCCTTCGGCGGGTCATTATCGTCGTCGCCTTCAGGCCGTGGCACAGGCCGGTCGGAAAGAAAAGCGATCCAGCGGCCGTTGGGAGACCACTGGGGGTCCGAATCATCGCCGGACTGTGTAAGGGCAATGAGCGAGCCGCCCATGGCCCCTTCGACGCGATAAAGCCACAGGTCGTCGCGCCAGCGGTTGTTCTCCCAGTCGGCGCGCTCGGTTGCGATGACCACGGCGCCGCCGTCAGGAGAGACCTGCACAGAACGGAAGTCCACGGAATCGAAGAATTCGTCAAATGTCACGGGTGGTTTTTGGGCGCACACGCCCGGTGGAATGACCATGAGAAAGACAAGAGCAATCGAGACGGCCAGCGCCTTGAACTTGGTCATAGGCCTCCTTCGGAGACGAAAGGGTATATCGCTGTGTGCGAGACGCGTCAAGCGCAGGCATGGACGGGCCTATGTAGAAATCGCTTCGCGACCCATATCCTTCACCGCGAATCTCCTCACCTGGCTTGACTTCGAGGGTAAAGGGTCGTAACCTGCAGCCAGG
>CAYZVR010000308.1:0-3842 GCA_964481715.1 uncultured Acidobacteriota bacterium | reverse complement strand
GGCTACCGAAGTAGTAAACTGGATGAGCGCGGTCAAAAAATTATTGCCAAGAAGGCAGGCTTCATCATAGACTCGCGTGACTGAATCCAATGACTCTTTACGGAACAAAAGACACCAAGGCTGAGAAGCGCCGGTCGGACCGGCTGATGCTCACCGTACCGCTGCACGTCCAGGGCTTTGACCCGAAGGGCGGGGAGTTCGTTGAGGACGCGCGAACCGTCACGCTCAACCGCCACGGCGCAAGAATTCAAATTGTCCGTCCGCTCGTGACGGGCCAGACCGTCCGGGTGATCAATCTGGTCAGCCGCAAGGGGGCCGAATTCCGCGTGATCGGTCCTGTCAGCCCGCGCACAGACAAGGGGGGCGATTGGGGCGTGGAATGCGTGGACCATAAGATCAACATCTGGGGGATCCAGTTTCCTCCCTCCTCGGCGGAGGATGCAGACTCGGCGGCCATACTGGAATGCAGAAATTGCCATGGCGTGGCGTTGATGCACCTTTCTCTGGTCGAGGTCGAGGTCCTGCAAACGTCGGGCCTCCTTTCCAAACCCTGCGGAGCGTGCAAGATAACCACCCAGTGGGGGTACGCGGAAAAGCAACTGGCCATGGGAGCTCCGCCTGACGAGGCCGCCATGCTTGCCGAGGCAAGCCAAACGGACAAGGGGGCCGAGCAACGCCGGCATCGCCGAGTTTCCCTGCAGCTCCCCGTATTGGTTCGCGACTATTACGGAGGCGTTGAAGTTACCAAGAGTGAAAACCTTTCCAAAGGCGGCTTCTGCTTTATCAGCGAAAAGAATCACCTGGTGGGTGAAGGCGTCCTGGCGGCCTGCCCCTACAGCGCCTCGGGGCACAGTATCGAAATCCGCGCCAAGATCGTCCGCCGCCTGGAGATTCAAGGAAGCACGCGTAAGATTTACGGCGTTCGCTACGAGCAGCAAGCGGGCTGAAACGATTGCCTCTCCCCTTTCGAACGGCGCTGATCCCAGCGCACCCAACATACCAAGCCACCCTCAAGCTGCAGCGACCTCCGGCCGGTCTTCAGGGGAGAAAGTTATCGCGGCGCGTTCCATTTCGCGCGCGGTCGTGACATTATCGGGAAAGCCGACGACTTTGAGAATGAACGAAAAGCGGTCGCTGGCGCCGGAGGCATCCGTCAGGCCCTCCGCGAGCCGCCCCGCCACGCGGTTTGCGTCGTCAGCGGAGACACTGGGGAGCACCACGCCGAAGATCCCCGGCCGAAACAAATAAATTGAGTCCTCCCCCCGCAGCTTGCGGATCATCACTTTCGCCGCGTCACCGTACGCGGAAGAGATTTCACCCAAGTCGCTCAAGCGGTTCGAAGCCCTCAGGCTCACCAGAATCAGGGTAAGGGACAATTGCGCGTTGACGGCCCGCCGAAACTCCATCGCCAAGCGGTCGCGAAAGTGTTCGACGCCCGGCAACGATTCAAGCAGGTCGGCGCTCGCCTGGTTGAGCAAGCGCTGGGCTAGTTTGCGTTCATCGGCGAGGCGATTGCGAAGTTTTCGGACGACGATGCGCCGTTCCATGAGGTAGCCGACGACGAGCAGGGCGAGCGCGCAAAAACTGAAAAACACCCACTTGACGAAAGCTGGGCTCAAGATCACCGGAATGGTAAACGCCGCAGGATAGATCAGCAGCGCCAGCCCTGCGGCGAGAATTGCAATCATCGCGATCGCCAACACCCAGAGCTGCGCATCGCGGCTCTCGAGCTTGGCGGGATCGATTCGGTCGAAGACCTGCATAATTGGCTCCCTCTGGAAGGGACAAACTGGCGGGACTGCGCGGCCCTTCCCTGTGTCCTTTCCTATCGGATGTTTCGCCGGGAATCCTGAGCGTTTTCACAACGCCAAGTCAGATTGCGCGCGTCGCCGCATTGAGAATACAATCGAGTGGAGTTATGAAAGAAACGAGCGACGCAAGGTCTGGGCGTCGCGAGGGAAGAGGGGGGCTGATCATGAATTCGCTGCAAAGCAAGCCGCGGTGGATGCGGTGGCTGCCAGGTGTGATGCTTTTTCTGTTCACGGCAGGCATGGCGGCCGGCACCGCGCGGCAGGTTGTAGGAAACTCGGCTGCGAGCCTTGTCGAGGTTGCTCAAATCAAGCGATCCCCCGCACCTCATCCGCGGATTCCGGTCGACGCCTCGATCGTGCCGGAAAATCCCCCGGGGGAGCTGACCTCCAAGCAAAAAAACAATTTGAAGAAGGACCGCTTCAGCCAGATGAAACAACACGCCGATGAGCTGGCCGACATGGCCAGCTCGCTTCAGAAAGAGCTCAACGAGTCCAATGAAAACGTTTTTTCACTAACCATCATCGAGAAAGCTGAGAAGATCGAAAAGCTCGCGAAAAAAATCCGCCAGGAAGCCAAGCTGGGATTCTAGGACCGCTCCCTTCCCCGCCCTGCGTCGCGCGCCACCCGCGCCCGGCCAACTGGTTATTCGGGCTCCACACTTTTGATTCGGCTTTCGACGTGTGTGTGCTCGAAATCCGTATTCTCGAGCGAGATCGTGATTTCGCGGTTGATGAAGAACACGGCGCGCAGCCGGAACTCCGTCCCGAAACTTGTAGGGAACCACACGCCGTCGGGCTGGCGCCGGTACCGGACGTTGAAACCGATGCCCGGAAGGTCGGTGCCGAGAAGGGTGCGGACCGCGAAAGGAACGCGCCGCGAGAGTTTGGTGAACACGTTCACCGGCGCGAAATCTTCTGCGTCAATCAGCGCCTCGCCCGCCCAGGTGAGATCGCTTTTATCTTTAGGCCCGAATCCCACGCGGTAGACTTTCCTTCCTTCAAGCGTTTGCTCGCCCAGAAGCTTGAACCGGTACTTCCTCTGCTCCTCGGTGGTGAGTGGAAACAGGTTGCGCGCGAGCCCGTCTTTCGATTGATCGTCCATGAGGTCTTCCCGGAAGTCGCTCACCAGGTCGCCGTCGAGTGAATCCGCCTCGGGCGCGGACTCGCCGCTGAATTCCAGAACCTTTCCCTTGTGCCTGTAGCGCCCACTGATGAGCTTCAGCTCCTTCTCAGTTCCCCGGGCGGTCGGGATCACCTGATAGTCTGTGGTCTCTTCCCGCATCAGCTTGCCGTTGGTCTTGCGCGTAGTGATGCGGATGTGCTGGCGGTAAATGTATTCGCTCCGCAATTTTTCAGCGCGGTCCTGATTCTCCGCAACGCGCGCCATGACCTCATCCGCCGTCAAAGAGTTCTGGGGAGTTTTTTCGGCTGCGGCGCTTTGCAGGAGGAGTATTGTCAGGAGAATCTGTGCGTGCACGGAAAAGCCCCTCAAAGGAGATACGCTGAAAGGCTCGAACAGGTTGCAAAAAAACCTGTTTCGGAGGGCCTGGGAGGCGAGCTCGTCAGCCCACGAAAGGCCGCATGGGTTCGGCGCAATTCGAAGGCGATCGAAGCTGGCAGCCTAGGAGGAAGCGATGTGACGGGCCGGTCACTCCGCGCTGGGGACAGTCTTGTCGGTTGCGGCGCGGGCATGCACGGCAGGGCTCGCCGTCCCGCCAATACGCATTGAATAGAATGAGCGGTACACAAAGATAAAGGAGATGACAAAGAACCCCGCCGCCAAAGCGTGCGTCAATCCGGAGCCGCTCGTGGCGGTCAGCTTGACCGCCAGCTCGACCGCCAGCAAGCCGAAGAGCGTTGTGAACTTGATGACGGGATTCAACGCCACCGACGACGTGTCCTTGAACGGATCGCCGACCGTGTCACCGACCACCACCGCAGCGTGAAGATCCGTGCCTTTCTGTTTCAGCACGACCTCGACGATTTTCTTGGCGTTGTCCCACGCCGCGCCGGCGTTGGCCATGAAGATGG
>CAYZVR010000307.1:0-3846 GCA_964481715.1 uncultured Acidobacteriota bacterium | reverse complement strand
TTCGAGCGGCACGGCTGCCATGCTTGAAACGGCACGCGCGCTCGGCGAGCTCCTCAAGGAAGGGTTCCGTCCCCGTCGCACCATTATCCTGGGAAGCTGGGATGCGGAAGAATACACGCTCACGGGCTCAACCGAGTGGGGCGAAGAACACGAAGCAGAACTCAAGAAGAACGCCGTGCTTTGCATGAACGTGGACGCTTCGACGAGCGGGCAGGATTTTACGGTGAGCATGGTACCGGCGCTGGTTCCAGCCATTATCGAAGCCACTCAAGCCGTGCTCGATCCCGCGACGGGACGAACCGTCTACGATCGCTGGAAGGAGAACCGCGGCGCAACGAACATCCGAAGCTACGCTGTCCCTGGCTCGACGGGAGCGCCCGTGCCCTATGGAGTGCTGGGCGGAGGCTCGGACTTTATGGTCTTCCTGCAACACGACGGCGTGCCGTCGCTCGACATGATTTTCGACGGGCCCTACGGCGTCTATCATTCGGTTTACGACGACTACGCTTGGATGGAGCGCTACGGCGATCCGGGATTCCGTTATCACGCGGCCATGAGCCGGTTGTGGGGACTGCTCGCCCTGCGATTCTCGAACGCCGATGTGCTTCCGCTCGATTACTCGCTCTACGCCACAGAAATCGGCGCTTACCTTGAGGAGCTGGGGAAATCGGCGCCGCCGGATTTCGTCGAATCGGAAATCGCCCCGCTCATCAAGAAATGCCGCGACTGGCGCGACTCAGCTTTGCGGTTTCGAGCGGTGCTCGAAAGCCTGCGGTCGGGAGTTTCGACCGACGCTTCGGGCGATCACGAGGGAATATCTGCCTCATCGTCGAACGCTGCTTTAATGGCCGAAGAGCGGGCGCTGCTCGACCCGGAAGGAATTCCGGGCCGACCTTGGTTTCGTCATGTCATTTATGCGCCTCTGCCGAGCTACGAAGCAGAAACGCTGCCCGGGTTGCGAGAGGCCGTTGAGGCTCGCGATTGGAAGCGGGCTCACGTAGAAGCCGCGCGCATTGGACGCGCAATCGAGCGCGCGCAGCAGGCGCTGGCCTCGGGATACGTCGCCAGCCAAGGTGCGGACAGCCACCCGGGAAATGAAAAAAATGATTACTGAAAGAGCTGGAGCCACGGCACGGTTTGCGTGCCGTGGGATTCCCTTTGTCTAGGGCAAGGTGATGCTAGCTTGCGCAGGGCCAATTGAAGTATGAAATGACAGTGACTACCGCCGGCGATGCAGTGCTATAATCGCGTCAGGAGCCGGTTATGACCCTCATTGCCCCGCGAATCAGCGTGGACCCCGAGGTGCGCTTCGGTAAACCTGTGATTGCAGGAACTCGTGTTCCGGTGAGCGTCATCGTGGGGGCTGTCGCTGCCGGAGACCCCTGGAGCGAGGTCGCTCAGCAATACGGAATTACTGAGGACGATGTGCGAGCCGCGCTAACTTATGCCGCCCAGCGACTTGAAGAAGAAACCGTCCGTGCCTCGACCTGATGGCGCGATTCCTCATTGATGAAGACCTGCCCATTCTGTTGGCCTCGCTCTTGAGACAACGAGGCCATGCCGCCCACCATATCCAGGAACTCAATCTGCGTGGTTCCTCCGATGCGCGCGTTTACGCGGCGGCGCAAGAACGGGAGGCCGTAGTCGTCACCGGAGATAGCGATTTTGGAAACCTGCTGAGGTTTCCTTTGGGAAGCCATTTCGGGATCGCTGTGATCCGGTACCCGACTGCGATGCGAACACGCGAACTGGCGGCGCAGATCGCCGACACGTTGTGCTCGCTGGACGATGCAACCTTCAAAAGCAGCTTGGTGATCATCGAGCCCGGGCGTGCGCGAATCAAGCGTCCGACGTGAGCCGGGGATTGACTTTGAGATTTCGAAGAAGGCTAAGGTTTGGGCGCCGGAGTCTGGTTTGAGGCGGCCTTCTGGTGCTGGCCCTGCTTGTCCGCGTACATGCGCGCGTCCACTTCCGCGACATCCTGTTCCACGGTCTGGTTCGCCACGTGGAGGTAAAGTCCCATGCTGAAGGTGATGGGAACGTTTCCCACCCGGTTGGTGGTGTCCCATTCTTCAACCTTTTCACGAATTCGGCCCTGGACGATTTTCGCACCGGGCTCGTCCGTTTCCGACAGGATGACCAGGAATTCGTCTCCGCCGTAGCGAATCACAAAGTCCGAGCCTCGCACGCAGCTCTTCAGGATGCCGGCCATCTGCGCTAGGACGTAGTCTCCCATCAGGTGCCCGTAGCGGTCGTTCACCTGTTTGAAGTTGTCCAGATCGCACATAAGAAGTCCGAGGGGCCGGTTGTTTCGTTCCGAGCGGGAAATCTCCCCTTGCAGGAGGTCTCTCAGGAAGCTGCGGCTGAAGACATTGGTGAGCGAGTCAATCATGCTGGCCGTGTATTCGGACTGCGATTCGAGTGTTTGCTGGAGATTGACCAGGCGAAGGCGGCGCATTTCTGCCTCTCGCCGCACGATGTAGAGCGTCACGACCACGATGACCATCATCACAACGAACAAAACCTGCGGCGGGATGCGGATTTCCAGCATATTCTGTTTCCAGAAGCTGGTCGGCGTGAGGAGAGAAAAGGCTCCCAACACCAGGACCGCAGCCGCAAAGATGACCATCAACCAAACGTCGCGCTTCTGCGACTCGGCCTTGGCGAGCTCCGCCTGCAGGCGAGCCTGCGGCCCCATTTTCTCGACGAATTCGCCCTGATTTCTCAAGACTTTGCCCCAAGCCACTCGATGGGAAGGCCCACTATGTCCGGCTTGCCCGGATGAATCGAGACATTATACAGTTCTGGAACAGGAAATCAATCCACCCGCCCCGGCAAATCCGGCGCGGCCTCAACTGGACGGTCACGGCGCCGCCACCTTTTCGGTGACCGTCTTCGCCTGCGTAAACAGCAGCAGGTAATCGCGCCCGCCCGATTTCGAGTCCGTGCCCGACATGTTGAACCCTCCGAAGGGATGCCCGCCAACAAGCGCTCCCGTGCACTTGCGGTTAAGATAAAGGTTGCCGACGTGGAAAGCCTCTGCGGCCTTTTCGAGCTTGGCCCGGCTGCGCGTGTAAACTGCGCCCGTGAGGCCATACTCCGTGTTGTTGGCGATCTCCAGAGCGTCTTCGAAATCTTTGGCTTTGATAACCGCCAGCACCGGTCCGAAGATTTCTTCCTGCGCGATCCGTCCCTTCGGCGGCAAGTCGGCGATGACGGTGGGCTGGATGAAGTGGCCCGCGCCCGGACCCTCTTTGCCGCCCGTAATCAGCCTGCCTTCCTTTTTCCCGACCTCGATGTATTCCAAGATCGACTTTTTCGCCGCCTCATTAATTACCGGCCCCATGTAATGCCCGGGATCGATGGTCGGGCCGACGAGAATCTTTTCCACGCGCGCCTTCAATTTTTCCAGGAACGAATCGTAAACGTCAGCTGCGACGATGGCACGCGAGCACGCCGAGCATTTCTGTCCCTGAAAGCCGAACGCCGCAACCGCCACGCCTTCGACGGCCGCGTCAAGGTCCGTATCGCTGTCCACCACGATCGAATCCTTGCCGCCCATTTCGGCAACCACGCGCTTGATCCAGATCTGGCCGGGCGCCGTCTTGGCGGCGAGTTCGTTGATGCCCAGGCCGACTTCCTTCGATCCCGTAAAGGCGATGTAGCGAGTGCGCGGGTGGCCGACCAAAACGTTTCCGACTGAGCCGCCCGCGCCGGGAAGGAAATTCACCACGCCCGCCGGCATTCCTGCCTGCTCGAGCGCTTCCACGAATTTGTAGGCGATCGCAGGCGAGTCGCTCGAAGGCTTCAGCACCACGGTGTTTCCCGCTACGATCGACGCCAGCG
>CAYZVR010000306.1:0-3867 GCA_964481715.1 uncultured Acidobacteriota bacterium | reverse complement strand
ATTGAAAGCTTAAGGAGACGAACATGAAATTTCTCGGATTACTGCTCGCGGTTTGCGGTTGGCTGCTTCCCGTCCTGGGGCTTACGCTGACGGGCTCGGCCGCTCTCCGGCTCGTCCTGTGTTTGGTGGGAATCACCCTGTGTCTTGTGGGCATCCTCGGATGCCTTAACCCTGCTTACGTGAAAGAAGCTATCTGGAAGAAATAACCAGAATCCAAATTCATGGAGGGTGAACCGTGCTTCTGCGTTTTCTTAGCAAAATGAAATTGGGGATTTCTCTCGCCGCAGCTTTGGTGCTCTTATGCGGGCCTGCGGCTTGGGCCCAGAGCCAGACCCCCCCTCTGGCCAGCGCCCAGGCCGCCCCCGCTCCCGCCGTGAATGCGCCTTTGAACGTCAGCGACGCGCATCCGCCTTCGGCCGAAGACCTGGCCAAAGGCGACCCTTCGGGGACCTTGACCGGCACCGTCAACGATGTCGCCGTCTCGGACTCGAAGAAGGGACTGACCATCGGCGACGCGCTTAACCAGATCGGTCAGAACAAGGTGGCCATCAATTTCGTCTGGACGCTGGTGGCCGGCTTCCTTGTGATGTTTATGCAAGCCGGCTTTGCTGCGGTTGAGACGGGTTTGTGCCGGGCCAAAAACGCCAACCACACCATGATGATGAACTTCATGGTGTACGGGCTCGGACTGTTCGCCTATTGGGTGTGCGGCTTCGCTCTCCAGATGGGAGGAGTGGGCGCCGTGGGGAATTTGGGTGGTATGGCTCCCCTCAGTTCGGAATTCGTGATTCATTTCGCTGGTAAAACCTGGGGCCTGTTCGGGACGAGAGGCTTCTTCCTGACGCAGGGTGCCGCCTACGACGTCGGGGTCATGGTGCTGTTCTTGTTCCAGATGGTCTTCATGGACACGACTACGACCATCGTGACGGGAGCCGCAGCAGAACGCTGGAAGTTCGCAGCCTTTGCGATTTCCACGATCTTCCTGGGAGCCATCACTTACCCGATTTTTGGCAACTGGGCTTGGGGCGGAGGTTGGCTGTCACAGCTCGGTGCGAACTTCGGTTTAGGGCATGGTTACTGCGATTTTGCGGGTTCGGGCGTGGTGCACTCGGTGGGTGGGCTGACCGCCTTGGCGGTGGCGATGATCATTGGCCCTCGCCTGGGCAAATATAACCGCGACGGCTCGTCGAACGCCGTTCCTGGCCACGACATCGTCCTGGTAATGATGGGGTGCTTCATCCTGGCGTTCGGCTGGTTCGGATTCAACCCGGGCTCGACGCTCGGCGCCTCGGGGAATGGCGCGCTGCGCATCGGCTCAATCGCCGTGAACACCATGCTGGCGGGCTGCACGGGCTCGTTCGGGGCGCTGCTTTACATGTGGATTCGCTACGGCAAGCCGGATGCTTCCATGACGGGTAACGGGTTGCTTGCGGGATTGGTGGCGATTACCGCCCCCTCCGGCTTTGTAAACACCGTCAGCGCCGCGATTATCGGCCTTATCGCAGGCGCGCTGGTCTGCCTGAGCGTCGAGTTCTTCGACCGCGTGGCGCACGTGGACGACCCCGTGGGAGCGATTTCAGTCCACGGCGTCAACGGACTGTGGGGAGTTATTTCGGTTGGATTGTTCGCCGACGGCACCTCCAACTACGGCGGAAGCTGGAACGGAGTAGGCGGCTCCGTGCGCGGCCTCTTCTACGGCGACCCCGGACAGCTCGTCGCCCAGTTGATCGGCGTCGTGACGCTGCTCGGATTTGTCTTCAGCCTCTCGTATGTCTTCAACCTGCTGGTGGATTTCGTGGTGGGCCAGCGCGTCAGTCCGGAAAGCGAGCTCGAAGGACTCGACCTTCCGGAAATGGGCGCGCTCGGTTATCCCGAATTCGTTTTGAAAGCCTACCGGCAAAAGTTGCCCGTGAGCGGCGTGGGCGAGACAGCCCGTGCATAGACCGTGCGCCGAGGCGCATGATTTGAGAGGAGCTAAATTGAAATATACGTCCACGAGGTTTGAGAGCTTGGCCGCTGTCCCGCCCTGCGGGACGGAGGCCGGGACAGCCGCGCCGCTCGTGCGAAACACCCAAGCGCTTGGCGTTCGGGAGGGCCAATCACTTTTCCAGGAAGGGAGCGAGTGGCTGAACTGCGGCGAGCCCGCGCAAGCGGCACGTTGTTTTGAGCTCGAGCTCGAGCGCTCGCCCGATTTTGCGGACGCTCACGTGGGACTTGGAATTGCCTATGCCGTCCAGGCAAAAATTTATCCGGCGCTTGACCACTTGCAAACGGCGGCGCGGCTCGAGCCCGGCAATTTTTACGCTCACTTCAAACTCAGCCAGCTCTATTTCAAGCTGCGCGTTCCACAAAAGGGATACGAAGCGGCTTCGCGGGCGGTCGCCTCAGCGGGATCGCTGGAAGAGCGGCGGCTCGTTGCGCAGTTGCTTCACGAAGAAAGGCAGCGCGAGAGGAACGGATTCCAGCGCCCGTGGTGGTTTAAGCCGTTCCCACGGCTCGCGATTCTGCTGGGTGGGACCGCCGCGCTCGCACTCACCATGGTGCTGCTTGCTCACCTGCGGTGAGAGTCTCGAAGAGCAGTCCATTGGTGTCGTAGGGGGGAACATGACCGGCCGCACTCCGAATTCCCTTTTTCTGGAAGCCGCTAAACAGCAAGGGCCTGCCTTCGCCTCAGCCTTGACGGTGGCCGTCGTGGTGATCGTCTTCTTCCACGCGCCGGTCGCGGCGACGCTTGCCGGCTGCGCCCTTGCGTTGGTGTTACTATTCGCGCGGACGCTGCGGCGCCTGCGGTCCGTCAACTGACGGACAAGCACATTGCGCCCGGCTCCATTTTCTTGTGGACCTTTCACTCCAAATCCTGTTGTTCGTCTCGCTGCTGATCCTGCTGGCCAAGGCGGTGGGGAGTCTTTGCGCGCGCCTGGGGCTGCCGCTCGTGCTCGGCGAGCTTACGGCGGGCGTGATCCTCGGCCCGACGCTTTTCGATGTGTGGCGCCTGCCGTGGTTTTCCACGCTCGAGACCGGCGCGCTGGCGCTTTCGCTGCCGGCGGTGGTCAAAATCCTCGCCCAATTGGGCGTCGTAATTCTGATGTTTCTCGCCGGACTCGACACCGACATCGAGATGATGAAGCACTCGGTCGGCGCGGCGTTTTGGGCGGCGACCGGCGGCGTTGTGCTGCCCTTTGCGGGAGCCGCGATCCTGGCGCGCGGCGCGGGATTTGGGTGGAACGAGGCGATCTTTATCGGCGCGGTGCTCACCGCTACGAGCGTTTCGATCACCGCACAAACGTTGATGAACCTGGGGCGGTTGCGCTCCAAAGTCGGCTCAACAATTCTCGGCGCGGCGGTCATTGACGACGTGCTGGGCCTTCTGATCCTCTCCTTCGTCATCGCTGCCGAAGTGCATCCGGCGGGGCAGGGAACCTCGCCGTGGTTCGGCATGACGATGACGGTCACACGTGCTGTGGCGTTTCTGCTCGCAAGTTTCTGGCTCGGGCCGCGTCTGATGCGCTGGGTCTTCAAGTCTGAAGACCGTTTCCGCGAGCCGCATACCTCGGTGGCAGTCGCCCTGGGCCTGGGCTTTATTTTCGCCTTTCTGGCTGAGTTTGGCGGCGGCATGGCCGCTATCACCGGCTCCTATTTGGCCGGCCTGTTCATCGCGGGGACGCCTGCGCGCGCGCGCCTGGTTGATGACCTGCGCGCCATGAGCAACTCGTTTTTTGGTCCGCTGTTTTTCGTTTCCATCGGGCTTGAAATCAACGCGCGCCAATTGGGCGGCCGCTTCGGCTTCTTCTTCCTGCTTTTCCTGGTGGCGGTGGTGGGAAAGGTCTTCGGCTGCGGGCTGGGCGCCTGGTTCAAAGGCATGACGGG
>CAYZVR010000305.1:0-3885 GCA_964481715.1 uncultured Acidobacteriota bacterium | reverse complement strand
GAAGCGGTCGAGATGGCGCAGCCGGAGCCTTGAAAGCTGATGTCGCGGATGCGATCGCCGTCAACTTTTACGAAGATGGAAACTTTGTCGCCGCACAGGGGATTGTAGCCGTCGGCGTGGTGGCTCGCGCCGTCGATCGAGCGATGGTTGCGCGGCCGTTTGTTGTGGTCCAGGATGACTTCCTGGTAGAGATCCTCGAGCTCCGCCATCAGCCGAAAACCTCCTTCACCTTGTGGATGCCCGCGACGAGCGCGTCTACTTCTTCCTTGGTGTTATAGAAGGCGAACGAGGCGCGCGTGGTGGCCGGGACGCCGAACCGCTGCATCACGGGCTGCGCGCAGTGGTGACCCGTGCGCACGGCAATCCCTTCCTGGTCGAGGACCGTGCCTACGTCGTGAGGATGGATGCCTTCCAATACAAAAGAAATCACGCCGGCCTTTTCCTTCGCCGTGCCGATGATGCACACGCCGGGAATTTTCGAGACAGCCCGGGTGGCGTAATCGAGAAGCTCTTCCTCGTACGCCGCAATGTTTTCGAGGCCGAGAGAGTTCACGTAGTCAATCGCGGCGCCGAGCCCCACGACGCCCGCGATGTTGGGCGTGCCCGCTTCAAACTTGTGCGGAATCACGTTGTAAATCGTCTTCTCGAAGGTGACCGAGCTGATCATGTCGCCCCCGCCCTGATAAGGAGGCATAGCTTCGAGCAGCCGGGCTTTTCCGTACAGCACGCCGACGCCCGTGGGGCCGAAGACTTTGTGGCTCGAGAAGGTGTAAAAGTCGCAGTCGAGCTCACGCACGTCCACGGCGCCGTGCGGCGCCGCCTGCGCACCGTCCACGAGCACCGGGACATTCTGAGCGTGCGCGAGTTCCACGATCTTTCGCACTGGAATGATGGTGCCAAGAGCGTTGGAGACGTGCGCCACGGCGACGATTTTTGTGCGCGGGCCGAGAAGCTTTGAGAATTCGACGATTTCCACTTCTCCACGGTTGTTGATGGGTGCGACGCGAAGCTTTGCGCCTTTTTCTTCGCACAGCATTTGCCAGGGAACGATGTTCGAATGATGTTCGAGCGCGGTAATCAGGACTTCGTCCCCGGCGCCGACGTTCTTCCGGCCGTAAGTCTGGGCCACAAGGTTGATGCCTTCGGTGGTGCCGCGGACGAAAATGATTTCACGGCTTTCCGCTGCATTCAGAAACCGCTGGACTTTGATGCGCGCGTCTTCGTAAGCCTTCGTCGCCCGCTCCGAGAGCTCATGCACACCGCGGTGGATGTTTGAGTTGTCCGTCTCGTAAAAGCGCTTCTCGGCTTCGATGACCAGCCTGGGCTTCTGGCTGGTGGCGGCATTGTCGAAATAAACCAAGGGCTTTCCGTGGACCTTCTGTTTCAAGATGGGGAAATCCCTGCGAATCTTCGCGACGTCCAGGCGCACGGTACGTTCGCGCGGGGGCGATTCGATGACGTGACGAGCGGTTCCCATCGGATCTCTCCTCAACTGGGGTGCGACAATCGCGTCAGCAATTCTGTCTTCAGCCTGTCGCGCAGGGGCTGAAATTTTACGCGGTCGATCACTTCGTTGCCAAAAGCCACGATTAAGAGGTTGCGGGCTTCTTCCACGCCGATGCCGCGCGATCGCAGGTAGAAAATCGCTTCCGCATCGATCTGCCCGATCGTCGCCCCGTGCGTACACTTGACGTCGTCGGCGTAAATCTCGAGCTGCGGTTTGGTGTTGATGACCGCGTCTTCGGAAAGCAGCAGGTTTTTGTCGCTCTGCTTCGAGTCGGTCTTTTGCGCGTCCTTGCGCACGATGATCTTGCCGTTAAAAACCGCCGTGGATTTTCCGTCCAGCACGCCCTTGTAAAATTCGCGGCTCGCGCAGTGAGGCTTGGCATGGTCAATCACGGTGTGATTGTCAATAAGCTGGGTGCCCGTCGTTGCGTACAGGCCGTTGAGCAGGGCTTCGGCGCCCTCGCCGTCGAGGACCGCGATCAAATCTTCGCGGCCGAGCAGACCGCCGAGCGCTATGGAGTTGGTCGTGACACTCGCATTGCGGGCTTGGCGGGTTAGGATCGTCGCAATGTGGTACGCCGCCGGGCCTTCGTGCTGAACCTTGACGTAATCCACCGAGCTGTTTTCTTCCGCCACGATTTCCGTGACGGCGTTTGAAAAGTACGCGTTGTCATCCAGGCCCAGATGAGTTTCGATCAGCGTGGCCTGGCTCTCCCGGCCCGCGACGATGAGGTTTCGTGGGTGTGAAACGTACGGGGGGCCGGAGGAAGTTGAGACGTAAAGTATGTGAATCGGATTTTCGACGACCACGCCCTTGGGGATTTGGATGAATGCGCCGTCTTCGATGAAGGCAGTGTTGAGCGCGACAAAGGCGTGACTCTCGAATTCCGCGTGGCGCCCCAGATGCTCTTCAAGCAGCGCTGCGTTACTTGCGGGAGTTTCCGCAAGGCTTGCGACCGTCACTTGCTTGGGCAGGCCGGCGAGAGAGGAAAATTCCTTGGAGAAATGCCCGTTCACAAAAACCAGGCGGCTACATCCCAGGTCGAAAAACGGCGAACGGCTGAGTGGTTGTGCGAACTCGCTCGATGACGCCCAAGGAGCCGGCTGAAACGCTGTTGAGGCGATTGGGGCGACGTTCGTATATTTCCAATCTTCGAGGTGCGTGGTGGGGAAGCCGAGTTCGGCAAACGCGCGGATGGCGTCGGTGCGCAGGCTCTTCAGCCACGCGGGACTTCTGCCCGCAACTTTCTTCTCGAGGTCGCGAAATGTCTGGAGATATATGTCCTGACTTTCCTTCACTTCGATGGTCATGAGTTCGGAGGTCCTTCCAAATCTTCCAGGCTGCCGACTGCCTTCTGCTTACTGTTCTTCACGCTTTTTCGTTGACCGGCACCGACTCATCGAGCCAGCTATAGCCCTTCTCTTCGAGCTCAAGCGCCAGCGACTTCCCGCCGGATTTGACGAAGCGGCCGTTCGATAGCACGTGAACGAAATCCGGCACGATGTAATTCAGCAGGCGCTGGTAGTGCGTGACGACGATGACGGAGCGGTCTTTCGAGCGCAGAGCGTTCACGCCGTTCGCGACGATCCGGAGCGCGTCAATATCCAGGCCGGAATCGGTTTCATCCATGATGGCGAGTTTGGGCTGAAGAACCGCCATCTGAAAAATCTCGTTGCGCTTTTTTTCGCCGCCCGAAAAGCCTTCGTTCACCGGCCGGTTCATAAGCGTCTCGTCCATATCGAGCAGCTTCATCTTTTCCCGGATGAGCGCCAGGAAATCCATGGGGTCGAGTTCTTCCTCGCCGTGATGTTTGAGGATGGCGTTCAGCGCGGCGCGCAGGAAATAAGTGTTCGAGACGCCGGGAATTTCGACGGGATACTGGAAGGCGAGGAAAATGCCTTGGCGCGCGCGGTCCTCGGGAGACATGCCAAACAGGTCTTTGCCTTCGTAGAGGACTTCGCCCGCGGTCACGGCGTAAACGTCGCGGCCCGCCAGGACCTGCGCCAGCGTGGACTTGCCCGAGCCGTTCGGACCCATGATGGCGTGCACTTCGCCGAGGCCGACCTGGAGGTCTATCCCCTTAAGGATTTCGTTTGTGCCCACCGTTGCATGAAGATTTTTGATTTCAAGAAGCATTCGCTTTTTGTCCTTTGTCAGTTGTCGCTGATCCTTTGATTGTTCCCGTCTGTCCGTTCGCAGACATCGCGAAGCGATGTCTGCGCCACCCGAGAGTGACCCGAGCAATTCGTAATTCAGAATTCATAATTACCCGACGCTGCCTTCCAGGCTGACGCCCAGCAGCTTCTGCGCTTCCACCGCGAACTCCATGGGCAGTTCCTTGAACACCTGCTTGCAGAAGCCGTTGACGATCATGCCGA
>CAYZVR010000304.1:0-4000 GCA_964481715.1 uncultured Acidobacteriota bacterium | reverse complement strand
AGGGGCGGCCGGTTGGCTCGATGGGCGATTGCGGGATTTACAGCTTCCAGGTGAATAAGACTATCTCGCCGGGCGAAGGCGGCGCGGTGGTGACGAGCGATCCGTACACCTTCGAGCGCGCGGCACGGTTCCACGATGTGGGGACGCTGCGCGACGGCCATGCCAAAGTGCTGGGACAAGCGCCTCGCATGAAGCTCTTTGCCGGGGCGCAATACCGCATGAGCGAATTTACCGCGGCGGTGATGCGCGCCCAGCTTCGCAAACTCGACCGCATCGTGGCGGATTTCCGGGACAAGACCACGCGCATCACAAAAGGCATCGAGGACCTGCCGGGTATCCAGTTCCGCAAGAAAAACGACGAGGGCGGCGGGCTGGGCAACTGGGTCTTCTTCCGCACTTCGGGCAAGGAGCAACGCGACCAGTTCATCAAGGCGATGCTGGCGGAAAACGTCAACGCCGAGCCCATGGGTGGGTCGGTGATTCTGCCCATCGAACCGCACATCGAGACCAAGCACACTCTGCAGCCGAACTGGCCGTCGTTCTCGACCCCGGAGGGAAAAGCGATTCAGTACGGAGCGGCGAGTTGCCCGCGGACCATTGATATCTGGAACCGTTACGTGGGCGTTCCCATGGACCCGAAGTTTTCCGACCAGGACGTCGCCGACATTATCGCCGCCATCCGCAAGGTCTACCCCGCGGTGATGAAGGCATAGCGGCGACCGACACACCGCGAGGCAGGATGCAGAGCTGGCAGCGCAGCATAATAACCGGCGAGATCGGAAGAGTCGAATCCCGCGCTGCGCGCTGTAATCCTCAATTGTTGTGATATCCTTCGTTGCCATCAAAGAAGATGCTACTATTAAAGCGGTTGTCCGTCGGCTGAGGGGCTCGCTGTAGATGATTTTCTGGCGGGGGCAGCGTTTCGCTAACGGCCGAGATGAACGGGCTTTATCCATTTCCCCTTAAACGCGAGTTAGATTCGTGGGATCCCTTCTTTAGGTACGCCGATGGAAATAGGAACGGTAGCACAGTGGGCGGGAGCAATTGCGACGTTCTTCGCAGTACTTACCGCACTGTTTAAGGACGAAATTCTTCGGCTGTGGAGGAGGCCGAAACTCACGGTATCCATCGCACTCGCCCCGCCCGATTGCCACAAGACGGCTTTGACGTACCCAGCACCTGGGAGGTCTAGATCGATTGACTGCTACTACTTGCGACTTTGGATCCAAAACGACGGAAGGACACGCGCAGAGCGCGTACAGGTCTTCGTGGCGAAGTTACTACGCTACAAAGCTGATGGTTCCTTCAAGCAAGACGAAGGGTTCCTCCCGATGAACCTCTGTTGGTCACACAGGCAGCAGGCATTGGGCGGGCCAGAAATATTCGCGGAGGGAATCTCTCCAGAGATGGGGAAGCATTGCGACCTAGGGCACATTGCAGATCCGAATTTTCGAAAGGAAGTCGGGTACGACCTTGCGGGCGTTTCTGAATATGAGACCATCCTCTGCCTCGACCTCGAAATCAGGCCAAATACTTTGAGTCACCTGCTGCGTCCAGGCAGGTATAGGCTTCAGCTTCGGATTGCAGCCGCAAACTGCGCGCCCGTGACGACAACCATTGAGCTCACCATTACCGGAAAATGGTTTGCGCATCAAGAACAGATGTTTTCGGACGGTCTCGGTATTCAGGTGATAAGATAACGGCTTCCGTCAAAGGGCCAGAAGATCTTTGCTTGGTCGGGAACCGACTCGAGGTAAGGACACTTGATCATACGCCGTGGTGAGGTTGGAAGATCATGAACAGGGGCCAACGCCAAGTCATTGCAGAGAAAATTAGCTCAACTGTCCGAGTTCTTGAGCTCTTAGGATTCGACTACAAAGTCTGTGCCCCAAGGAAGCAGAGGGAAAAAGGTAACAAGTCGCCCCGCGTAGTGTACGTCGAAGTGGGCAATTCACAAGAACTTAGAATCTACAACAGCGCGAAGGGGAACACCTGGGCAAACGAGCCGGATGGCACACCGATACGGGGAGTGAAGAGCGTTGAAGATTTGTACAGCTACTTGTCGAAGAAAAAGGCGGGGATTTTGAAAAACCCGCGATAACTTCGCTACTTGAGCGACGTAACTTCCTGCCTGCGTAGTCGGTAGCTCAAGGCTGGTAGCGCAAAGTCTCGCCTGATCGAATCAACGGCAGGATTCGAAAAAGCCGAACACTTCGCTACGTGCTGCCCACCCAATTCTCGATTGACTATTGTAGCCCAGTATGCTAGGCTCTTAAAGACGGGAGACGGTAGACGGAGGACAAGACACAGGAGTCAGAAGACAGAAGGCGGGAAACAGAAGGCAAAAGATGCAAATTGAGAATCATCAATCAAAAATCGCAAATCGCAGCGGTCAGGGCGGCAAAGGCGAAGAAAAGGCGAATGGCGAGAAATAAAGGGACTCTTTTGACAGGACGAAGCTAAAGATTTATTGAAAATAAAGGAGTTAGCTGGAAAACAAAGCGGAAACGAACCTATAACGAACCGAAAACGAACCGGAAATCCTTTCGCTCCGCCGACCCGCCTATAAGCTCGCCGCGAGCCAGCATAGGCCTTCTGCCAGCGCTTTGGCTCCGACATCCCGTGGCCCCACGTATTTAATCCTCATGGCACTCGCAACCGAACCCGCGTGGAAGTAGAATGCCGCGAGGAGGAACCCATGTTCACCGCTACCGCCGACTTAATTCTCCCGAGCACCGTCACCGGATCGTTCCCGCGCCCGCGCTGGTTCGACGTCAGCATGTGGGGACGGCCGCTCGATACCTGCATGCTCGACGTGCGCTTTCGCGAAAAGTTTCAGGACGCGATGGCCGTCGTCATCAGCGACCAGGAGCGCGCCGGGCTCGACATCGTGACGCACGGCGATTTCCACGTGGATGAAGACATGGCGGGCCGCGCCTGGCACCACTATCCGCTGCAGCGCTGGGCAGGTTTCGAAGGCGATTACTTGCAGCCCGAAGAGACCACCGCGCCGTGGCTTCACTATCCGCCCGGGACGCTGCTGAACGAAATTTACACCGGCTGGCGCTGGCCGCACGTGGTTGACAAAATCGAGCACCGCTCGCTCGACTATCCCAAAGTGTGGCGCATCGCGCAGGCAAAGACTCGCAAGCCAGTCAAATTCGGGACCTGCTGCTCGCAGGTGATGGCGCTTTTCCTCGACATTCACACGCCCAAATACCAAGACAAGCGGCAGGTGATCTGGGATATGGCCGAAGCGATGAACAAGGAACTCGTGGCGCTGCGCGACGCCGGCTGCCGCTGCATCCAGATTGAGGAGCCGACGTTCCACTTTATGGCCAACACCTACGGGAAGGATCACTCGGAAGTGAAGTTCATGGTTGACGCCTTCAACCGTGAGGTCGCGGGGCTCGACGACGTCGAGCTGTGGATTCACACCTGCTGGGGGAATCCGAACATGCAGCGCGTGATTGAGGACACGAGCTACGCGAACTCCATCGAAATTTATCTCGAGCGGTGCCGCGGCGACGTGTGGACGCTCGAGATGAAAGACCGCAACCAGAAAGACCTCGAGCTCTTCGCGCCGTACAAGAACGATCTCAAGAAGAAGATCTGTATCGGCGCGGTCAGCCATCGCGGGCTCCAAGCCGACCGGCCGGAGGACGTGGCCGCCGAAATTCGCAAGGCGCTGAAGGTGATTCCGGCCGAGAAGCTGATTGTGTCGAGCGATTGCGGCTTCGGACGCCAGGGCGCGAACCGCGAAATCGCGTTCTACAAAGCGAGCGCCATCGCACAGGGCTGCAATATCGTGCGGCGCGAGCTCGGGCTGCCGGCGACGTACGTCCCGGCCGCCGATCCCAAGCTGCAAATTGACGTGGTGCCCGGCCGCGACGTGGCGCGCGGCTAAAGGTTTGGGCAATCCAGGCCGCTTGAGGCGGGTTCGGCCACACCACCAACATCGTGATGATGACGGAGGCTCGAGTCCCCATGCGGCGCTTCA
>CAYZVR010000303.1:0-4026 GCA_964481715.1 uncultured Acidobacteriota bacterium | reverse complement strand
GGACCGCATCCTCGACGCCGCGAAAAAATCCGGCGCCGAGGCGATTCATCCCGGTTACGGATTTCTTGCGGAGAATTCCGAATTCGCGCGCGCCTGCAAGAATTCTGGATTGGTTTTCATCGGCCCATCGCCCGAAGCCATGGAGCTGATGGGTTCCAAAACAGCGTCGCGGCACGCGGCGATTGAAGCCAGGCTCCCGGTCGTTCCCGGCATGGACCGCAACCTCGAAAGCTTTGCGGAAGTCGAGCGCATCGCGACGGAGATGGGTTTTCCCGTCATGCTCAAGGCCGCGGCGGGCGGCGGCGGCAAAGGGCTGCGAATGGTCACGGCCGCTGCCGAACTCGAATCGGCTTATCGCAACGCGCGGTCGGAAGCGCAAAACGCTTTCAACGACTCGTCGGTTTATCTCGAAAAATACGTCGAGCAGCCGCGCCACGTGGAAATCCAGGTTTTGGGCGATCATCACGGCAACCTGATTTATCTCGGCGAGCGCGAGTGCTCACTGCAACGCCGCCACCAGAAGGTGATGGAAGAGTGTCCTTCGCCGCTCGTTGACGACGACCTGCGTGCCCGGATGGGCGAGACGGCGGTGCGCATCGCCAGGCTAGCCAGCTATACGAACGCCGGGACGGTCGAATTTCTCGTCGACCGCGACCGGAATTTCTATTTTCTCGAGATGAACACGCGCTTGCAGGTCGAGCATCCCATCACGGAACTCGTGACCGGCGTGGACCTGGTGAAAGAACAACTGCGCATCGCCGCGGGCGAGCGTCTGAGCCTCGGGCAGGAAGATGTGCACATGCGCGGATGGGCGATCGAGTGCCGTATTTACGCGGAAGATCCCGCCAACAACTTCTTCCCTTCCCCCGGGCTCATCACGCATTTGAAAGCCCCCGCCGGTCCCGGCGTTCGCGTGGACAGCGGCAGTTACGAAGGCTGGCGAGTCCCGCTCGAATACGACCCGCTGCTCGCGAAGCTGGTCACGACGGGCGCGGACCGCGCGGAGGCGATCGCCCGCATGCGCCGCGCGCTGGACGAATATGAGGTCTCAGGCATTCAGACGAACATTCCGTTTTTCCGGCGTGTGCTCGAGAATGCGGATTTCGTTGCCGGGCGGCTCGACACCGGTTTCATTGACCGCGTCCTGGCGGCGGGGATGTCGTTCGAGGACGAGCCCTCACGCGAGGCTGAACTCGCGGCGATGCTCGCCACAGCGCTCGTGGCGCGGCGACCGGCGGAATCCGCTGCCGCCGTTCCCGCAGCGAGCGCATGGAAAATCGAAGGGCGGGAATTCCTGCATCATCGCTGGCCGGAAAGGGTGCGATCCGCAAAACCAACGCTGTGAAATACCATTTCAAAATTCGCGGAGGGTCGGCGACGAGCGAGCGTGAGCTCGAACTCCGAACGCCTCCTGGCGCGCGCGAATCGGGCGGACGGCTCGCCTTCACAGTGGAGGGCGAGCCCGCGGAAGCCGACTGGACGGAGGTTTCTCCCGGCGCGTATTCGCTGCTCCTCGGCGGACGTTCCTTTGACGTGCGGGTCGAGGCGCATCGCGGCGATCCCGCGGGCGGCGCCGCGATCTTCCATGCCCGAGTGGGAACGCGAAGCTATCAACTGGAGTTGCGCGATCCGCGCCGGCGGCGGGAATCCCGCGCGGCCGGCGCTCACGAAGGGCCGCAGGAAATTCTTGCGCCCATGCCCGGAAAGATTGTCAAGATTCTGGTTTCGGAAAGCCAGGCGGTGAATCCGGGCGAGAGCCTCCTCGTCATCGAAGCCATGAAGATGCAGAACGAGATACGTGCGCCGCGCGCCGGACGTGTGGAAAAAATCTTCGTTACGGAAGGAGCGGGCATCGAAATGGGCGAGAGGCTCGTGCGGCTTGGGTGACGCGCGGCTTACTTGGATCCTGCGGGAGCGCCGCCCGCGGAAACGATTTTTTCCGCCAGGTAGTTCACGACTTTGGCGCGGTTCCGCAAGTCCTCGATGTAAGCCGCCTTCAAGAGCTGCTCTTTCTCGTTCATCAGGGTGCGCCGGATGGCGCTCTGCACCTGCGGGTCGGAGAGGTCGTGCTGTCCGGGCTGTTCGATTCCCAGGAGCTTGATGATATGAAAGCCGGTTGGCGTGCTTATAATGCCCGAAATTGCGCCCGTCTGAAGGTTGCTCAGGGCCTTCTTGAGTTCGGGGCTTGATTCGAGCGCGGAAATCGGAATGTAGCCCATGTCACCGCCGCCAGCCGCGGTGCGCGGGTCTTCTGAATATTCCTGAGCGACGGTGGCGAAATCCTCGCCGGCGCGCAGGCGTGCGTAGAGCGCCTGGATTTTGCGCTGCGCGGCCACGGGACTGGAGGCGTCGTCGTTTTTCAGATTGCGGGTCTGCGGATCGCCCGCCGGCGTCACCCGAATCTGCGCCACATGGTATTGGACTTCGGGGACGCTGTAGTTGGCCTTGTTCCGTTCGTAGAACTTCGCGATCTCGTTGTCGCCGACCGTGATGCGCGACTCGATTTCCTTGTTGACGAGTTTGTTAATGAGCAAACTCTTTCGCACTTCCTCCCGAAAGTCCGCCAGGCTGAGCCCCTGGTCGGCGAGCTTCTTCTGAAATTCCTCGTCGCTGTAGGGGCTGCGGAGCTGCGCGACGCGGTCGTCCACTTCCGCTTCCGATACGGTAATGCGCGCGTGGGCGGCGTGGGTCAGCAGGATCTGGTTGCTGATGAGCTCGTTCAGAATGTTCAGCTTGAAGCTCAGTTCCTGCTCGCGGTTTCCGGCATCGGAGCCGGCGGCCGTGCGGTTGTTGTATTGCCTCTCAACCTGCTCGCGGGTGATGGCTTTGCCGTCCACTTCCGCCCAAACGTCGTCGTTGGGAGCGGTATGCCGGGAACAGGCGGAAAGCAAGGCGAGGGCAGCCAGCAAGGTCACGGCCCCGACAGCCCGGCAGCCCCGCGCCCGGCGCACGCGAGGGTAGGCAAAAACCGGAGTTTCTGATATAATAGCAGGTTCAGGCATCATGAATTCTAACGACCCGAGAGGTTTGAAAATGGCTCGCGCCTGCGACATCTGCGGAAAGGCTCCCCGCTACGGGAACCGAATCAGCCACGCCCACAACGTCACCAAGCGACGCTGGAATCCCAACCTGCGCCGCGTGCGGGCGCTCGTGAAAGGCGCCGCCAAAACGCTGCGCGTCTGCACGGCATGCATCCGGGACGGCAAAGTGATCAAGCTGTCCTAAGGTCGTCATGTGCCCGCCGCGACGGGTCTTCGAACAAGCGCTTATTGCCCCAGCCGATTTAAACCGCGGATTAACAGCCGCAGGCGGCCCGCTTGGGTCTGCGCTTCACGGCTGCATCACGCGCTGCACTTCGTAGACTCCTTCGATTTTCCGCAACGAGGAGATAATCTTCTCCAGGTGGTGGACATCCACAATGTCCAGCGTGACGTCGATGAGCGCCCGCTCGTCGCCCGTCCGCGCCTCGATGTTCTGGATGTTCGAGTGAACCCCGCTGATCGCCGAGGTGACGTCGGCGAGCATTCCCTGGCGGTCCTCGGTCAGCAGCGTCAGCTTGACCGGATAGAGGCCGTACTTCGGTCCGACCCATTCCACGTCGATGCGGCGGTTGGAATCGTACAACAGATTCTGGACGTTCGGGCACATTTTCGAGTGCACGGCAATGCCCTTGCCGCGGGTGATGTATCCCACGATCACCTCGCCGCGAATCGGGTTGCAGCACTTGGCGCGATAAACCATCAGGTCGCCGTGGCCATGGACCTCGATGGCTGCGTCGCGCGAGAACCCCAGCACGCGCTTCACGGCGCTTGAAAGGCGCGAGGGCGCGGCCTGCTCCGCACCCACGGCGGGAACGAGATTGGCCAGCACCTGTCGCGCCGCAAACTTCCCGAATCCCAGACCGGCATAGAGATCGTCCTGTTGCGTGCAACCGTACTCGCGCGAGACGCGCTGGAAATCTTCTTCCGTGATTTTTTTCAAGGTGACGCCGTACCGCCGCGCTTCCTTCTCGAGCAGCTTTCTTCC
>CAYZVR010000302.1:2732-4031 GCA_964481715.1 uncultured Acidobacteriota bacterium | reverse complement strand
AGAACGTAGTTCGAAGGCTCCGCCGAACCGTCCCGGATTTCCGCTACGTCGCGTAAAAAGACCGGCCGGCCGGAGGAGACTCCCAGCACGACCTCGCCCAGGTCCTGGGCGTTGTGGAGAAAATCGCCCGTCTCGACTGCGATCTCTTCATTGGCGGAGGCGAACTCGCCGGCCTGCATTCGCTGGTTGGCGCGCGTGAGCGCAGGAACAACTGAATCTGGAGCCACGCCGCGCGCCGCCATCTTTGCCGGATCGAGCAGCACGCGAATTGCGCGCCGCTCGCCGCCGATTACGTGCGTCAGCGAAACGTCGTCCACACTCTTGATTTCGGTTTCGATTTGGGCGGCGACCCGACGGAGTGTAAAGCTGTCATAACGGCTGCTCGAAAGCGTCAGCGCCAGGATGGGCACGTCGTCAATCGAGCGCGGCTTGATGAGCGGCTTTGACGCGCCCGGCGGGATCAAGTCGAAGTGGGAATAGAGTTTGTTATAGAGCTTGACGATGGAGTCTTCCTGATTCTCTCCCACCTTGTAGCGCACGATCGCCATGCTCAAGCCGGGCCGCGAAATGGAATAGACGTATTCCACGCCAGGAATTTCCCAGATAAGTTTTTCCATCGGCGTGGTGACGCGCTCTTCGACTTCCCGCGCGGTTGCGCCGGGCATCTCGACGAACACATCCATCATCGGCACGACGATCTGCGGTTCTTCTTCGCGCGGCGTCCTGAGGATGGCGAACACGCCGAGGAGAATGGAGAACACCATGATGAGCGGCGTCAGTTTCGAGTTAATAAAGGCTCGGGCGATGCGGCCGGCGACGCCCAGTTGTCCTTTGCTCATCGCGCCTCCACGCGCACGCCATCCGTCACGCGATCCGTATCCGCTGCCACGATACGGTCCCCATCCGTGAGGCCGGAAAGGATTTCGACCCGATCCCCGAAGCGTTTTCCGCTCTTGACCAGGCGGACTTCCGCAATACCCTGGGCGTTCACGACCAAAACACTTTCGAGTTCGCCGCGCTCGATGAGAGCGATGAGCGGCACGGTGAGCCGCTTGGCTTCGCCCAGGGGAAATTCCACCTTGCCGTACTGGCCCGAGATGCAAGCGCAGTCCCTGGGCATGTCAACCTTGATGAGAAACGTTCGGGTCGCAGGATCCGCGGCGGGAGCCACTTCCGCGACGCGGCCTTGTACGTCACGCCCGTTGAGTTGGACCGCGATCGCTTGTCCGACGCGCGCCGTGCCGAGAAATGATTCGGGAAGGCTCGCTTCCACACGGTAATGGGCGGGATCTTCGACGG
>CAYZVR010000302.1:0-2722 GCA_964481715.1 uncultured Acidobacteriota bacterium | reverse complement strand
CCACGAACTTTGCCGTCACGAGGCCGTCCATGGGCGCTACGATTCGCGAGTAACTAAAAGAAGTCTGCGCGGATTCGGCCTGGGATTTTGCCTGCTGACCGCGAGCCTCCACCTGCTTTTTCCTGGCCTGCAACGACGCCTCGTTTGCGGCCGCGGCCTTGTAGCGGGCTTCAGCCTGGTCGAATTCCGCACGGCTGACGGAATCTTTGGCGACCAGCGACTGGTAGCGGCGATAGGTTGCTTCGGCGTAGCTGCGGTCGGCGCTCGCGGCTTCGAGGGCCTTCGCGACCTCGTCCATTCCGAAAGAGCTTTCGCGAACTCCCGCCTGCGCCGCCATGTACTCGGCGCGAACGCCGCGATCGTCGAGAATCGCGAGCACCTGCCCGCGCTTCACGCGGTCGCCGGGTTTCACGTTGATCTGGCGAACCGTGCCGCTGATTTGCGCGCCCAGCACGCTCGAGGTTGCAGAGCGCACCGTGCCCGACGCCTCGTAGAAGTCGGGGGTGGGCTGAAGGCGGACGACTTCAACGGAGACTCCGCTGACAACCGGCGCGCTACGATTCACGGCTTTCTCGCTCGCGCCGCACGCGGCGAAAAGCATTGCGCCTGCCAGGATCAGAGCCCATGCGAAAATTTGCCTTCGATTCATCATGATCATTCCTCACGGCGTGGATTGCTTTGTAACCACCAGCGAGTTCGCGGCCAGTTCACCGCTCGCGAGCTCGAGCGATGCGGCCGCTATGCGATGGTCGTAAACGGCGTTGAGGTAATTCCGCTCAGCGGCGGTCTGCACGGTTTCGGCGCGGAGAAGATCGGCGATGGTCGAGAGGCCCGCCTCGTAACGGTCGCGCAAAATGCGCAAACTTTCCTTTGCCTGCGCCGCCGATTGGCGCGAAACATCCGTGCGCTCGCGCGCCGCATTCAAATTGAGAAAGGCCTCACGCACCTCGAGCCGGATTTCCGACTCCTGTTGCGCGCTCAGGGCTTCCGCCCAGCGCTCGCGCGCCTTGGACTGGCGGAAGCGGGCGCGATCGGCTCCGCCGTTGAAAATATTGAAAGTGAGGCTTACACCCGCGGCCCAGTTGTTTCCGCCGCGTGACAGAAATGCCTGGTTGTTTTCTTCCCAGGAGCTGAAGAGCTCGACTTTAGGAAGGAACGCGGCGCGCGCGGCGCTCACGCCGTTCGAGGCTTTCTCTTTCGCGAGCGTCACCTGTAGAAAATCGGGGCGCTGAGCGAGCGCGCGTTGCTGGCGTTCGGCCAGACTGCCGGGTTCGAAGGTACCCTCGAGAGTCGAACTTTCGATTTCGTGCGTCGCGTCCTCGTCGAGCCCCAGGGCGACGTTGAGCGCGGCCTGAGCTACGGCGAGGCCGTTCCTGGCACGAATCAAATCTTCTTTCGCTTGCGCCAACTGCACTTGGGCGCTCAGGACGTCCGAGAGAACGGTGAGTCCCTGCTGCTGCCGAGCTTGCGCGCGCGCGAGGTCGGCGCTGGCCATCTCGACCGCAGCTTCGGCGACGCGCACGTTTTCGCGGGAGAGCATTTCGTCGTTATAGGCGGTGACGACGCGGAAAATCACCTGCTGGTTCGAGCGATCGGCGCCCAGCTCGGCCGCGGCGGCGTCCAGGCGGGCGTCGCGAACGCGGTGTTCGGTCTCTCCGGCATCGTAGAGCGGCATGCTGGCGGTAAATTGAGTTCGGAAATTGCTGAGCGGGGGAGGAACGTTAAGCAGCCCCAAATCAAAATTACGCGCGGTAAATTGCCGCTGGGTCAGAAGGGAGCCGAAGACGTATACCGGACTGTTTCCGCGCGTAAAATCTTCGGAAAAATCCAACCGGGGATAGCGCCCCGCCTTGGCCACCGCGATGCTTTCGCGCACCGCCTGCGAGTAAGCCCCGGCAGCGTGAATGGTGGGATTGTTCTTGAGCGCCAGCTCGACAGCCTGCTGAAGCGTCAGCTTGCCGCTCGGCGGAGTCGCCTGCGCTGAGGCGATAGCCGGCGCGACAAGCATGAGGCTAAGAGCGAACTGAAGTGTGTAAAGCCGCTTCATCCTCGGTCTCCTGGGCAGGTTCAAGATCGTTGGAAGGTTCGATATCGAATGAGTGCACGATTTCGGCGGTTTTTCCAATCATGGCGCCGACCGAGCAGTATTTGGTCTCGGAGAGATGAATGGCGCTCCGAACCGCTTCCGAATCAACCTCACCACGCAAATGGTGTTTAATTTCGGCGCGCGTGAAATACATTGGAGGTTCGCCGTTCTGTTCCGCGAGCAGCTCGATCTCGTACGCCGTTACGTGCTGGCGCTTTTTGCGAAGGATATTGATCACGTCAAAAGCCGTGCAGCCGCCGAGCGCGAGCAGAGCCAGCTCGATGGGACGCGCCCCGGTGTTGCCTTGAGAATCGTCCATCACCAGGGTGTGGCCTGAGCCCGATTGAGCTTCGAACCGCCTGCCGCCGCCTTCCGCGAGTTTAAGTTTTCCTTGAATCATGATTGCGTTACCTCCCGACTCGGTTTCCGCTTCTGACAGGCGCTGCGGATGCTGGTATTGCGCCGTCCAGACTCATAAATGCAATTGGCTGGAAAAGGTAACAGCAGCCGGAGGTCGCGCTGAAATTCCGATAACCCTTTTTATATCAAATAGGTAGACAGATATGATGAGGCGCCCTGAATCGAATCCAATCCAGGTGATACAATCATCCGAGATACGCGATGAACGAGCGAATC
>CAYZVR010000301.1:0-4037 GCA_964481715.1 uncultured Acidobacteriota bacterium | reverse complement strand
CGGCCTGCTTCTGGTGCACACACGCTCGGACGTTTGGCTGGTGTACGTGCTGCTGGCCATCGAAGTCATCTTCGCTTCGATTTTCGAGCCGGCGCGCAATGCCATGCTGCCTAGCGTTGCGACCGGCGATGACCTCCTCCCCGCCAATGCCATTTCCGCGACGACCTGGTCCGCGGCGCTCGCGGTCGGCGCAGGCGTGGGCGGCGCCGTCACGGCGCTGTTCGGCCGCGACGTGGCTTTCGTCGTTAACTCACTTTCCTTTTTTGTTTCTGCGATTCTGATCCAGCGTATCCGCGTCAGGGAAACGCACGTCGAACTCGATCGAGAAGCCGAAGCGAATTCCGCAAGCCGGCCGCGCGTAAATTCGATCCGGGAAGGCGCTGAATACCTTCGGCAGAATCCTCAATTCGCGGTTCTGGTGTTGGCCAAGGCGGGCCTCGGCTGCATGGGAGGAATGCTGCTCCTGCTCGCGGTTTTCGGCGAACAGATTTTTCCCATCGCCGGCAAGGGCGCTCTGGCCATGGGACTTCTCTACGCCGCGCGCGGCGTCGGTGCGGGTGTCGGCCCGCTGATCGGCGATCACCTGGCGCAAGACCATCAGACCCGCATGTGGAAAATCATCAGCGCAGGATTTTTCGTGATTGGCACGTCGTACATTGCTTTCTCTCAGGCGCCCAATCTGCCCCTGGCGCTCGGGGCAGTTTTTTGCGCGCACATCGGCGGCAGCAACGTCTGGGTGATGTCCACCACGCTCCTGCAATTGAACGTCGCGGACCGTTTTCGCGGCCGCATCTTCGCTCTCGACTTCGGAATGCTCATGCTGATGATCGCCGTTTCCAATTTCGTCATCGGCACCGGGCTCGATGAGTGGGGATTCAGCGCGCGTCAGCTTGCCGGCGCCCTCGGCACGCTGCTGGTGATTCCAGGTTTTATCTGGCTCGCAGCGCAAGCGCGCTGGGGCCACGGGAAATAAGCTGGAAGTTCGAGTTGTTCTCTTTTTCAGATTGGGACCTTCCTCCCGCAGGCAGGGTCCACGCTACGACGGACCGTCACGAGGGTTACTTAGTAACACCTTGAATGCACGGGCCTGCCGTGATAGCATGGAGCTTCGTTTATGGCTCTCACACTTCACCTTTGTTGTTGTTGCCCCACGATCGCTAACCAGTAGTCCGTCTTCTTTACCCGTTTCACACAACCCCAAGGAGCATTCGATGAATGACCCTCACGGAGGACGTTTAGTTAATCTGCTAGCCACGGGCGAGCGTGCCGCGGAGCTCGAGGCGGAAGCGCGCAGTCTTCCCGTCGTTCGGCTGAATCCTTTCGAGCAGTCAGACCTTGAGATGCTCGCCATCGGCGCCTTCAGTCCCCTGCGCGGATTCATGCGGCGCGCCGATTACAATTCGGTAGTGCGCGACAAGCGCCTGGCGAGCGGCGTGGCCTGGACAATGCCGATTACGCTCGCCGTTTCATCGCAAGTCGCAGCGGACCTCGAGAACCGCAACCGCCTGGCGCTGGCCGATACCGAGGGCACGCCGCTCGCGGTGATGGAGATCGAAGACATTTTCCCTTACGACCGCGAGCTCGAGGCGCGCGAAGTTTTCCGCACCACGGAGACCGCGCATCCGGGTGTCGCGTATCTGCAAACGCGCGGCGAGACGCTGGTGGGCGGCGCGGTCGAAGTCTTTCGACGCCCGGACGGACACGGCTTTGAAAAATATCGCCTCGACCCGGCGGATACGCGCCGCATCTTCACCGAGCGTGGCTGGAAAACCGTGGTGGGCTTTCAAACGCGCAATCCCGTCCACCGCGCGCACGAATACATTCAAAAAACCGCGCTCGAAATCGTAGATGGGCTCTTGCTGCACCCCATCGCCGGTGAGACCAAATCGGACGATGTGAGCCTGCAAGTCCGCTTGCGCTGCTACGAAGTGCTGCTCGAAAACTATTATCCCAAGGACCGCGTGCTCCTGGCGCTCAATCCCGCCTCGATGCGCTACGCCGGGCCGCGCGAAGCGATATTCCACGCGCTGGTGCGCAGGAATTTCGGCTGCACGCACTTCATCGTGGGCCGCGACCACGCGGGCGTGGGCCAGTATTACGGCCCTTACGACGCGCAAAAGATTTTCGATGAATTCAAACCGGGCGAACTCGGGATCACACCGCTGTTCTTCGAGAATTCGTTCTACTGCCGCAAGTGCGCAGGCATGGCCACAGAAAAGACCTGCGGTCACGATGAATCTTCACGCATCATCCTGAGCGGCACGCAGGTGCGCGCCGCGCTGCGCAACGGAGGAAAACTGCCTTTGGAATTCACCCGGCCGGAAGTCGCCGCGGTGCTTCACGAAGCGTTTCAGGAACTCCGTACTGCCGAATAACCTTGGAAATGTACCGGTAGAATGCGTTGCGGGCGGTGTTATCGTATCGCCTGAGCAGTTTGTTGCTTTTCGACTTTCTTCAGGGCGACCAGTATGGGGTAGTCGGGGTCGGCGTAGGCGAGCAGTTTCTCGAGCTCGTCTTCAACCTTCTCAGCGTCCTGCCTTCGTCCCAGCTTGCGATAGAGCTGCGCGAGGTGCCATTGATTTCTTATCCACAAAATCCCAGACGGTGGGTAGAGTACGGCCATTTTAGGTTGTGATGCTTCCTCCAACACCTGGAGGGCCTTCTGGAAATCGCCCTGGTTTTCCCATGTGTCGGCGAGCGATTCGGATGCAAGGAGATACGTGCCCCAGCTTGTGTGCCGCGTTCGCTGCAAACTGTCCTGGAGCAGCGAAATCGCCCGGCTCCTCTGCCCGCGGGCCCGAGCCAGTGAGCCTTCAAGGGCCTCGATATAACCTATTGAAAGCCCACGTTTCCTGCTTTCGGAGATGGCTTTTTCAGTGCCGGATAGCAGGCCCGCTTGAGCCATCAGCAAGGCGGCGAACGACCCGATGAGTTCATGTTCATTGCTCAAGTGTCGCTTGAGGGCTTCAGAATCGCCCCGGGCAAACGCCAGCTCGGCCAGACCTTCATTGCGATCAGCCGGGACCGACATCTTCTCAAACATTACTTCGGCGGCTTTTAATTTCCCAAGCGTCAGATAGAAGAAGCCGGCGTGCTGGGCGAGGGCTTCCCGCTCAACTTCCTGGCGCGAGTGAAGGGTTTGGGCCACGCGATTTACTTCCGCCAGGGCCTGTCCCATTTCGCCCCTCAGCCAGTAGTCGTACCACGAAGCCATTTCCATCCACGCCGCCAAATCCGGGTTCTGTTTTACCACCTCAGGGGAGGCGAGGGCGCGGGCTCGCAGATAATAGGGTTCGGCTTGAACTCGACTGCTTCCCGCAGCAGTAATAGCTTGTGCGGCCCGGATATTGGTGATGAAATCGTTGGGCCGCAACTCGGCGCGCCGGATGACATAGGGTATGGCCTCCGGTGCCCTGCCCATCTGGAAATACTGCGCACTCAGATTGTTCGTTGCCCAGAAGTGGTCGGGGTAGAGACGTAGAAGAGCTTCATAGGCTGCGATCGCCTTCTCAACCTGCCCGGTTTGCTGGTAATAGCTGCCCAAGATGAAATAACGCTCCCGGTCGCTCGCCGTCCCAGATAGCTCTACCGCGCGCCTGGCATACTGCTGAACCTCTTCCGTCGGCCGGCCTTGATTACGGATTGCCCAGGCCAGATGAATGTAGGCCGAAGCGAATTCGCGATCCTCAGTGATCGCCTGCTTGAGTAATTCCTCCGCAACCTCATTACCACGGCGGTCGCGAGCTATCACGGCATCCGCTCGCGTGTACAATTGCAGTGCCCGCAAGGAGGGGGTGGTGACCTTCGCCAGCTTTTGATTGGTCTGCTCGATGCTTGAAAGTTTCTCGCCCAGAGTTTCCCGGACGTGGTTAGAGAGGCGACGGATGGCGGGCACAATCTCTTTCTGGCCTCGAGCGTCCTCGCTGAAACTCGAGACGGTGACGCCGCGCCCGGGTTCCACCAGGATGGCACTCAGAACATAAGTAGTATCCAGCTTTTCCACCCGGCCGGCGAGGAGCGCCTTAATCCCATCGTCC
>CAYZVR010000300.1:0-4057 GCA_964481715.1 uncultured Acidobacteriota bacterium | reverse complement strand
CGCGCCGCACAAAGCATTCATTCTGGAAGGCGAACCGGCGAGTCCCGGCTCAGACGTTCAGACCGGGCTGCTCGAACCGCAGTCGGGCGGGCCTTTTTCGAACGCATCGTTTACCGGCCAGTTTGCCGTCAGCACGTTGACACCGGCGACGAAAAACGTTGTGGTCGTCTCCGCCACGGTGGCGCTCGACGGCAAGGGGAACATTCTCGGGTTTTTCGACCGCAGCACTCCGGCGGGGCTGACTCCCGATTTGCTCACAACCGGGACTTACTCCGTCACGTCCACGGGAGGCGGAAGCGGGACTTCGCCGGTCCTCCAGTCGGGAATTGATCCCATCCCCATCCGGGTCGTCTCGCCGAGCAAGTTCGTCGTGATCGCGCCGTTCGATGCAGGCGCGAACCAGGGTGCGATTGTTGTCTTCGAGAAGTGACCTTTGCCTGGCCCGCGACGCCACGCGGACCTGGGGGTTTGTGGGTTGACGGGTAGGAACCTGGATGCTAAGTTTGGGTCGGATTGATTAGGATAAAACCGTTAGGAGAGTTTAACCTTGACTGAGCGCGAATGGCAGCGGCTCGAAAATACGATGCGCTTTGTTGTCGAGCAACAAGCGAAGTTTGAGGCGAACTTTGGGGAGATGGACAAGCGATTCGCTGAGGCTGACCGGCGCTTCGTTCAGGCAGAGAGACGGATGGATCGGCTGGAGCGCTTTGCCGACCGTGCCATCAAGGCAGGCGAGCGCCGAATGGCGAGGGCCGAGACAGAAACCGCCAAGTTGAAAGCCAACCTGAATTCTTTCCTTCGCGCTCTGCGCCGCTCCTCGGGGAACGGGAAAGACAAATCCTGATTCGCTCTGGCACGGATGGGCGATAGTCCCGTCAAATCTGGCGGTACAACCACACCACAACTGAGAATGGGGCAGGCGCGAACCAGGGCGCGATCGTCGTCTTTGAGCTGGTAGCCACGGCATGTTTTCTATGCCGTGGGCCTTTCGCTCGGAAGTCCGCAGACGGTGAACGTGTGACACAAACAGATATTACCACGTGGTGGCCTAAGAACCCACGACACATAATGCGTGTCGTGGCTACCCGCTGCGGAGTTTCTGGAAAGCGAAACTCTTCGCTACCTGCTTTAATCGTCCACAACAAAGCCTTCTGTCCAATAATCCCGCCCCAGTTCGCGCTCATGGATTTGGAATCCTCGTGGATAATCGACGAACCCAACTTTATTTCTCAGACGTTCGATTGCGGCCTGTGCAGCAGGCTCGCTTTCGTAAATGCCAATTAATAGGCCGTTCTCCTCGTCCTTGTCGCTCTCAGAATGAAACCACAACAGATAAACCTTCTCACTCACGTCGCCGCCCCTTGCCCCTTCGGTGTGAAGGTTGCTTGACAACTAACATCCCCGTCAAGTGCCGATATCATATCCCAAACTTGTCCCTGGCCCACTTTCCGATTTTGCTGCGCTCGCTTTCCGGTCCACTTCCGCAACCAGCCCCGTCGGGAGGGTAGCGCTGCTTGCACAGACGGTCCGCGAACTCTCTCGCCGACTCACCCGGGACCGGTCGCTGACCCTCAGCTGGTAGCCACGGCGGGTGGCGCAGATATCGTTTCATGATGTCTGCGAGTGGACAGGAATCCCAGTGCGCCGGCCCTCAGCCTCTCCGCTTGAGGCGCTTAAAGCCTTCAACGATGAACATACGCATTAGAACCTGATACGGGCGGGTGGCGCAGACATCGTCCCTTAATGTCTGCGAGTGGACAGGAATCCCGGGCCGCCACTCATCACGTGATGGTGCGCTGTGCGTCGCTCAGCCTCTCCGCTTGAGGCGCTTGAACCCTTCAACGATGAACATACGCATGAGGACCTGGTAAGGGACGCCGCGAGCTTCTGCTTCGGCTTTGAGTTCTTCGATCAAATGCGGATCGAGGGCTACCGAAGTCGGCTTCTTGCGAGATGCCCTGGCTCGCTTCATTGCCGCTTTGATCCTGGCGGATTCAAAGCTTACTTTCTTGTATTCGGATTCATTCCTCACGTAGCGAGGCATAGAAATTCCTTTCTCGTTGATTCATGGGGCGCGCAGAAATCACTCGAACCCTCCGGTTGCGCAGAGTGAAGGCCACAAAAAGCAGCTTTCCTTCGCTGGTCTCGCCGAGGACTCCGTATCTTGGCTCCCGGGACGGCGGCTCGTATTGCACCCCAAGCGGAACGAACTGGCGCTCGGTAAAGACTTCCTCTGCTTCCTCACAGGTGACGGCGTGCTTCTCAAAGCTTTTGCCCGCATTTCCGGCATCCCACTCAAACGAGTAATGACGGAGCGAAAACAGCCAGTCCCAGAGCCATTGAACGAACCTAAACCTTGCCACAAAGTATAGTGTATCACAACATAGAATGGGATTCGGCCGGAAACTCATGAACTCGAGCGCCGGGGTGCGGTGGCCAATTCATTCACCGAATTGAGCGTCAGGAATTCATAGACCCGATTTCATTGACAGTTTTCGCGCCCCTATGTTAGCCTTTTTGTTTGCGCGACTATCGCATTTCTTCACAGTGAATGTCCGTCAAAGGAGGCCCTGAGTGGCCGAACCCAGTAGTCTCTACCTTTTTACCTCGGAATCCGTGACCGAAGGTCATCCCGACAAAGTTTGCGACCAGATTTCCGACGCGGTGCTCGACGCCGCGCTCAGTGTCGATCCCAAGAGCCGTGTGGCCTGCGAATCCATGGTCAAGGACACCTCGGTCTACGTGATGGGCGAGATCACCACCACTGCCAAGCCCGACATTGAAAAACTGGTGCGCGATACGATCCGCGAAATCGGCTACACCGACCCGGAGGGCGGCTTCACGGCGGACGCCTGCAAGGTTGACATCAACCTGACGCGCCAAAGCGCCGACATTGACATGGGCGTGGGAACGGGCGGGGCGGGCGACCAGGGCCTGATGTTTGGGTACGCCTGCGACGAGACCGAAGAGCTGATGCCCCTGCCCATCATGATGGCGCACAAGCTCTGCCTGCGCCTGGCGGAAGTTCGCCGCAAGAAGATTCTCGATTTCGTCCGCCCCGATGGAAAATCCCAGGTGACGGTTGAATACGACGGCTCAAAGCCCCTGCGCGTTGACGCCGTGGTGGTCTCGACGCAGCATACCGCCGCGGTTTCAAACGAAACCCTGCGCGAAGGCGTGTTGCAATGCGTCATCAAGCCGGTGATTCCGGCTCACATGCTGGATGAAAAGACCAAGTACCACATCAATCCGACGGGGCGGTTTGTGACCGGCGGGCCGGTGGGCGATTCCGGGCTGACCGGGCGCAAGATCATTGTGGACACATACGGTGGCATGGCGCATCACGGTGGCGGATGCTTCTCCGGCAAGGACCCGACCAAAGTCGACCGCTCGGCCGCCTACATGGCCCGCTATATCGCCAAAAACCTGGTGGCGGCGGGACTCGCCAGCCGCGTGGAAGTGCAGGTCGCTTATGCCATCGGCGTTGCCGAGCCGGTTTCGGTGATGGTCGAAACTTTTGGGACGGGCAAAGTTCCCAACGGAAAGCTCGTCGAGATGGTTCGCAAACATTTTGACCTGACGCCGCGCGGAATTATTCAAGCTCTTGACCTGCAGCGGCCGATTTACAAAAAGACGGCGGCGTACGGCCACTTTGGCCGCAAGGGACCGGAATTCACGTGGGAAAATACCGACAAGGCCGCAGCGCTGCGGCGGGAAGCAGGGCTCTGAATGGCGACCACCAAAAAAATCGCGTGTGACGTAAAAGATTTGAATCTGGCCTCGCGCGGGAAAACCCGCATCGAGTGGGCCAATCAGTGGATGCCGGTGCTGCAGCTCATCCGCAAGCGATTCATCAAAGAGCGGCCGCTCGAAGGCATACGCGTTTCCGCCTGCCTGCACGTGACCACGGAAACCGCCAACCTCGCCATTACCCTTCGCGACGGCGGCGCGCAGGTGGTCGTCTGCGCGTCGAACCCGCTCAGCACGCAGGATGACGTGGCGGCATCGCTCGCCGCGGACTACAACATTCCAGTATTCGCCATCAAGGGCGAAGATC
>CAYZVR010000299.1:0-4065 GCA_964481715.1 uncultured Acidobacteriota bacterium | reverse complement strand
GACACACGAGCACCGGCGCATGGCCAAGGCCATCAACTATGGGGTGATTTACGGATTGAGCTCGTTCGGCCTTGCAGGCCGTACGGGTACGAGCAAGACTGAGGCGCAGCAGTATATTGATGCGTACTTCGACCGATACAAAAGGGTGAAAGAATTTTTGGACGGCGTGGTGGACGAGGCGCGCCGCACCGGCCGCGTGCGGACGCTGTTCGGGCGGCTGCGGCCCATTCCCGAAATCAATTCTGCGGACGTTGCGGCGCGCAATCGTGCCGAGCGCGAGGCGATGAACACTCCCCTGCAAGGCACCGCCGCCGATTTGATGAAACTTGCCATGGTCAGGGCGCACGCGCGGCTGCACCGCGAGCAGATGCGGACCCGCATGATCCTGACCGTACACGACGAATTGGTGTTTGAAGCGCCGGAGGCGGAACTTGACCGCGCGCGCGAAGTCGTCAAGTCGGAGATGGAAGGCGCGTTTGAGATGAAAGTGCCGCTGCGCGTGGACGTGGGCACAGGGAAGAACTGGAAGGAAGCGAAATAGAATGCGGAATGCTGAATTTTGAATGTTGAAAACTGCTGGATGTTAACTGAGAACTGAAAACTGATAACTGAGAACGACGACGACTGGACGGAGGATGAATTCATGGAGTCCTTGCAGTTTTTCAGAAAGATGTTCGACTACGACACTTGGGGCAATCGCGAGGCGCTCGCGAGCTTGAGCGGGATCAGCGGCGACGCGACGCGGGCGAGGCGGTTCTTCAATCACATCATCGGGGCGCAGCGCGTGTGGCTGTCGCGATTTGAGAGTCCCGATCCTCCCACCGCCGAGTCCTGGCCGTCGCTGACCCACGAGGAAGCTAAAGCGGCTGTCGAGGAGTTGCACGGCCAATGGAGCGCCATCCTCAAAAAAATGACACCGGAAAAACTCGCCAGCCTTCTCGCTTATCGAAATACCAAGGGTCTGGAATTCAAGACGCCGATTCAGGATGTGCTCATGCACCTGGTCATGCACTCCGCCTATCATCGTGGACAGGTTGCCGCGGCGGTGCGTGATTCCGCCGGTATACCCGCCGCAACCGATTACGTCGTCTACGTGCGCCAGTTGAAATCGCAGCGAGCGGAATACTGAGCGTCGGCAGAAGCGGGGCCCTCTGACCATCGCGCCGACGTGGACGAGCGTTCATTTGGGAAGTTTGCCGAGGAGCCGCCACACCCAGCGGTGCAAGCGGTGATACGTCACAACCGGCTTCGCGAACATCAGGATGCACTCGCCGTGAATTTCGCTGATTCCGTTTTCCGCGCAAGTGCGAACCGCAGCCGGCGACTCGGCGCCCTGCTGCATCCAAACGCGCTGGATGCCTGCGGATGCCGCGTCGCGCACGACCTGTTCGGTTTGGGTTGGTGGAACGACGATGAGGACGCCGTCCACCGGTTCCGGCAGGTCGCGCAAGCTCGGGTAAGATCGGTCACCCTCAATCGTCTCGGCTTGGGGATGGACGGGGAATAACTGGTATCCCCGGGCGCGCAGCTCTTTGTAAGCCAGGTTGCCGAATTTCCCGCCCTTTCGCGAAGCGCCGACAACTGCCAACTTCCGCTGGGCCACGAAATCGTCAACAGCTGATTTGGATGTCATGGGCATGGCTCCTGAAAGAGTCGAGGGGCGGAAAATGACACGGCAGCGCCTCGGGCGGCGGGTGCACTGCCGGATTCCTGTGTCGGGTCCTTCACGACTTGCGGTCGTGCCTTTGCGAGGAAGGACGGGCACTCACGCCACGCGGTTTGCTGCGCCCACGGTCTTTTGAATCCACTGGGTGCTGACCGATTTCGGCCGCGTGATGGGCATTCCGAGAGCGCGGTTGATGACCAGTTGCGCGCACATGCCCAGCGCGCGCGAAACTCCGAAGAGCACGGTATAGAAATCGAACTCGGTCAGGCCGAAGTGGTAGAGGAGCGAGCCCGAAATGGCGTCCACGTTCGGCCACGGATCTTTGGCTTTGCCCTGTTCGCGAAGCACTTCCGGAACCACACGGTAAAGCCCATCCACGATTCTGAAGATTTCCTCGCCCGCGCATGCACGCACGCCGAACTCGTGGAAGGCGCTGAAGCGCGGATCGGTGACGCGCAGCACGGCGTGGCCGTAACCGGGAATGATGTGGCCTTCCGTGAGCGTCTTCCAGACAAATTCGCTGAGGCTTTCGTCGCTCGGCAAGCCTTTGAAGGCCGAGCGAACGGAGAGGACAAAGTGCAGGCACTCTTGATTGGCCAGACCGTGCAGCGGGCCGGCCAGGCCGTTCATCCCAGCAGAGACCGCGTAGTAGGGGTCGGAAAGCGCCGAGCCGACCGTCAGGCAGGTAAAGGCGCTGACGTTACCGCCTTCGTGGTCGCAGTGGAGCGTCAAGTAGAGGCGCATGAGGTTTGCGAATTCGCCTGTCGGGTCGGCGATGCCGAGCATTTGTGCGAAATCGCCGCCCCAGTCGAGCTTGGGATTCGAAGGAATCGGTTCGCCCTTGCGCGTGTGCATCCGGTAAATTCCGGCCGCCACGGCGGGCAGCTTGGCAATCATCTGCAATGAATCTTCGAGCGTCGCTTCCCAGTATTCGTCCTTGTGCATTCCATCCGCGTAGCGCTGGCGAAAAACTGAGTCGCGCTCCATCACCAGAATCGCCGTGTTGAACATGGTCATCGGGTGGGAATCGCGGGGCATGGCTTTTAGGACATCCCAGACGTAGGAGGGAACTTGCGCGCGTTTCCGCAGGTCACCTTGGAGGTCGGCGAGCGCTGCGGCGTCGGGCAATTCGCCGGTGGTGAGAAGATAAAAAATTTCTTCGGGAAGTTGGCCGGCCAGCTCCGCGATGGGAATGCCCCGGACAATCAAACCCTTGTCGGCGTCGACGACAGAGGTGTCGCACAGCAAGCCCTTCACGCCGCGCATCCCGCCGAGGACCTGGTTCACCGTTACTTCAGAAATGACTGCGCCGCCGCGTTCTTTCGCCAGGGCATGCAATTCATCCCGAAGTCCCGGAATTTGCTTTCCGAGTTTCTCCCGTAGCTTGGCCATTGTCCCTCCCGGAAACGATTATAACCTCTTGACGGGCGCGATGTGCATTTTTGGCGCAGGCGTCCGCTGCGGGGCGGAGCGCTCGGATTGGGTCACGGCCGAGCCAACCCCGGTTGAATTCTCATGCGGCTACGGCCTTCAAGGCTTCCGCAAAACTGCCGATGTGCGGAACCACCAGCTCCGAATAGTCGGAAGTCCTCATCTGTATCGCGTCACGGTGCGTGCCGGCCGTGAATACGATTTCACCCCACTCGGTCAGGCTGCGATCCAGCCACACGTCCATCCCGTACAGGTTTCCGAACGGTGGAATCGCACCCTGATCGCAATCGGGGAAAAGCTCGGTCAATTCGCTTTCTGCCAGCATTTCGATCCGCTTCGCTTGAAGGGCTTCTTGTAGTTTGCCCAGGATCAGCCGGTGTGAAGCCGGCAGAACCGCCATCACCAGGCATCCGTCCGCGTCCACCATGACGGTTTTTGCGAGCCGCTTGCCCGAGACGTGCAACGAATGGGCAACCTCCTGCGCCGTGTACGCCTGCGAGTGTGGCAGCCATTCGTAGGGGATATCGTTTGAGTCCAAATACTCGCGAACCCTTCTGGATATGCTCATGGATCCCTCCTCGACCGCCAAGATACAAGTCACCTTAAGCTACTTTCGTGGCAATTCCGCTGCCAACCCGGCGCCGAAAGAGGAAGGAAAGGGAGTGGTTGTGCCTAACTCCCATGTGGTAGAACAGAATGGAGTTATCAAAGAGCTGTGGATGTGGGCCGGAGCCTTTGCAATGAATCTGGGCACATGGGATGACTAGTCAATTAAACAATGCGGATTTCGGCGCAGGAACATAGAGCGATAGCTCCCTCCAGCGACTTGAATGCTCTCGCCGAACCGTCAAAATACCACTGGGAAAACCTTCAAGCGTCGTTGGGTCCACGGCGACGCGAAGTTTTGTCGCGTTGCTCAAACCTGTTCGGGACTTAAAATTCCTCGGACTGTAAAGTCCGTGCCGGTT
>CAYZVR010000298.1:0-4070 GCA_964481715.1 uncultured Acidobacteriota bacterium | reverse complement strand
TAGTGTGTTGAGAAAGGAATCCCGACCCGGCTTGAAGCAGGCGCGTCTGTCGGCCCGATTCGGTTTCCACCGTGATGGCCGCGCCGATGGCGTCGCGATTGCTCTTGCCGCCGCGCAGTCGGAAAGCGATAGACGGCGCGAGGTCCTTCATCAGGTTTTTCAGAACGCGCAACTGCGGGCCGTTGCGATTTTTCAAAAATATTTCCAGCCGCCCATCGTGATCGAAATCCGAAACGGCAAACGCCCGGCCATCTTCGAGAAAATCCAGACCTGCGGCCCCTGACGCGTCGGAAAACGTTCCGTCGCGGTTGTTCGCGTAGAAGACGTTGCGCTCGAACCCGTTCCACGTCCCGTCGGAGCGGATGAGCTCATTGATGGCGTTCCATCCTTGTTCGTAATCGTGCGAGGGCTTGGCGTGCTCGGGCGAATTGGCGACCACTTGGCGCCAGAAGAAGCTGTTCAAGTCTTCGCGAGAGAGGCCTGTGACCATGCCGTTCGTGACGTAAAGATCGGGAAAACCATCGTGGTCAAAATCCCACGCATCACTCGACCACGACCATCGTCCCATTTCGACTCGCGCAGAGTCGCTCTGGTCACCGAAGGCGCCGTTGCCCTGGTTGCGGAAAAGGGAATTGCCGTTCGCGTGTTTACGGTAGAGCGCGCGAATTTCTTCCGGCGCATGCTCCATGAACGCTTCCTGCATGGTGACGCGCTTGCCGGCGGACGACCACATGTTCGCCACGTAGAGGTCTTCGGCGCCGTCGTTGTCGTAATCGAGCCAGCAAACGCTCATTCCTGCGCCGACGTCCTCCACTCCGGCTTCGCTCGCGACGTCGGTAAATGTTCCGTCTCTGTTGTTGCGGTAGAGATTCTTCCTGCCGAAATCGTTCACAACGTAAAGGTTGGGCCATCCGTCACGGTTGAAATCGCTCCATCCGCAGCAAAAACTGTACCGCGTATTGTTTTGATTGAGGCCCGTCTCTTCCGTCGCGTCACGGAAAGTTCCGTCCCGGTTGTTACGCAGCAGAAAGTTTGGAGGACCGTTCTCCGCGTCGTAGTAGGGCGACGGATACCTATACTGGTCCGTGCCCTGGTAGTAGAGGTAGAGGCAAAAGTAAATGTCCAACCAGCCGTCGCGGTCGTAGTCCGAGACGGCCGCGCCGGTAAAGGTTCCTTGCGGAGGCTTGGCGAATTGAAACGCGCCGGGCTTTTGGCGAAACTTGCCGCCGCCTTCGTTCAAAAACAGCAGCGGCCCGTTTGTGCGCACGACGATCAGGTCTTGGCGGCCGTCGTTATCGACGTCGGCAAAAAGCGCGCAGGCGGTATTTTCGAGGATCCCGAGACCGGATGCTTCCGTGATGTCCTCAAATGTCCCGTCGCCGCGATTTCGATAGAGCCGATTGGGAAGGCCGGCCGGCTGGCAGATGTAAAGGTCGTCGAAACCGTCGTTGTCAATGTCGCCGACCGAGACGCCGTTGTGCCCGTAGATGTCAATGCCGCACGCGCCGTCGAGAACCGTCCGCCAGTAGTCGGCTCCGTGCAGGAGTTGTGTGGCGTAGGAGGGATTGTTGCCGAGAGCTTGAAAAGCGATGTCCGCGAAAACCGGCCCGTCAGCGCGGCTTCGCGTTTCTTCGAGTGGCCGCCACTGGAGCAGGCGCACGTCGCCCGTTGAGTTCAGTTCCCAGTCGAGCGCCCAGTGCCCGACGCGTTCCTCACGGTAAAAATCCTTGCCTTCTCCCACCAAATCATAACGGACGCTGGTTTCAAGCTTCACGGGCGCATCGGGACTCGTCGGCGCGCGGTCCTTCACGTTGATGGCTGTCACCTTGAACTCAGCGGTCGCTACTTTCACGAAGTCCGCGAGCGCGGCCCTTAATTCCTTTGGAAACTCTTGGCGCGAAAGCGTCAGGGTTTTTTCAAACCGATGGCGTTCGATTGCAAGACCCGGCCCTGAGCGCAGGCGTTGAGTCTCCGAAGGCCGAAGAGAAGACGCTTTGAAATCCGCAGCGAGTATCTGCTCGATGGCCGCGAGGTTTTGTGGCGATTGCTGAAGCTCCGAACTCCAACGGTCAAGTACCGCCGCAATCCGGTTCTCATATCTTTCTGTGACGAAGGCGTCGAGGCCCGCTTGTGTCTTAAGAAGCACGGCGTCGAGGGGCGTCTGGGTTCGATAGTGAGGGTGCAAACGAAACTCACCGGCAGGCACAATAGCGTTTTGAGATTCGAAAGAAAAGTCGGGAGGGAAGGCGAGGCCGCGCAATCCTGCGGGAATGAATGCCGCCGAGGCTCCCTGGCAGCACCGGATGAGAAAGTTGCGTCGGCGAAGATCAATGGAATGACGCGGCTTCGGTGCCCGACTCAGAGCGATGTCCCCCGGAAATTCAGGTGTGGAATCGAAATCTAGCATTCGGGCTGGAGCACGTCAAGGTTGGGCGGAGCTGGATGAATTGCGCCTTGTGATATGCTTACGGCGTTTTAAGTCATCCAAAACCAAATTCCGGAGTCTCAGGGATTGAGCGTTCCTCGCATCGCAGTTGTGGGTAGTTACGCGACCGGGCTGACCATGAAGGTCGAGCGCCTGCCGAGCACCGGCGAGACGCTCCTGGGAAGGGGTTATCGCGTTGACTACGGCGGGAAGGGTTCCAATCAGGCGGTGGGCTGCGCGAGGCTTGGAGCGAAAGTCAGCTTCGTCGCCAAAATTGGAAAAGACGCTTTCGGCGAGATGGCGCTGGGACTCTACCGCGATGAGGGCATAGACGTCGCCTTGGTAAGACAAACGGCCGATGCGCCGACCGGCGTGGGCTTTATTCTGGTCGAATCGGCGAGCGGCAATAACTGCATCGCTGTCGACCCGGGAGCGAATGAGCTCCTGACCGCTGCCGACGTTTCCGACTGTGACGGGGCCTTGCATTCGGCGGCAGTGGTACTCACCCAGCTTGAAATCCCCGTGGAAGCGGCCGGTGCGGCTCTCGCGCGCGGGCGGGCGAACGGCGCCGTGACGATTCTGAATCCCGCTCCCGTTCGGCCTCTGCCTGCTTCGATTCTGCAATGCGTGGACGTTCTCACTCCCAACCAGGTTGAAGCGAAGGTGCTGGCCGGGCGCAGTCCGGACGCGGCCATTGATCCCGAGGAGGTCGCGCGAGAGTTGATTCGCGGCGGCGTGAAGCAAGTCGTCATGACTTTAGGTGAAAAGGGTGCGCTGATTGTGACCGCGACTTACACCAAACAAATATCCGCGATTCGCATGACGGCGGTGGATACTACCGGCGCCGGCGACGCGTTCAACGCCGGTCTGGCAACGGCACTCGCATCGGGCGCGAGTCTCGAAGCTGCGGTGCAATTTGCAGTTGTCACTGGCGGCCTGGCTGTTGCGAAAGAGGGCGTTATTCCTTCCCTCCCACATCGCGATGATGTGGCTCAATTTTATCGGCAACACGGACTGACGCCTCCGGACTGGTTCTCCTCTCCCGCGAGCAGGGGCTGAAGCCCCGCCGGACCGCGAACGCGAAAGATTCTGTGCCATCGTGGATTTGAGCGCTGCACCACCCAACCCGAATCTCTCCCCAAGTGACGTTTCCAGTCTCGCCGCAAGGATTCAGTCCACACTGATCTCGAATCGTGTGACCCAGGCACTTTGGGAGCAGCACATATCCGAGTGTCTCAAACACCGGTTTCATGCCGCCATGATTCCTCCCGCATGGGTGAAGAAATCTTCCGAAGCCCTGCGGGGCAAGGGAATCAGGGTCGCTTCGTTTTTGGATATCCCGTTTGGGACGATGACCAGCGCAGGGAAGGCGTATGAGTCAAGTCGGCTCGTCGAGGACGGTGTCGAGGAAATAGACCTCATGCCGAATGTGGGCTTTCTCCTTTCTGGCATGGAGAAGGAATATTTCGAGGACATCCGCGGAGTGGTTGAGGCCGCAAAAGGAATTCCGGTAAAGGTGATGCTGGAGCTTCCCCTTCTGAATGCAGCGCAAAGCGCGAGGGCCGTAGCGCTCAGCATCGAAGCGGGTGCGGCGTATTTGAAAAACATCAGCAGCGGAATGGTCGGCGTTGCGAAGCCCGAAGAA
>CAYZVR010000297.1:0-4082 GCA_964481715.1 uncultured Acidobacteriota bacterium | reverse complement strand
CAACTTTTTTCACCCTGATGGTGTGCGGGTTCGCGTGCGCGGCCGGAGGGCAGACTGCCGGTGGACCCGTTGTCCCCCTTCAGCCCTTTGCAAATGCCGTGCGGGAGATCGAAACAACACTCGAATTCTTGGGCCAGCCCCTGGCCACGGAGGATCAGCGCGCCATCAACGACGCTCTCGCTAATTCGGATCCCAAGACGGCAGTCGCGAAGATGGAAACAGTCCTCGACAAATACACGCTTGCCGTCGTGACCATCAACGCGGAAAGCCGCGTGGGCGTAAAACGCGGCCTCGCACCCGCAGATCTCATTCAGGACGGCGCTCGGATCTTTCTCGTCAAGGTCATCAACCAGGCCGGAGTCACCGCGTATCTCGAGATGCACAGTCCGAACAGCGGAGCGGTTTACATCCCATCTTCCGACAGTCCGTCCCCTTCCGAAGGGCTAAAGCCCGCGGACGTTCGCGAGCGCTGGGCTGAAATTTCGCTTTACGGCCCGACCCTGCCGCCCGGCGGATACGAAAAGCCGCGCGAAAGATTGTCAGGCCTGGGTATCGAATATCGCCTGCTGGTTATTTTTAGCCGGGACGCCGGCCAGCGCGCCGCGAAGCTGGCCTTTGATGTGGGCCAGGGAACGCAAGATGTGGGATTCCTGAACGAGACGACCATCCTTTTCAACATTGCCGCGGCGCGAACCATCAAGCTGCGCGTCCTCGACGAGAACGGCAAGCGGACGATGGCCTCCTTCGTCATCAAGGACACGCAGGGCCGCATTTATCCCAACCCGGCCAAGCGTCTCGCGCCCGATTTCTTTTTTCAGCCGCAAATCTATCGCGCCGACGGCGAATCCGTTTCGCTCCCGCCCGGCGCCTACACCGTCTCGACAACCGGAGGCCCCGAATACGTCACCGAGACGCGCGAGTTCAAAGTGGGCTCATCCGGGCCGGACGAGCTTTCGTTTCAGCTCAAGCGCTGGATCGATCCCTCCAAGTTCGGGTGGTATTCCGGCGACCATCACATTCACGCGGCCGGATGCTCGCACTACGAAAGCCCCAGCCAGGGTGTGGAACCCGACGACATGGACCGCCAGGTTCGCGGCGAACACTTGAACGTCGGGTGCGTGCTCACCTGGGGTCCATGCTATTACTTTCAAAAACGCTTTTTCCGTGGACGCGAGGACGATCCTCATTCCGAGCCCAGCCGCCTGTTGCACTACGACCTCGAAGTTTCCGGCTTCCCTTCCAGCCACTCCGGGCACCTGGTGTTGCTCAACCTCAAAGACCAGGACTATCCCGGAACCCAGCGTATCGAGGACTGGCCGACGTGGGACCTTCCGATTCTGCGCTGGGCCAAGTCACAGGGCGCGATCACGGGCTTTGCGCATTCGGGCTGGGGATTGCAGGTCAAGACCGATGCGCTGCCGAATTACGAAATCCCCGGATTCGACGGTATTGGCGCGAACGAATACATCGTGGATGTCACCCATCCCGATGCGGTGGATTTCATCTCCGCCGGCGACACACCGTCAGTGTGGGAATTGAACATCTGGTATCAAACCCTGAGCGCCGGCTTTCGCACGCGGATTTCCGGCGAGACGGATTTCCCGTGCATCTACGACACGCGCGTGGGAGAAGGACGAGCTTACGCGAAAGTGGATGGGCCCCTCACCTATGACAGTTGGACGAAATCCCTCCGCGAGGGCCGCAGCTACGTCTCGGACGGCCGAAGCCATCTGATAAATTTTTCGGTCAACGGAACCGAAGTGGGAACCGGCGGAAGCGAGGTGCGCATCGCCGCTCCGGGCACGGTCCGCGTAGAAGTGACTACGGCGGCTTTCCTCAACCCGCAACCGGACGAAAAAATCAGGCAGTCACATTACGACCAGAAGCCTTATTGGAACATCGAGCGCGCGCGCATTGGCGGCACGCGCAAGGTTCCGGTGGAAGTGGTGGTGAACAGTTTGCCCGTCGCTCGCCGTGAAATCCTCGCCGACGGCACGGCGCAGAAACTCGAGTTCGATGTTCCCCTTCGCCGCAGCAGTTGGATTGCCCTGCGGATTCTGCCCTCTTCCCACACCAACCCGATTTTTGTTTCAGCAGGCGGAAAGCCTGTGCAGCCGTCTTGCCGCAGCGTCGAGTGGTGCCTGGATGGAGTCAACCAGTGCTGGACGCAGAAGGCGCCAAAAATTTCTCCCGCCGAACTGCCGGAAGCCCGGAAGGCATACGACCACGCGCGCGAGGTTTACAAGAAGCTGCTCAGTGAATGCGCCGCCGACTGAAAAGCCATTACGGCCGGCGGTTGTTGGAAGCGGGGGCCTGGGGCTCGCGGGCGGGGACAGTCGGGGTATGGTTTGATTGGGTCACAGCAGAAACCTTCGACGGGCTTTCCTGCTGTGGCGAAAACTGCGCCTGAAATGCGGGCGTAATTTCGATCTGCTGCGGCTCGACTTTTTCAATCCGGCGACCCTTGAGTTTCACCTGGAGCATCAGGCCGCGGTGGGTCGCGGCGTCTCTCTGATCAAAAACAAAATTGCCGAGGCTGTAAGCGATCCAACGCCCATGATATTCCTCGAGCGGCTGGACGACGTGCGGGTGGCTGCCGACGATGAGGTCAGCACCGGCATCAATCATTTTGCGGGCAAAATCAACCTGAGATTTTTCCGGCCGCTTTGCGTACTCAACGCCCCAGTGCGGGGTCACGATGACCACGTCGGCGAGCACCCGCGCGAAGCGAATGTCCGCGAGCACCCGAGCTGAATCGAGCCACGCAACGCCCGGCTCCGTGGGTCTGGCGGCAGCCTCACGAGGCGGAATGCCCACGTAGGCAAGAAACGCCAGCTTTACGCCGTTCAGATTTACCAGCACCGGGTAGTGCGCCTCCAAATCATTGACGCCGGCGCCCACCGGCCGAATGCCTGCGCCGCGCAGGCGCTCGACCGTGTCGAGCAGAGCCGCGGGACCCCAGTCGAACATGTGGTTGTTCGCGACGCTCATTACGTCAAAGCCCGCGAAGGTGAGCCCTTCGATGGCGCTTGGGTCGGCGCGAAAGGAATAGAGGTGATGCTGGTTTTTCCCAGTGTCAGAAACGGGACACTCGAGGTTGCCAAAGGTGAGGTCAGCGGCGCGCAGCGTCTCGCCGATTTTCTGAAAAGGAAACGTCCAGTCGCCCTCGGCCTTCATCCGGCTGCCCACGCCGCGGGAGAGCATGACATCGCCGACGAAAAGCATCGTCTGCTCGCGCGGCATGGCGGGCGCCGCATGGCCGGTGTCCTGCGCGCAGATCATCGGGGCGCTCGAGGCCAGCGTTCCGAGAATCAGGAGCAGCCGAATTGAGAATCGGACGCGCAGCTTCATCCAAAGACCCGCTCAACGACCCCAATCTATTTCAAATTTTCCGGAATCAGTAACTCGACCAGAATCAAATCGTGCCACTCGCCGGACAGGCGCCCGTGTTTTTCGTGCACGCCCACTTCGCGCCAGCCCATTTCCTGGCAAAGCTTGCGCGCCGGCTCGTTCTCGGCGATGACGCGTCCAATAAGTTTGTAAAAGCCTTTTTCCTGGGCCGCCTGCTGCATGCCTTTCATCAGTTCGTGCGCCACGCCGTGACCGCGCAAGCTGCGCTCGATAAAAATGGAAAGCTCCGCGATGCCGTCGTAGCAATGGCGCGGGCTGTAGGGCGTGAGCGACGACCAGCCCATCAGGGTGTGTTTGACTTCGGCGACCAGCACCGGGAAGCGCTCCGGCCGCGCGACCAGCCAAAGGTAGCGCTCTTCCGGCGTCACATAGGCGTCGTCAAAAGTCGCCGTTCTATCCTGCACGCCCTGATTGTAAATTCGCGCGATCTCTTTCGCGTCTCCAATGCGCGCGGGACGAATTTTCAGCGGCTCGGTCCACTCGGACATCCTGCACCTGCCCTTTTCGGGAATTCGGTTGTCTCGGGATTCTATCCGGTTGGCGCGGAGAGGGCAACAACCGAAAAATACCGGTAGTGGGTCAATTTGGGCCTCGTAGCGGCGAGTTCACCTCACCACGTGGAGGCGTAAAGCCTCCTCTACGTTAAATTGACCCATTACCTGCCGTCTCTG
>CAYZVR010000296.1:0-4085 GCA_964481715.1 uncultured Acidobacteriota bacterium | reverse complement strand
GGCGGCCTGCCGTTTGTCTACACGTTTCAATGCAATTCGAAGGGTCACAATTAGTGCGGCCGCCAGGAGACTGCGATGAGGAATCCTTCATGGAGTGGTCCAACATGAAAAGCAGGAGGACCGGGATGAGGGTAACAATATCTGCTGCCTGCTTGGTTCTCGCCACGGCTGCGTTGGCGGCGCAGACTTCCAATGAACCGAAATCGGCTGCGCGGCATCAGCAGGCAAAGGCGCGGCCCGAAAGCAATACCTCCCAAGCAATGACCAAGGAGCAAGGGGACGCGATTCTGGAAGAGCTTCGGCTAATCCGACAACTGCTGGAAAAGCAGCAGGCCGCACTCTCTCGGTCGCAGCTTCCGGTGCCCGCGCAGCAAACGCGCACCAGTATGAATCTCGGGGACGGCTCATACTCTCTCGGCCGGCCGGACGCTCCCGTCACCGTGGTCGAGTTTTCCGACTACCAATGTCCCTACTGCCGCCGCTTCCACGCCCAGACTTATGCCGAACTCAAGAAGAACTACATTGATACTGGTAAAGTGCGGTTCATCACCCGCGACTTGCCACTCGAGTTCCACCCTAACGCCATGCCTGCGGCGGAAGCTGCGCGCTGCGCCGGCGACCAGGGCAAGTTCTGGGAGATGCGCGACGCACTCCTGTCGAATGAAGCCGAGTTGAACAAAGACGGCATTGAGAAACGCGCTCAGGCGCTTTCACTCGACATGACTAGGTTCCACACTTGCGTGGATGCCGCCCCGTACAAGGACGCAATCATGAAGGATGCATCCGAGGCCAACGCGCTAGGCATTAGCGGTGCCCCGACCTTTGTGGTGGGAAAGGCCGCCAATGGCAAACTCGATGGCGTGCGCCTGGTGGGCGCGCTGCCCTACGACCGCCTTCAGGCAGTTGTCGAGGGCCTGCTCAAGCAAGGGAATGCGAACTGAGATTGGCCGCCAAGCGCAGGCACAGCGAAGCGACACGATCCGGGTTCAAGGAGCAACCCGCCCTGCCGCCGCGATCACGCGGCTACCTGCGACTCCAGCATTCGGCGCCTGGTCACCGCTGCGGCCGCGCTTCTCGCCAGCGCGCCGGATTTTGACGTTAATCAAGTGGACTCGGAGAGCCTCAGCTTCCAGGGCGCGAAACCTGTGAAGGTGTCCGTAGGTGACGCGAACCGTGACGGAATCCCTGACCTCGTCGCCGTCTTCCCCATGCGGGGCCTGCGCCTGCACCCCAACGCCCAGGCCGCCACGCTCACCGGCTGGCTCAAAAACAGCCAGGCATTCATCGGCACGGATTCGGTCAGCGTCGTCCCCAGCTTGGCTTTCGCCGAACCAGTCTGCCGGTAGGGGCGCACGGCGTGCGCCGTCCTCATCAAACCCGTTTTGCGCTGGAAGCCATAAACACCACGAACCCCGCAACAGGATCATTTTGCACCCACAATGTCGATGACGGTTATTTCCGGACGCGCCCAGAACCGCACATTCGGCGTCGGCCCGCCTTCCATGCCGATACCGCGATTAACGTAGAGCCACGTTTCGCCGACATGGTAAAGCCCCGATTCGTATTTCTTTCCAAACTGCGAAAAGGTAATCAGGGCGCCATAAAAGGGCAGCGCCACCTGGCCTCCGTGCGTATGCCCGGCACAATACAAGTCGACTTTTCCGGGCTCGAGCGATTCGATCAGGTCGGGAGAGTGATAAAGCAGAATCGTGAACGCGCTTGGCGGAATGGAGTCCATCATCGTCGTGAATTCATCCAGATATTCGTACGGCACCCCGGCCAGCCACAATTCCGTGCCGCGCACGTCGGCCTTTTCGGCTTTCCCGTCAAGCTCGTGAACGGCCGTTCCACCGAAGAGCTGAGTCCGTTGCCAGCGCCGGATGTCCCAGTTCCCTTCCACCGCGTAGACGGGCGCAATCGCCGTCAGCCTTTGCATCAAGCCTCGAAAAACTGCGATGCCTTTTTCCGTGTTGGCCGAATCGCCTGTGTAGAAAATGAGGTCAGGCTTTTGGGCCGAGATGATTTCGGGAAGGCGCGTTTCAAGCAGCGGCTTGTCCTGGGAATGGATATCGGAAATCAGAACGATTCGGATGGGAGGAATACCGGCAGGTATTTTATGACTCTTGATTTCAACGTGGGTGACTTCCGGCCAGCGAGGTTCGACGAAACGGCCGTAAGCCATGCAAACGATGCCGAGAGCGGCGAAGAGAATTACAGCGCGCCGAAGCCATGCGGCCTTGACCGAGCGCGGCTTGTCCCCGCCACGATAGCGCCGCAAGACGTCCATGACACAGATTCGAATCGCCAGGGCGTAGACGATGACCACCACGGCCACGAAGAGCGAAACGCGTATTAACTCGTCCAGCCTCATCTGCGCAAAATCTCCCCCATGCCAAAGCGGCATGACAGGCTACACTAAGAGTCCCAAAGCGCCAAATCCCTGCCTCGACCGGAACCGCCCAAAATTCTTCTCCACCTCTCAAGAACCGCTTCATGGCAAACTATGAGCTTATGGCTAGCGCTGCAAATCAAAGCCAAAGGATGCGCCGAGTCGTCATCGTCGGGGCGGGTTTTGGCGGGCTTTACGCGGCCCGCGCCCTGAGGCACGCCCCGGTCAATGTGACGATCGTCGATCGCCGCAATCATCACTTGTTTCAGCCCCTCCTCTATCAAGTGGCAACCGCGGCTCTCTCGCCGGGCGACATCGCTTATCCGATTCGCGCCGTTCTGCGCGGCCAGAAGAACGCGCACGTGCTGCTTGCAGAAGCGGCGGCCGTTGATCTCAAGTCACGAAAGGTGATTCTGAAAGACGGCGAGCTCGATTACGACTTTTTGATTTTGGCGACCGGCGTCAGTCACGCCTACTTCGGTCACGACGAGTGGGAAAAATTTGCGCCGGGACTCAAGACCCTGGAAGACGCCTTGGAAATTCGCCGCCGCATCCTTTACGCGTTCGAGCTTGCCGAGCGCGAACCGGATGAGATGCGCCGGCGCGAGCTGCTGACGTTCGTGGTCGTCGGTGGCGGGCCGACGGGCGTCGAACTCGCAGGCGCCATCGCAGAAATTTCACGCCAAGTGATGGTGAGCGACTTCCGTGTCATCAACCCGCGCGAGGCGCGCGTGATCCTGGTGGAAGCCGGTCCGCGAGTTCTTCCAACCTACCCCGAGGAGCTTTCCGCAAAAGCTGAAAAATCCCTACAAAACCTGGGTGTCGAGGTGTTGAACAATGAGCCCGTGACGTCTATCGCGAGCCGGCGAATCCGGGTCGGCAACCGCGATGTTCCCACAGCGACAACGCTTTGGGCTGCGGGCGTTAAGGCTTCACCGCTCGCGCGCACCCTCGGCGTTGAGCTCGACAAGGTCGGACGCGTCCTGGTTGGACCGGATCTTTCCATTCCCGGCCATCCCGAGGCTTTCGTCATCGGCGACCTCGCGTGCTTCACGCATCAAACCGGAAAGCCCTTGCCGGGCGTTGCCCCCGCCGCCATCCAACAGGGCCGGCACACCGCCAAAAACATCCAGCGGATTTTGAACGGTCAAGCGAGCCTGCCGTTCCGTTACTTGGACAAGGGAACGCTCGCAACCATTGGACGCGCCGCAGCGGTCGCCGATTTCGGCTTCATCAAGTTTTCTGGGCTGTTTGCCTGGCTCGCTTATCTATTCGTCCACATTTTCTTTCTCATCGGTTTCCGCAACCGCTTCGTGGTCATGTTTGAGTGGGCGTGGGCTTACATTACGTTCCAACGTTCCGCGAGACTCATCACCGGGGATATTGATAGAATTTTTCCGCCCTCCGATTCGAAGGCGTAGTAAGTTAGTGGTCCGATCCGCTGCTCGGACTGGAAAGGACCATGATGCTGCCCAGACGAGATTTCCTAAAGTCAACGCTTGCCCTGATGGCCACGCAAGGAGGTATTTCGATGGGCGCCCTGGAAAAACCTCTCCCCGCATTGCGTGAATTCCAGGTGTATCAGGAGTCGCGCCGCAAGGAGCTTTGGAGCCTGCTGGGCGAGCTTCCCTGGAAACACAAACCCCGTCCTGCCAGGCTCGTCAAAAAAGAGAAGCACGAGGGCTATACGCTCGAG
>CAYZVR010000295.1:0-4091 GCA_964481715.1 uncultured Acidobacteriota bacterium | reverse complement strand
GCCATGAGGTCTCCTCGAGACCGTGCGGCCCGGGCGGCCGGGGCCGCGCAGGCGAGTGTAGACTGGCGGCCAGGGGACCCCCATGGCGACCCGCATCGACCACCTGATCCTCCGCGTGAACGAGCTCGAGGCGAGCCTCGGGCTCGAGCCCGTCAAGATCGAGGAGTGGTCAACGCTTCCGCCACCGGACGTGACGGTCCAGGTCACTGTTGCGCCTGCCAGCGGATTCCCTGACTGATCGCCAACCCTCACCACCAGCGGGAGGGGAAGCGTCTCGCCGACGGTGCCTGACTGACCGTTTCCACTCGTGATGGTTATCGTTGCCGCGGAGCCTGGAGGTCCGTGGTATGGAGATCCGCCGCAACCAGCCAGTGCGGCGGACAAAATCGATGCAGCGACTGCACGCCCTATCGTCTCAACCCTATTCGGTTTCATGGTAGTGGTCCTCCTCGTCTCGGCCAGCCCTGAAATCAGGCCCCCGACTGAAGGACGCAGCGAGTTCCAACTGTGCGGTTATTCTAACCCTGTTTATCGGTTGAATACAAACTTGTGAGGAAAGGGCAGGGCATCAGACCTGGACTTGAAGGCTGCGGCTGTTGCGGATTTTAGGGGCCTTAGGTGCCGCAGAGTTTCTGTAACGCAAGAATCTGAACTGCGGCCTCTCAGCCGGCTGGCAACCCATATGCTACAATTCCAGTCTCGACAGCTTGAAGAAAGCGGGGCCAGCACGCCACCATCTTGCACTTCCCAAGGCCATCCCTAAAGCTCCTGGTCCTGACCGCCCTCGCGCTTCTCGGCGCGGCGCTTCCCGCTGCATCCGGCGCCATCCAGCTTGCATCGACGCCGATCCGAACGGTCACTTTGCCCAACGGCTTGCGGGCGCTCCTCATCGAGCGGCACGAGGTTCCGGTGGCGAGCGTCGAGGTTTGGTATCACGTCGGGTCGAAAAACGAGCGCGCGGGTCGCACCGGCTTCGCGCACCTGTTCGAGCACCTGATGTTCGACGGAACGCGCAACGTCGGCCCGGAACAGTTCTCAAGTTATATCGTGCGCTCGGGCGGCGAAGATAACGCTTACACCACGGAAGACACGACGGTGTTTTGGGAAACCATTCCGAGTTCGGCGCTTCCACTGGCGCTGTGGTTGGAAGCGGACCGCATGCGCAACTTGATCATCAGCAACGAGACGCTCGCGAACGAAAGGGAAGTGGTGAAAGAAGAGCGCCGCTTGCGCTTTGACAATCAGCCCTACGGCTCGGTGGTCGAAACGCTCTACCGTAACGCCTTCACCGTGCACCCGTACGGTCACAGCCCCATCGGCAGCATGGAAGACCTGAACCGCGCGAGTGCGGACGACGTCCGCGAGTTCTATGACACCTATTATGTTCCCGAAAACGCGACGCTGGTCGTGATCGGAGACTTTGACGCGAAGCTGGCCGAGCAGTGGGTGCGACAATACTTTGGTCCAGTCGCGCGCGGCAGCCGGCCGATCGAGCGCAACATTCCCGTGGAGCCGCCGCAAACCGCGCGGCGCGTGGTCTCACTCGCGCTCGACGTGGCGCTGCCGGCGTTTGTCGAAGGTTTTCACATGCCCGCCGACGGCACGCCCGACGCCTATCCCTTGCGCCTTGCCGCCAACATTCTTTCCGAGGGCGAAAGCTCGCGCATTTATCGCCGGCTCGTTTACGAGAAGCAGATCGCGCTCGACGCGCAGAGCACCGGCAATTTTACCGAAGACCCGAACCTCTTTTTCGTGTTTGCGGTTCTGAATTCCGGACACACGCCCGCCGAAGGCGAGCGCGAAGTGGAAGCCGAGCTCGCGCGCTTGCGGGATGAACCCGTTTCCGCGACGGAGCTCGATACGGCGAAGAATCAGATCCTGCGCGATTTCATTCAGGGCCGCGAGACGGCTCGCGGGCGCGCCGATGAACTCGGCTACGCGGCGGTGGTGCTGGAAGACCCGGAGCTTGTGAACACCGAACCCGCGCGCTTCCTCGCCGTGACGCCCGAGGACATCCAGCGCGTGGCGGCAAAGTATCTGCTCCCGGAAAACATGACGCTCGTGGAAGTGAGCCCGCGCTCACAAAGTGGAGAGAAGTCCGCAGCGCTTTCGCGCACGGAAGGCGCGCCTTGATGCACTCGCCGCGCAAATTTCGAAAAGAATTCGCCGGAAGGGAAGAGTTGTGTGTTGCGACTCGCGTCCGCACAATGCTCGTCGCTCTCGCGCTCAGCGTCCTGCTGGCCGCGCCGTTTCGCGCGGCTCTCGGGCAAACCGATGCTGGGAGCGCGTCCAATTCAAGCACTCAGTTCCCGCCGGCCGTGCCGGAACCCAAGCCGTATCGCTTGCCGGCGCCAACCGTTCGCACGCTCCCGAACGGGCTGACGGTGGTCGTGGTGGAGCGCCACTCGCTGCCGATCGTCACGCTGCGGCTGGTGGTCAAGGCGGGCGCCGAGTCCGATCCCGCCGACGCGCTCGGCACGGCGCAAATGGTCACGGCGCTGCTCAACCAGGGAACCACGCGACGCAGCGCCCTCGAAATCGCCGCCGCGATTGACAGCGCGGGCGGCGAGATTGACACGGGCGCGGAGTGGGATTCCTCTTACGTCGAACTGAGCGTGCTGAGCGATCACACCGAGGCCGCCTTCGACCTTCTCGCCGACATGATGCTGAATCCCGCGTTCGCGCCCGCCGAGCTCGAGCGCAAGCGGCGGCAAACGCTTTCGGCGCTCGAGGTGGCGTACCAGGACCCGGGCTACCTCGCCGATACCGCTTTCGACCACGCGGTGCTGGCGGGCACGCCTTACGGCCATCCTCAGGATGGCACACCCGCTTCGGTTCGCCGCCTGACGCGCGACGATTTGCGGGCTTTTCACGCGCTCCACTTTCGCCCGGGAAATTCCATCCTCGCCGCGGTGGGAGACATATCTCCTGAAGAAGCGTTTCGCTTCGCGGCGAAATTCTTTGGCGAGTGGAAAGGTCAAGCGCCATCGCCCGCGTCCGAACGCGCGGGCACTCCACCACAGCGGACAGAAGTCATCGCCATCGAGAAGCCCGACGCGGTGCAAACCGAAATTCGAGTAGGGAACTACGCCATCCGGCGGAACAGCGCGGATTACGACGCGCTGACAGTGGCAAACCAGATTCTCGGAGGCCCTGCGGCCAATCACCTGTTCAGCGCGCTGCGCACACGGCGCGGCCTCACCTACAGCGCCTCGAGCGACTTGAATTGTTTTGAAACCGCGGGAAGCTGGGAAGCCAAAACTTTTACGCGCACCTCGGAAACTATCAAGACGCTCAAGGTCATCCTCGACCAGATGCGGAGTTTGCGCGACGATTCGATCAGCCAGGCGGAACTGGAGATTGCCAAGAGCTATCTGGTGGGGCACCTGGCGCTACAGTTCGAATCGTCAGAGTCCGTCGCGGAGCACGTGGTGGACCTGATGGTGTATGGACTGCCACTCGATGACGTGAACCGCTTTCCGGACAGGGTGCGCGCGCTGACCGCGCGCGACGTGGCGGAGGCCGTTCGCCGCCACCTCGAACCCGACCGCGCGGTCATCGTGCTGGTTGGAAACATCGCGGGCTTCAGGAAAGACTTGAAGAAGCTCGGCGCAGCGCGGATCATTCCTCTTTCGAGCGTTGATTTCGGTTCTGCCAGACTGAAACGCGCCACGGGAGCCGGCGACGAACCTTGACATCCTCAGGCTCGGGCCATGCACAAGCGCCTGCTCGCCCACACGCTGGGGGATACGATTTGTCGGTTCTGGTTCTGAGCCGTGGCGGCCTAAAGACAGCGCCAAAGATGGGTACGGTTCAGTGGGCCAGGCCGATGCTGCGAAGAAGGGCCTGGAAGCGCGGGTCGGAGCGCAGGGGGTCAAAGGCGCGGTCCACAGTATTCAAGGCAAGATTGATATCGTGTTCCGCGCGAGCCTTATTCAGCCATTCGATCGCCCGGTCCTTGTCTCCAAGATGGGCATAGATTAAGGCGATGTTGCTCCGCCCGATGTATTGTTCCTTGGCTAGATTCGTCTGCTGGTGCAGCATTTCCAGCCAGTACCCACGCGTTCCCGCGGAAGCATAAGCCTTTTGGA
>CAYZVR010000294.1:0-4107 GCA_964481715.1 uncultured Acidobacteriota bacterium | reverse complement strand
CCTCAAGAATCTCGACTGTGAAATCCCGCACAACCGCCTGACCGTGGTGACGGGCGTTTCCGGTTCGGGCAAATCCAGCCTGGCGTTTGACACGATTTACGCTGAGGGGCAGCGGCGCTACGTTGAATCGCTTTCCGCCTACGCTCGACAATTCCTGGAGAGAATGGAAAAACCCGACGTGGACGAAGTGGAGGGCATCGCGCCGGCCGTTGCCATCCGCCAAAAGAACTCGACGCGCAATCCGCGCTCGACCGTGGGAACGGCCACGGAGATTTTTGATTACCTGCGCCTGCTCTTCGCGCGCATTGGAGTCACGACCTGCCCGAAGTGCGGCGATATCGTTCGCAAAGACCACGTGGACCAAATCGCCGACCGCGTTCTGGCTCTCGAGGCTGGCAGAAAATTCTACGTCCTTTTCGAGATCAAAGGGCACGTGTCGCCGAACGAAGAGAAAAAAACTTCCCTCGTGAGAGTCCGCTCGGTGCGCGCGGACAAGAGAAGGCCGCTCGGACCCGAACTCGCCGCGACGAAGACAGACGGGCGACTACACGCCGCACCCATTCCACCCGGCGAGTCGTTGAAGGCAAGACTCTTTTCTTTGCGCCAGAACGGATTCAACCGCTTGCTTCAAGACGGCCGGGTGTTTGAATTCTCGACGCCGGAATCGCTCCTCGAAATCGATTTCGGGCGGCCCGCTTACGTTCTGGTCGACCGCCTGGCCGTCGGCCCGGAAATCCGCCAGCGGCTGCTCGATTCCGTCGAGCTCTGTTACCGCGAATCGGGCGAAACAATCCTGGAGTTTGTGGATCAGAATTCCCCGGCCCACTCCGCCACCGAACCCACGCGTCTGGTTTTCAATGAGCGTTTCGAATGCAAGCGTTGCAGCACGGTTTTCCAGGAACCGGAGCCTCGGCTGTTTTCGTTCAACAACCCCTATGGTGCGTGCCCGCGCTGTCAGGGATTCGGCAACACAATTGACTTCGACCTGGACCGCGTCATCCCCGACAAGGGCAAGTCGCTCGGTGAGGGAGCCGTCGAGCCGTGGACCAAGCCCCGCTACCGGGGACTGTTCAATGAAATGAAGCACGCGGCGCGCGCGGCAAACATCCCCCTCGAAGTGCCCTACCATCGGCTGGCGCCCGGCCATCGCCGCTGGCTGATGGAGGGTGACGGCGAGTTTGCCGGCATCCGCGGGTTTTTCAATTACCTCGAGCGAAAGAAGTACAAGCTCCATGTCCGTGTCTTCCTGAGCCGCTATCGCGGCTATGCGCTGTGCCCGGAGTGCGAGGGCGGACGCCTGCGCCGCGATGCATTGAATGTGCGCGTGCAAGGCAAAAAGATTACGGAAGTCTGCGCGATGTCCGTTCAGGACGTCTACCAGTTTTTCAACGAGCTTCGCCTTTCCCGCCTCGAACAGGCCGTGGCCGACAAGGTATTGGATGAAATCCGTTCCCGGCTGAAATTTCTTTACAAAGTGGGGCTGGAGTATCTGACCCTCGACCGTCTGGCGTCCACGCTTTCGGGCGGGGAAGCGCAGCGGATTCAATTGGCAACCTCACTCGGGTCGAATCTGGTGGGTGCGCTCTATGTCCTGGACGAGCCGTCCATCGGCCTCCATGCGCGAGACACCAGCCGGCTGATCGAAATCCTCAAGAGCCTGCGCGACCTCGGCAATACGATTCTCGTCGTCGAGCACGACCGAGAAATGATGCGCCAGGCGGACAAAATCCTGGACCTTGGCCCGGGAGCAGGAGAACACGGCGGACGCGTTGTCTATTCGGGCGACTGGGCCAGCCTTCTCGCCGATCCGCGTTCTTTGACTGGCCGATATCTTTCCGGTGGACTGGAAATTCCAATTCCCTCCGAGCGCCGCAAGCCTGCCAAAGCCTGGTTGCGAATACGCGGCGCGCGGCAGCACAACCTGAAATCAATAGACGTGGACATCCCACTCGGCCTCACGGTTTGCATTAGCGGCGTTTCGGGATCGGGCAAATCTTCGCTCGTACACGGCGTCCTGTACAACGCCCTGGCGGCGCGCCGGGGCTTGGCTGCGCCGCGCGCCGAGTACGACCGGCTCGACGGGGACGCCGCGCTGGAAGGAGTGGTCCTGGTAGACCAGTCGCCGCTCGGCCGCACGCCGCGCTCGAACCCGGTCACTTATGTCAAAGCCTTCGATGCCGTCCGCGAGGCCTTCGCCGCGACGCCCGAAGCGCGCAAGCGAGGGTATGCGCCCGGATACTTTTCCTTCAATATTCCGGGAGGGCGCTGCGAGACGTGCCAGGGCGACGGAACGGTGACGGTCGAGATGCAATTCCTGGCGGACGTGGACCTGATCTGCGAAGAGTGCCGCGGCCGCCGGTTCAAATCCAGCGTGCTGGAAATCCGGTACAAGGGCCTGAACATCCACCAGGTTCTCCAGTTGACCGTCAAGGAAGCGCTGTCCTTTTTTGCGGCCGTGCCAAAGGTCACGAGCAAGATTCGTGTGCTCGATGAGGTCGGCCTGGGTTACCTGCGCCTGGGCCAGCCGGCGACGACGCTTTCGGGCGGGGAAGCCCAGCGCGTGCGCCTGGCCGCACACCTTGCGCATCCCGCGAGCGAAAAGACTCTGTTCATCTTTGATGAGCCGACGACGGGTCTCCACTTCGACGACATCAATAAACTCCTGGCCGCCTTCCGCAAGCTGAACGAGGCGGGGGCGAGCGTCCTGATTATCGAGCACAACCTGGATGTCCTGAAAACCGCCGACTGGATCATCGACCTGGGTCCGGAAGGTGGTGAAGCCGGAGGCTACGTGGTCGCGGCCGGGCCACCCGAAAAGGTTGCGTCGCATCCACACTCACATACGGCGAAGTGTCTTTTGCCTTATCTTTCTCATCAAGACCACCGCAGTGATGGCATCGAACGATGAGCGAGCAGATCAGTTCCGGACCGAATTCTCCTCGTCGGGGCGGCTCTCCAAATTTTCTCCTTAAATTAACCGGTTTGGTCTTGCTGTTTGTTTTGATCGAGCCAATAACGATCCTTCCTGGCCAGCAGACGGGTGCCGGGCGCGCGGCCGGTGCGCCGGAGGTTGACCACCTGCTGCGTGAGGCGCAGCAAGCGCTCGATCACAAAGACTACGCGTCGGCCGTCCCTGCGCTTGATGCCATCGTTAAATTGCAGCCCGATTCGGTTCCCGCATGGTTCAACCTTGCCTATGCCTACACGGGCCTTCACCGGAACGACGAGGCTGTTGAAGCGTACCGAAGAACTTTGCAACTCAGGCCGGATTTGTTCGACGCACACCTGAACCTCGGCATTCTGCTGGTGGAGATGCAACGCGCTCCCGAGGCCGCCGAACACCTGGAGAAAGCAGCGGAGCTCAGACCCGAAAACCACCGCGCTCATCTCTACGCCGGGCGGGCGCTTGCCGCCGCGGGCAACGCCGAGGAAGCCGAAAAACAATACCTTGAAGCCCTGAAACTCGATGACGGCTCGGCCATGACACATTTCGACCTGGGACAACTCTATCTCGACCAAAAGCGTTTTGAACCTGCGTTGCAATCTTTTGAAAAGGCCTCCGAGCTTGATCCCAAGCTGACTCAGGCGCAGTTGGGCCTTGCACTTGCTGCCGAAGGCCTGAAGACGCCCGATGAGGCGGTGAAGCACTTCGAGCGATACCTGATCGCGCAGCCCGATGACGCAGAAACGCGCTTCCACCTCGCGAAGCTTTACCTCGAGGAGGGGAAAAACGAGGCGGCGCTTGGATGTCTCGAGAAAGTCCATGAGGCGAAACCCGACCTCGGCGGACTCGCGGCGGCCCTGGGTGACGTCTGTGCTTTGCTCAAGAGATTCCCCGAATCGGAAAAGTATTATCGCCGGGCCCTCCAGGAAACACCCCGCGATTCGGACCTCCACCGTGCCCTGGGACAGACCTTGATTGAGGAACAAAACTTTTCCGCAGCCGAGACCGAGTTTCGAGCCGCGCTGAAACTCGATTCGCGGAGTCGCGAGGCCCTCAAGGGACTTGCCTCCAGCGTTTATCTTCAGGAGCGGTATGCAGAGGCAGTTCCCCTCTACGATGAGCTTGCGCAGGCCCCTGAATCGCCGGGCGTGTTTTTCCTGCTT
>CAYZVR010000293.1:0-4135 GCA_964481715.1 uncultured Acidobacteriota bacterium | reverse complement strand
GGACGCACGGTGCTGGTTATTGCCCACCGACTTTCGACCGTTCGCCGCGCCGACCGTATCGTGGTTCTCGACCGTGGCACCATTTCCGAAGTCGGGACTCACGAGGATCTGGTTAATCGCGGGGGGATTTATCAGCGGCTCCACGAACTGCAATTTGTGGACGCAGAGCCCTGAGGAAGATTCGACGATCCAAAGTCAATATACTGATAACTGAACACTGACAACTGTTTATGATTCGCAGCATGACGGGATACAGCACGGAACGCACGGAGGAGGCGGGCTATTCGATTTCGGTGAGCCTCAAGAGCACCAACCACCGCTATCTCGACCTGCAGCTTCGCTTTCCCGCGGGACTCGAGTCCTCCGAGCCCCTGCTGCGCCGCCTGGTCAAGGAAAGTGTGGCACGAGGCCATGTCGAGATGGCCATCGCGCTCGAGCGCGCGGGTTCGGGGGCACTCCAGATCAATCGGGGGCTGCTGAAGTCTTATCTGGAAGCTTTCCAGCAACTACGCGGCGAGTTCGGGCTGGCGGCCGAGCCGGAGGTCATGGCGCTGCTGCGTGTGCCCGGGATGGTCGGAGCCAGCAACGGAGAGTTTTCGGACGAAGACCTGGAACAACTCCTGCCGAACCTGGAGCGCGTGGTGAAAGAGGCGCTTGAGCGCTTCAATGAAATGCGAGGTCGTGAAGGGGAATCCCTGGAAAAAGATTTGAAGGAGCGGCTGGCGCATCTTGGAGAGCTCAGCGCAGGGGTTGAAAAGCACGTGCAGGAAATTCCTGGTCTCTACCAGAAGAGACTGCAAGCCCGCTTGAAAGAACTCGTGCAGGAGGTTCCGGGTGGGGCGGTGCTCGACTCTGCGCGCCTGGCGCAGGAGGTGGCGTATCTTGCCTCGCGGTCGGATATCACCGAAGAGCTCACGCGCTTTCGCAGCCATCTGGAGCAGGTCAGCCACCTGCTCGCGAGCAGCTCCGAAGTAGGTAAGAAGCTCGACTTTCTTTTGCAGGAAATGAATCGCGAAGCAAACACACTGCTCTCCAAGACAACGGACGTGCCGGAGGTGGGTCAGGAGGTCGCCCGCCTGGCGATTGAAATGAAGACCGAAATCGAAAAGTTGCGCGAGCAGGCGCAAAACATCGAGTAACCGTGGCCCGAAAATCGCAATCCCGTGAAAGGAAGGGGAGCGTGATCGTTATCTCCGCTCCTTCCGGATCGGGCAAGTCCACTCTCGTCAAGCATCTGATGGCTTCCATTCCCGGCCTGGTGTTTTCGGTTTCCTACACAACACGCCCGCGGCGGCCGGGCGAGAAGCACGGCAGGGAGTATTTCTTCGTCCCACCGGCGGAGTTCAAGCGGAGGATCGCCGCGGGAGAATTTGCCGAATGGGCAAACGTGCATGGACATTTCTATGGGACTTCGCGGAAGCAGGTCCGCAAGGCCCAGGCGGCGGGCAAAGACGTCCTGCTCGATATTGACGTTCAGGGACACAGCCAGGTTCGCCGGCGGCTGCCGGATGCGGTTAGTATCTTTATTCTTCCACCCTCGTACCGGGATTTGCAGCTCCGCTTGCGGCGGCGGCACTCGGATGCGCCAGATGTGATCCGGCGGCGGCTTGTGAATGCGCGGAAGGAAATGCGGCGCTGGCGCGAGTACGATTATCTGATCGTCAACGACCGCGTTATGAACGCCGCCCGGACCTTTCATGCTGTTGTTGGGGCCGCGCGCGCGCGGCGAGAAGTTCAAAAAGATCACGCACTGAGAATTTTGAAAACCTTTGGAGGAAAAATCGAATGACGTTACCCCAGAATGTGGACAGCAAGTTTCGCTTCATCCTCGTCGCAGCGAAGAGAGCCCGGCAGCTTCAGGCAGGGGCAAGGGCTCTCGTCCAGACTCCGTCAAAAAAGCCGACGCGAATTGCACAGCAGGAGGTTGAAGCCGGACTCGTTCCGATTGAAATAACTGAACCCATCACCAAGGGCAACGACGGATCAGGAAAGTCCAAGTCCGCGAAGTAAGGTGTAAAATGTGAAGAGGTAAGGGCTCGTGCGGACATCCCCGGCGGGCATTGCGGAGGGTGAGCGCCTCTCGCTGGAGTCGGGAGCGCCTTGATTTGACTATGCGCGTGGCTCTTGGAGTAACGGGCGGCATCGCTGCCTATAAGGCTGCGGAACTCTTGCGCGTGTTGCAGGAAAGAGGCCTGGAGGTCCAGGTCGTGATGACGCGCAGCGCGCGGGAGTTCATCACGCCGCTTACCTTTGCTTCGCTTTCCGGCCGCAAGGTCATCACCGAGATGTTCGGCGGTGAGGCCGGTGAGCCGAACGTTGAGAGCGCTATCGAGCATATTGCTGTGGCCCAGACGATTGACGCGCTGGTAATCGCGCCGGCCACCGCCAACGTCATCGCCAAACTCGCCCACGGCGCAGCGGACGATTTTCTCACCACGCTGGCTCTTGCCACCAAAGCGCCCATCATTGTGGCGCCTGCCATGAACATCAACATGTGGGAGAACTCCGCCACCCAACAAAACCTGGGCAGTCTCCGCGCCCGCGGCATCCGTGTGCTGGATCCTGACGAGGGCTACCTGGCCTGTGGAATGACTGGTGCCGGACGGCTGGCTTCGGTTGAGTCCATCGCCCGGGCAGTTTTTGAAACACTGAAAATTCGCGATGACTTGAAGGGTGAAACGCTCCTCGTCACCGCGGGGCGGACCGAAGAACCTCTGGATGCGGTGCGTTATCTCAGCAACCGGTCATCCGGCAAGATGGGCTACGCGCTGGCCGAAGCTGGCCACAGGCGCGGCGCACACGTCATCCTGGTGAGCGGTCCCACGCACCTCGAGCCTCCGGCGGGAATTGAGATCGAGCACGTTCGCAGCGCCGAGGAAATGGCGATGGCCGTCCTCCGGCATGTTGATAAAGCCTGCGTGATTCTGATGGCTGCGGCGGTCGCCGACTTCCGCCCTTCCGAGGTTCAGTCGCGAAAAATCAAAAGACGCGACGGAGTTCCGGTATTAAAACTCGAACCTACGCGCGATATTCTTGCCGAAGTCGCGCGCCGGCGGCGCCCGGAACAATTGTTAGTGGGTTTCGCCGCCGAAACCGACCGCGTGCTCGAGAACGCTGCCGCCAAGCTCCGCGCAAAAGGTCTCGACATGATTGTCGCGAACGATGTCACGCAGGAAGGGGCGGGCTTCGATGTGGACTCGAACATCGTTACACTTCTATTTCCGGATGGCCGCCGGAAACCGCTCGAGAAGATGAGCAAACTGGAAGTCGCGCACCACATCCTCGATGAGGTGGCGGCGCTCAGAACGGACGCGAACCACGCGACGACCCCCGGTCGCACGCCGCGCGTCATCCTGAAAAAATAGCGAAGGATTTGTGGACGAAAAACTGCGCCAACAACTCGCCGACTATCTTGAGTTCTATCGTGACCTCGGCATTGAGGATTTCTATCGCCGCGATGCAGGGACATCAACGATTGCGGCAGGCGCAGCCACCCAACACATGAGTACAACCATTTCAGGGACTGCCGATAAGGGCAAGCCTGCCGCCCCTGCGCCACCTCGACAACCTGCCCCACCGCCACGGCCGCTGGCTGCTCTTCGTTCTCCAGCGCAATCGCTCAGCCTCTTCGAAGCGCCTCCCGCGCCGCTTCGCGAGCACGAGACGCTTGAAGAAATCCGCGAAGACCTGGGGGATTGCCATCGTTGCCGGTTGGCTCAAGGACGCAAGACGATTGTCTTTGGGCAGGGAAACCCACACGCCGAGCTGGTTTTTGTGGGAGAGGGCCCAGGCGCCGATGAAGACGAACAGGGCCTGCCGTTTGTGGGCCGCGCCGGGAAGCTCCTGAACCGGATGATTCAATCGATCGACTTGAAGCGCGAAGAAGTTTATATCTGCAACATCGTGAAGTGCCGTCCGCCCGGCAATCGCACACCCGAGCGCGACGAGATCGAAGCTTGTTCTCCCTTCCTGCTTCGGCAGATTCGGGCGATTCAGCCTCGGCTGATCTGTTGCCTCGGCGCGCCGGCCGTGCGGACGCTGCTCGGAATCAAGGAAGGGATCACCAAAATTCGTGGTAATTTCTATGACTTCTGCGGCACCAAAGCCCTGGCCACCGTTCACCCCGCCTACATCC
>CAYZVR010000292.1:0-4171 GCA_964481715.1 uncultured Acidobacteriota bacterium | reverse complement strand
GACAAGCAGGCCCCACGGCTTTTGGCTTGTCACTTATCACTCGTCACTTGTCACTTTTCTTAATCCCCACGATCCGGTGAAACTCCGGGGCCGACGGTAAAGTCCGGATGGGAGAAGGTCAGGGCGGCACCTCGCCTAAAGCTGAGGGTGTCTTCGGCCTGCCGGAGACTGCTCCCACTTTTGCGCCGAACGCCTGTGATCAGCCCACCCAGACCGTGCCCCGATGAGGGGCCTCTCCCGATATCGGCCCCGTGGAAAACCCAGTGTTCAGCGGAATTGTTGAAACCACCAGTCCGGTTGTGAAGATTCATGGTGCGCGCGGCCAGCGCATTTTTTTGATTGGCAAGCCGCGAGGCTGGAAGTTGAAGGAAGGCGAAAGCGTTTCCGTGGAGGGCGTCTGCTCGACGGTTCAAGAAACCAATGGCCGCGTGTTCCGGGTGACCTACATGCCCGAGACGCTCCGGCGATCGACGCTCGGCGACGTGCGCCCCCGCGATGCCGTCAACCTCGAGCGCAGCCTGACGCTCGCAAGCCTTATCGGCGGCCACCTCGTCCAGGGCCACGTGGACGCGACGGGACGAATCACTGGTGTGCGAAGCGAGGGCGAATCGAAAATCTACGAGTTTGCGGTTCCGCGACGGCTCTCGCGCTACATCGTCGAGAAAGGCTCCATCGCCATCGACGGCATCAGCCTGACCGTGGTCCGTTCGCGGCCGGGCCGCTTCACCGTGTCGCTGCTGGCCTACACGTTGAGTCGCACAACGCTGGGCAGGAAAAAGCCCGGCGACCGCGTGAATGTGGAAATTGACGTCCTGGCAAAATACATCGAGAAGCTGATACGAACATGAGAGTGAAAAGCCCGAATGCGACTCGCGAGGAGATCCGGCTCCGCCGCAGTTTCGCGGCCAAAGTTCGCCTGGCCATTATCCGTGCCGAATACAACCGCGACATTACGCTGAGCCTGGAAAGGAAGTGTCTGGAGACTCTGCGCGAGGGCGGCGTGCCTGCGAAGAACATTGACCTCTACAGCGTGCCTGGGTGCTTTGAGATTCCGATTCTCGCGCGCCGGCTGGCGGAACTTGATCGCTACGACGCGCTCATCGCATTGGGCGCCGTGATTCGCGGGGACACGTATCACTTTGATCTGGTTGCAAACGAATGTGCCCGCGGCGTGATGCAGGTTTCACTCGAGCAAAACGTGCCGATTATCTTCGAGGTTCTCGCCACCTATCGTCGCCGCGATGCCCTGAGCCGCGCGGGCGATAACGACTTCAATAAAGGCCGGGAAGCGGCGCAGAGCGCGTTGTCGCTGCTCGCGGCTCTGAGCCGGTTGAAGGGTTAAGTTATGTCGAATTTTTCCGTTATCGAAGACGCGATCCGCGAAATCCGCCGCGGTCGGATGGTGATCGTGCGGGACAGTCACGACCGCGAAAACGAGGCGGACCTGGTGATGGCCGCGGAGAAAGTCACACCGGACGCCGTCAACTTCATGATCAAGCAGGGCGGCGGGTTGATCTGCGTGGCGCTCAAGCGTGAGCGCGCGCAGAAGCTGGGTCTCGCACCCATGGTCCCGGCAGAAGAAAACACCACGCCGTTCGTCTGTGATTTCACAGTGTCAGTTGACGCCCGCAAGGGTGTGACCACTGGAATCTCCGCCGCCGACCGCGCCGCCACGGTGAGGTTGCTGGCATCACCGCGCGCGCGCTCCTACGACCTGACCAAGCCGGGACATATCTTCCCTATCCGGGCCCGCGCCGGAGGCGTGCTGGCGCGCGCCGGCCACACGGAATCGGCGGTGGACCTGGCCCGCCTTGCAGGGCTGAATCCGGTCGGCATCATGTGCGAAATCCTGGATAAGACCGGCAAGGCGGCGCAAGCCCGGACGGTCGAGCAACTGGCGCGACGCTTTCGGCTGAAGACCATCACCATCGAAGAACTGATTGAATATCGCCGCTACAACGAACAACTGGTGGAGCGAGTGGCGAGCGCCCAGTTGCCGACGGCGTTCGGGACGTTCACCGCCCATGTTTACGACTGCCCCTCGCAGAACCGGGAGCACCTGGCGCTGGTGATGGGCAAAGTCTCACCTGACGAGCCGGTTCTGGTACGCGTCCACTCGCAATGCCTGACGGGCGACACGCTCCACTCTATCCGCTGCGATTGCCGCGACCAGCTTGCGACGGCCATGCGTAAAATCGGAGAAAAAGGCGGGGGCGTGATCGTCTATCTTAGCCAGGAGGGCCGGGGCATCGGCCTTGCCAACAAAATCCGCGCCTATGCGCTGCAGGACAAAGGCCTCGACACCGTGCAGGCCAACGAACGGCTGGGCTTGCCCGCCGACATGCGCGACTATTCCGTGGGCGCGCAGATCCTGGCCGACCTGGGAGTGCGCAAGATCAATCTGCTGACCAACAATCCCAAGAAGGTTTCGGGCATCGAACGCTTCGGGCTGAGAATTCTAAAGCGCATTCCGCTCGAAATTCCTCCCCACGACGGAAACCGCAACTATCTGCGCGTAAAAAAAGACAAACTGGGCCACCTGCTCAGCAAGGTGCAGTGACCGCCCATGCCGGCCCGTCGCCCTCTCTCCGATGAAGTCTTCATGCAGGCAGCTCTGCGGCTCGCGCGGAGCCCTCACGCGCTTCCCTACCCGAACCCGTGGGTGGGATGCGTCGTTGTGCGCGATGGCAAAATCGTGGGCCGCGGATTTCACCGCGGGCCCGGAACCCCACACGCGGAAGTGGAAGCGCTTACGCGGGCCGGCCGCCGGGCCCAGGGCGCTGTGCTTTACGTGACGCTCGAGCCGTGTTGTCACTACGGAAAAACCCCGCCGTGTTCGGACGCAATCCTCCACGCCGGAATCCGCAAAGTTATTTACGCGCTGCGCGACCCGAATCCGCTTGTTGCCGGGCGCAGCGCCCGAATCTTGAAAGCCCGCGGGCTCATAGTGAAATCGGGCGTCTGCTCTCGAGAGGCGGCAGCGTTGAACGAGGTCTATCTGAAATATCGCGCCACCGGCCTGCCTTTTGTGACGATGAAGGTGGCGACGACTCTCGATGGAAAGATTGCGACTCGGACGGGCGACTCGAAGTGGATTACAGGTTCATTCGCCCGACGGCGCGCGCGCGAGCTTCGCGCTGAACATCAGGCCGTGCTGGTTGGGATCAACACGGTCCTGGCCGATGACCCGCATCTAGGAGCGCGCCTGCGCGGCCGAAACGAGCCATGGCGAATCGTCCTCGACTCTCGCTTGCGCATCCCCGCCGGCAGCCAAGCGGTTCGTTCGGGAAAATGCATCGTGGCGTGCACGGAAAGCGCGAGCAGTGAGAAAGCTGCACAACTGGTCCGCCGCGGCGCGACGGTGTGGAAATTCAAAGGGCGAAGAGTGCCCCTCAGGGCGCTGCTCAGCAAGCTGGCCGAGATAGGAATTCTCGCCGTCCTCGTGGAAGGCGGGAGCGAAGTTCTGGGCAGCTTTTTCGATGCAGGACTCGTTGACCGGGCCTGCTGGTTTTTGTCCCCGATGATTGTCGGCTCGTCTCGCAGCCGCGCGGCGGTAGCGGGAACCGGCGTGGCGAAACTCGCCGAAGCGTGGCGCTTGCGCGAGCCCTCGATTGAACGTGCTGGCGGATCCTGGCTGGTTCGCGGCAATCTAAGCCGTTGGGCGCTGGCCACGGCGCGAGTCTGACTTGTTTTGCGCGCTTTGGGGTGTGAGCACCCGACCGTCGTTTACTTGTAAAGGTAAGACACGTATTCCCCGTAACCGTTGTACAGTCGGGTGGGAATGCGCTCGCCCGTTTCGACGATTCGTTCCGTCGCCTGCGACCAGCGCGGGTGAGGTTTGCTGGGATTCACGTTGGCCGGGAAGTCATACTCGTCGGGAACGACGACGTTCCAGAACGTGGCGGGTTGCTTCGAAGTGAACTCGAACTGGGTGATTGCCTTGATGCTCTTGTAGCCATATTTCCAGGGCAGGTGCACGCGGATCGGCGCGCCGTTCTGATTGGGCACGGACTTCCCGTACATCCCAACCACCATCAGCGCCAGCTCGTTGGTTGCTTCTTCCATCGTCAAGCCTTCGAAATAGGGCCACGGGTACCAGGTCGCCCGCGCTTGCCCTACCGCTTCGTTGGGGCGAAGGAAGCTGACCATACGGATGTAGCGCGCCTTGCTT
>CAYZVR010000291.1:0-4180 GCA_964481715.1 uncultured Acidobacteriota bacterium | reverse complement strand
GGTGAGCGTCGAGACGCCGTGCATCTTCACCGGAATCAGTTGTCCGCCCTGCTCGACCTGAGGCAATCGCCCGGGCGAAAAGATCAGATCGCTGACATTTTTGGAAGCGCGAAGCATGGCCCCCAGGATGACCGGCACCGGCAAGGCCTGCTGCGGCGCAGCGGCCGGAGCCGCGTTCGTTGCGGCTGGCGTTGCGGTCGGGGCCGCGGGGGGTGCCGATGGGTTCGGCGGTGTGGACATGGAATTCCTCCCTCGAGATTCTTCTCCCGCAGCGAATCATGACCGCAGAGGTGTTACGCTCCGGCGTCAGGAAACCTTGAATTTCGTCGCGTGCGGATGTGCCTAATGTACCTCAAACCGGCTTCCGCTTCCAGTGCCTTTCTTGCCGTTCCGGCCGGGGCGGGGCAGGCGGGCGATTTCTGATAAGATAGGCGGGTGGCGCGGTCTCCCGAAGCCCGCGCGCGAGCCGATGTTCTCTCGTCATAACCGCATTATCGGGGTGCTCTATCTGCTGGCGGACGCGCTCGCGGCGCTCGCGAGCTTTGCGCTGGCGTACTACGTCCGATCGGACTTCATCACGCCGCGCCCGCTTTATCCCCTTTCCAATTACCTCTGGTTCGTTCCTCTCATCGTCGGGCTGTGGACGACCGTGGGACTGGTCGCGGGCGTTTATCGAGAAATTCGCGAAGAAGAACTGTCCCGCGCCTTCCGCGATCCGCTCAAGGTAGGGTTTCTCTCCACCACGGTGCTCTTCGCGCTGACCTACGCCTTCAAGCTCGAATACATCAGCCGCCTGCTGCTCGGTCTCTACGCGGCGTTCGACCTGCTGGCGATGGTCGCGTTCCGACTGGTGGCTCGCTGGCTGGGAGGGCCGCTGCGGAAGAGCCTGGCGGGGCTCCGCCATTTCCTTCTGGTCGGAACCTCTCCGGAGGCGCTCGAGGTGGCGCGGCTGATCGAGGCCAACGAAAACCGCGGGACGCGCCTGTTTGGTTTTGCCCGCGTCACTCAGGGCGCGCGCAGCGAGGCTCAGACGGTTGCCGAAGAGTCCGCGGAGTTTCCGGGACTTTGCCGCGCCTACCCCGTTTACGCCCTCGAGCGGATTCCGGAACTCCTGCGCGGGCACATTATTGATGAAGTCGTCTTCGCCGTCTCCAAGGAAGAACTTGAAAAGCTGGAAGACACTTTCCTGATTTGTGAAGAAGAAGGCGTCAGGACGCGGCTGCTGCTCAACTTTTTCCCGCACGTCATCTCCAAGGTTCATCTCGACCGCTTTCATGAAATGCCCCTGCTCACCTTTTCCACCACACCCATCAATGAAGACCTTTTACTCCTGAAGCGCCTCGCCGATTTCGTGATGGCGCTGGCGCTGCTCGTTGCGCTTTCGCCACTCCTGCTGATCCTGGCGCTGCTCGTCAAGCTGACCTCCCGAGGGCCGGTCCTGTTTCGCCAGACGCGCTGCGGCCTCGGCGGGCGGAAGTTCACCGTTGTTAAGTTCCGTTCCATGCACGCCGATGCCGACTTGCGCCGCGAAGAGCTCGAGGCGCTGAACGAGCTGGACGGCCCGGCGTTCAAGATGACGAACGACCCGCGCTGCACCCCGATCGGGCGCCTCATGCGCAAGTTTTCACTCGACGAGCTGCCCCAGCTCGTCAACATCCTGAAGGGTCATATGTCGTTCGTCGGGCCGCGGCCGCCCCTCCCCGAAGAGGTCGAAAAGTACGAGCGCTGGCAGCGCCGCCGCCTGCGCATGCAGCCCGGGCTGACCTGCCTGTGGGCGATCGAAGGACGCAGCCAACTCAACTTCCGGCGCTGGATGGAGCTGGACCTCAAATACATCGACAACTGGTCGCCCTCGCTCGACCTCAAAATTATGCTCAAGACGATTCCAGTGGTTCTGCTTGGCCGCGGAGCGAGCTGAAATCGCCCAGCTAGATTGGCTTCGTTCCTCACAGGGTACAGTCCACAAAACCCTGCCGCCCCGCGGCACGGCGGACCGCTTCAGGCTACTTCGCAAGGGCGAGTTCGTAAGCCGCCAGCAACGATTTCTTTTCGTTTTCCCAGTTCAGCCCCTCCAGGATGCGTCTGCGGCCGGTTTCGCCCAATTGCCGGCGCAAGGGTTCGGAGTCGAGCAGCTTCAGGATTTGCTCGGCAAAATCTTTGGGGTCGTTCGGCCGGGCGTAGAGGGCGGCGTCGCTTGCCGAGCGGCGGCCTTCGGTGAGGTCGAAAAGCACGACCGGTCTCGCATAAGCCATATACTCGAGGATCTTATTCATGGTGGATTTATCGTTCATGGGGTTCCTGGGGTCGGGCGCGACGCAGACATCGGCGGTTGAGAGGTATCCGGCCAGCTCGGAGTCTGGAATGCGCCCCGTAAACCTCACCATCGAGTCGAGGTTTTTCTTGCCCACTAAAGATTTGAGGCGTGGCAGCTCCGTCCCGCCGCCGATGAAAGCAAAAAGCGTATCTTCCCGCCGTTTCTCCTCGACGATCCAGACAATGGATTCGAGCAGCAGATCGAGTCCTTCCTGCGGTCCCATCACACCCAGGTAAACGACCAGACGCTGCTTGCCATCTTTCAACTCCGTCCGTGGTGCTCCGAGGCGGGCGTTCTTGAGGTCGGGGCAGCTTCGAACGACCAACACGCGATCGGGCTTCATCCGTCCGCGCGTGATCGCCACTTCCCGGTAGGACTCGTTCGTCGCGATGGAAATGCTCGCCGTGCGAAACGACCATCTCTCGGCGTGACAAACGAGCCAGTGAAGAACGCCGCGCATTCCGAACTTGGCTTCGTAGAGCTCGGGGTTCAAATCGTGATGATCGTAGATGAAGCGCACTCCGAAAAATTTAAAGAAAATTCCAATAAGGAAAATCGTATCGGGAGGATTGGCGGCGTGGAGAATTCTGAAACGCGTGCGGGCGTAGATGCTGAGCGCCAGGAGAAACTCCACCGCTAGCGCCCAACTGTACTCCAGGAGGTAACCGAGCGGGCTGGACGCCTCCCAGATCCAGTGGCGGTAAATTTCGATCCCTTCGATGGTTTCCCGGCTCTTTTCAAAGCCCTCCCCTTTGGGGCAGATCATCGAGACACGGAATCCGGCCTCCGCCAGCGCGCGAGCCTCCTGCCACATGCGCCGGTCAAAGGGCACGGGGAGGTTTTCGACAATCATCAGGACGGCGGGTAGTTGGTTTGTCACTGATCTCTCAAGGCTCCAATAGGCGGAAGTAGGAAGTGGGAAATAGGAAGTGGGAAACGGAGGGATGAATTTCTTTTCGGGTCTCTCATTCTCGGCCTGCTTCATGCGAGCGAATCAATGCTCGCAGCATTTTACCCAGAACCTCGGACGCATCGAGGATTCCGCTGACGGTCTTTTCCTCCGCCTATCCGATCCGTTGCACGAGGAGGACGTGGGTTTCCAATTCCTTAAGAGACCCCTGAGCGAAACGAAGAAACTGGATGTATTTACCGCGGCTATTCCGTCCGTGCCCTCGGCAATGTTCGCGGGCACCGAGGCGGCTGCGCGGCGAATCTGCGACACCATTCCGTATAACTCGCCCTTGGGAAAGCGACGAGTTATTCGATAGCAGGCTTCGGCCAAATTCATCGCCCGCTGCCAGACCTTGAGGTCTCTGTACGAGCGGATTTCTGTATCACTCATGAGGCTCACCCCTGAGCCCGTCTCGGTTCTCCTTTTCCCTATTTTCCACTTCCTATTTCCTACTCCCGCTCCTTAGGTGTTCTTCCTCTGCCGGCACCACAATTCAAAATTCACCAGCGCCCACAACTGTTTTTGCCGGTCGCGCACGCCGTCGAAGTGCTCGCGAACGAAGCCTTCCATGTGGGACGCGTTGAAATACCCGCGCGACCTGGCTTCCGGTGAAAGGACCAGGTCCGCCACCAGTGACTTGAGCGATTTACGGAACCAGGGGCCGACCGGAACGGTGAAGCCGACTTTCTTCCGTCGCAGGGTTTCTGCGGGAAGGTAGGGCCGGAGCGCTTGGCGCAACAGCAGCTTAGTGCGGAAGGCGCGGGCAAGCAAGCGGCCGGGGATGCGCGCGGCAAGCTCGACCAGCTTATGGTCGAGAAAGGGCAAACGTTCTTCGATGCCCGCCGCCATGGTCATCTGGTCGCCGCGCAGGAGGAGGTTGTCGGGCAGCCAGATTTTCAAGTCGGCGTAGAGCA
>CAYZVR010000290.1:0-4197 GCA_964481715.1 uncultured Acidobacteriota bacterium | reverse complement strand
ACATCACTCCTCATCACGTGGGAATCCGTCCGAGCGTTTCTCATTCACGTTATGCTGTTCTTGGTTGCGTGCCAGTTGCGGATTTTGCACGGCTTGTTCGCGTTTTACCGAGGAAGACGGTGGAAGTCCTTTGTTTTCTTTGCTGGACAGCCCACTAACAGGACTCATAATCCGTTGGTCCCAGGTTCGAGTCCTGGTGGGCCCACTATCTGACCAACGGCCGCTGAACGTGGAGGCGGTCTTCCCCTCACCAGGACGGAAATCCGCACTCAGTGTTTTTCGGCGTGGTGGCGAACGTCGACGCCTTCGACGAGGAACAGAACGTCTTCGGCGATATTGGTGGCGTGATCGGCGATGCGCTCGAGGTTTCTGGCTACGAACATCAGGTCCACACACTGGGGAGTTGTCTGCGGGTCGTTTTGCATGGTGCGGATGAGTTCCTGATAAATTGTGTCGCGAAGGTCATCGACGGCGTCATCCGAGGTAAGCACGCCGCGCGCCATCTCTGCGTCTTTTCGGACGAACGCGTCGAGGCTCTTGCGGACCATCGACTCGGTGAGCTTCGCCATGTGGGGAATATCAATCATGGGCTGGACAGGGGAGCGGCGCATCAGCGAGAGGGCTCGCTCCACGATGTTGACGGCCAGATCGCCCATGCGCTCGAGATCGTTATTGATCTTGATGGCGGCGGTCAGAAAGCGCAGGTCGGTGGCCATCGGCTGTTGAAGGGCCAGGAGACTGGTGGCGGCGTCATCAATCTCGATTTCCATCTGATTGATGCGACGCTCGTTCTTGAGGACTTCCTGGGCCTGTTCGCTGTCGTTTTCGGTCAGCGCGAGCACGCTGCGATAAACAGCGGACTCCACCAGCCCGCTCATTTCGAGCAGCTTGTTCTTTAATTCTTCGAGTTCTTCCTCAAAGCGGCGCACGCTCGATCTGCCTTTCCCAAACCCGTTCGACGGACTTAACCGAAGCGTCCGGTAATGTAGTCCTCGGTTTCCTTCTGCGCGGGCGTCTTGAAAAGGATTTCCGTCCGATTGAATTCGATCAGGCGGCCCAGCAGGAAGAAACCTGTCACGTCCGCCACGCGCGCGGCCTGCTGCATGTTATGAGTCACGATGACGAGTGTACATTGTTTCTTCAGCTCGAATAGCAGCTCCTCGATCTTCGCCGTGGCGATAGGATCGAGCGCCGAGCAGGGCTCGTCGAGGAGGAGCACTTCGGGATCGACGGCGAGCGCGCGGGCGATACAAAGCCGTTGCTGTTGGCCGCCGGAAAGCATGTAGGCGGAATCGTGGAGCTTATCTTTCACTTCGTCCCACAGCGCCGCGCGGCGCAGGCTATGTTCCACGGCATCTTTCAGCCCGCCTTTTCCCCCGAGGCCGTTCACTCGCAGGCCGAAAGCGACGTTGTCGAAAATCGACTTGGGAAACGGGTTGGATTTTTGAAATACCATGCCGACGCGCCGCCGCACCTCGACCACGTCGAGAGTCATCAGGTCCTCGCCGTCGAGCAAGACCCGTCCCTCCGCGCGCGCGTGCGGGATCACGTGGTACATCCGGTTAAGGGTGCGTAAGAAAGTTGATTTGCCGCACCCGGACGGACCGATCAGTGCCGTGATGCGGTTTGCTGGGATGTTGAGGTTGATGTCAAAAAGCGTGTGATGCTTCCCGTAATAAAAATTCAGGTTCGACACGTCCAGCTTGGCTTCGGCGCCTCCCGCGGCGGTATCGGCCCCGCTTTGCGGGGTCACCTGGGCCGGCAGGGATGGAGTTTCCGTCATAACCATCTCCGGTGCGTTCTTCATAGGCTGGGCGTGGCGGGCGAAAGTTTCCGAGCCAGAACCATCCGCGCGATTACGTTAGCGGCCAGCACCAGAGCCAGGAGCACCAGCGCCGCAGCCCACGCCTGCCGGTGCCAGTCATCGTAGGGTGAAATGGCGTAGGTGAAGACCATGACCGGAAGGGATGCGATGGGCTGATCCCAACCGGGGCTCCAGAATCGGTTGTTAAATGCCGTAAAGAGCAGGGGCGCGGTTTCGCCGGCGACGCGCGCCAGGTCAAGCATCACGCCGGTGATGATTCCGCGCAGCGCTGCCGGAACGACTACGGTTGCGACCGTCCTCCAGTGGCTTGCCCCGAGCGCCAGGCTCGCCTCGCGGAGTGAATTGGGCACAGCGCGCAAAAATTCCTCGGTGCTGCGCACCGCGATAGGAATCATCATCACGCCCAGCGCCAGTCCGCCCGCCAGCGTGGAAAAGTGGCGCATGGGCAATACCACAATGGTGTAAGCGAAAATGCCCATGACGATGGACGGCACGCCATTCAGCAGGTCCACCGTGTAGCGTACGAGGAAGGAAAATGTCTTGCCCCCGAACTCGGCGAGATAAACGCCGCCCAAAAATCCGAAGGGAAGTCCCGTCGCGGCGGCGATCAGTAAGAGCTTGGCACTGCCTACGATGGCGTTCGCCATGCCGCCGCCCGTTTCGCCGACCGGTTTGGGCAACTGGGTGAAGAACGACCAGTTCAGGCTGCTCGCCCCGTGCCAGATAAGGTATCCCAGGATGAAAAACAAAACCGAAACCGTCGCCACGGCACACAGGCCGCTCAGAACGAACATGGTGAAGTTGACGAATTTTCTCCAGCCGAGATTCCGCCTCATGCGTGTGCCGTCCCTCGCCGTGTGGTGAGAAGAATCAACAGTCGCGCGAGGCCGTTGATAATGATGGTCAGTACGAAAAGCACCAGCCCCAATTCGATGAGCGCGTGGACGTAAAGGTCTCCGGTCGCTTCGGTGAATTCGTTGGCAATGACCGCGGCAATCGTGTAGCCGGGCGCAAAGAGCGAGGCGCTGACCTTCGGGTCGTTGCCAATCACCATGGTTACGGCCATCGTCTCGCCCAAAGCGCGTGCCAGGGCCAGAAAAATCGACCCCATGATGCCCGCCCGTGCGTAGGGCAGCACGACGCCCCAGGTGGTTTCCCAGTGCGTGGCGCCCACCGCCAGCGCGGCTTCTCTCTGCTCCGCGGGAACGGCGAGCAAAATTTCGCGGGAAATTGAAATGATAAACGGGATAATCATGATCGCCAGGACGACACCCGCGGCGAGCAAGCTGACTCCGTACATGGGTCCCTGAAACAGGGGCAGAAAACCGAGCGATTTCTTAAGAAAGGGCATCACCTGGGTGCGCAGCAGCGGAACCAGGATGAAGATCCCCAACAACCCGTAGATGACACTCGGCACCGCCGCCAGCAGTTCGATGAAAAAGGTCAGCATGTTCGAAACACGCTTGGGAGCGAGCTCGGCGAGAAACACGGAAGCCGCGACGCCGAGAGGAACTGCAATCAACAAAGCGATGACCGAAGTTATGACGGTGCCGTAAATAAACGGCAGCGCGCCAAAATCCTCCTTCACCGGATCCCAGGTTCGCGTCCAAAGAAATTCCCAGCCGAACTTGCCCCGCGCCAGGGCAGAATTGCGATAGAGCTCGAAGACCAGCAGCCCCGTAACCAGAAAGATGGACACCGCCGCGAGCAGCACGATGAGGTAAGCGACTTCATCACCGTGTCGCAGCCGTGAGAGAAAAGAGCGGAGCCGCCTGCCCGGCTCCGCTCGACCCGCCAGACTTTCCAAAGCAGCCATTTAGTTGACCTTGGCGACGGCCTTCTTTTCCAATGCAATGACTTCCTTGGGCAGCCGAGCATAGCTCAAGGGCTCGACCATATTCTGACCGTCGGTTATCATCCATTGGAGGAAATCCTTCAGCACTTTCTTTTTGTTCGCGTCGGCAATCCGGCTCGGAACCAATAACCACGTGAAGCTGGCGATGGGATAAGCGCTCTTGCCGGGAGAGTTGGTGATGGAAACTCGGAAGTCTTCCGGCATCTCCTTTGAAGCCCCAGCCGCGGCGGCCGTAACGCTTGCGAGATCGGCCTTGATGAAGCTCCCCGAGGAATTCTTGACACGACCATACGGCATGTTATTGTGGGCCGCGTAAATCAACTCCACGTACCCGATGGAACTGGGCGTCTGCTTGACCAGACCCGCCACGCCCTCATTCCCTTTGCCACCCAGGCCCACCGGCCAGTTGACCGAAGTGCCCTTGCCTACCTTGTCTTTCCAATCCGGGCTCACCTTCGAAAGGTAGTCCGTCCAGATATACGTTGTGCCGCTCCCGTCGGAGCGGTGGACCACGACG
>CAYZVR010000289.1:0-4217 GCA_964481715.1 uncultured Acidobacteriota bacterium | reverse complement strand
CTTCACTACCAAGCCTGAGGGTTCGGGTATCGGTCTGGTCTTGAGCCGTCAGATTGCCGAAGCCCACGGCGGAGCTCTCAACCTCGAGAACCGCCAACCCGGCCCGGGCTGTGTGGCCCGGCTTCGCCTTCCACTTTCGGGCCCTGCGCGCGACTTTAGCTGATCTCTTGAATTATTGATTGAGGCCAAACCTGGTTCTCTGACTTCGTGCGATTTGGGCGCAATGAGGTTGGCTCAGGAGAAACTATCGGCAGGGAAGAGACAATCCGCGCGATGATACTCAGTGCGATCCCATGTGAATCCGGATTCCACCGCGCAATAAAAGGGGCGGACCGAGAGTCACGACAGGCGTGCGCCCCACGGCGTAGCGTTCATCCAACAAGTTCTCTGCTGCCGCGTAAACCTCGACTTGGTGACCGAGCGGTCGCGAGAGGAAAGCGTCCAGCGTGAAGTACCGTCCAAGCGGCAACTGATTCTGGTCGTCATCGAATTGCGTGCCGATGAAGCGCCCCTGAAAGGCCAGAGTCCAGCGCGAGAAAGAATTTGCAGCCGTCGGGTTTGCGTATCGCGCCTGGAAGGTCAGCGCGTGGTGTGGAATTTGAGGGATTCGAAGACCGTCGAGCGAGGGATCGAGCGGATAACTGACGACGGTCGCGTTCGTGAATTCGTAACCAGCCGAGAGATCGAACGTTTTCGTGAGGCGCGCTGTGGCGTCGAGGTCGAATCCGCGCGAGCGTGTTCGGCCCAGGTTCTGCCGTTGCCGGGTAATGAGATTGGGCTGCACGTCCAATGTGACGTTGGCGATCGAGCGCGTGACGTCGCTCCAGAAGATTGTTCCTCGCGTCGTGAGTCGTCCGGCCAAGGCCCTGAGCTCGGCTCCGGCCTCGGCGCCGGTCAACCGCTCGGCGCGCAGGTCCGAGTTTGCAGAGGTCACCACGTTTCCCACGCGGAAATTCCGGTAAAGCTCGTTGAGCGTAGGCGCGCGAAAAGCCCTGTAGGCGGAAGCCGTGAGCGATAAGTTTTCGGTCATGCGGAAGAGCGTGGCGAGCCGCGGGCTGAAAGCGGATTCTGTCCGCTCAGGAAAGTTTGTCACCGTCACAGCGCCTGGATTCGCGAGCGGACGTGAAGTTGCCAGCGCGTCGTAGTTACGCCAGTGATCGAAACGGGCTCCAAGAGTGGCGATCCACTTCGGGGTGAGTCGAATGACGTCTTCGCCGAAGACCGCCTCAGTTCGCTGGCGGCCGCCGGTTCCGGTGGCCGTCGTCGCTGCGCCGCCGAAAAATCCCAGCTCATCGCTTGCGCCGCGGACTTCGCGGCCATTGACTCCCGCCACAAGGGTCTGACGCGGCCCGGCCGAGCGAGACCACTGCACGTCGAGCCCGGCCTGCTGCGCGGGAACACGCTGGCTGCGCGTCAGGCTTTCACTATTTCGGTCAGGTGCGATGGCGGAAAACGTCTGGTCGAAAAGTTCCGGCCCTCCGTAAGCGCGCAGCGAGAGCGATACCACCCCTTCGATCTGCACATCGCCGCCAAAGGCAAGTTGCCGCAGGTGAGTCCGGTTCTGCTGGAGAGGCGTCCCGTTCTGACGCGTTTCGCGAAAGGCAGAAGCCTCGCCAAATAGGCGTCCGGAGTTTGAAAGTTCGCGCTCGACTCGAAGGCTCGCGGTCTCATGCTCCGAGCCCGCGCGGGTGTCCACGCTCCCGCGCTCCACAGTATCAACCAAAATGTAACCATCGGTGTGCATGGTCTCGCCTGTGAGCTCCATGCGCCATCGGCCTGATTGAGTTCCACTCCACATCGAAACATCCGGCGTGCCCTCGTTGCCGAAGGAGGCGTCGAGCGAGAGCTCCGGTCTGGTGGCCCTTTTCGGAATGATACTGACCACGCCTCCCATGGCGCTCGTGCCGTAGAGGTCGGATGCGCCGCCGCGCACGACTTCAATGCGGCTGACGGATGCGCGCGGAACGCGGTCCCAGTAAACCCATCCGCCAAAGGGATCGTCGAGCGGGATGCGGTCGGCGAGGACCAGCGCGCGGCTCGCACCGCTTGCTCCCACGCCGCGCAACGACACGCCCTGCGTGGTTGGATTCGCCGTCCGGCTGCTCGAGCGGCGGAACAGTGTGAAGCCGGGAACTTGCCGCAAGAGGTCGTCGAGGGTCAGCGCTGCGGTCGAAGAAACAATTTCGGGTGTCAGGATGAGGACGTTCGTGGCGGTATCGCTCAGGCGCGTGGGGGTCCTGGCGGCGGTCACGGTAATCGTTTCGGAAATAGCCGCGGGAGTCAACACAACGACAATCGGCGAGGCCCCAGGGGTATGTGCGCTCCAATTCTGCCGGAAAGCTGCGAAACCTGCGGCGGTCACCTCCAGAATTCCGCTGGCAATGGGAACCGACTCGAAGACAAAACCGCCGTCGCTCGCGGTGGTCGTGCGCTCGCGGAACGTCGCGCCACGCAGAACCACTTCAGCGCCAGGAACCGCTGCGCCCGTCTGGTCCTGGACAGTGCCCTGGAGCTTGAAACTCCGGGCTTCGGATTGCGGACGGCCAAGGGCGGCCGCCGAGACCATGCAGATGAGTGTGACGATCAGCCACAAGCGCAGAAAGCCGGAAATGGGGGCCTGCCTCTCTTGCGATTGATTTCCTCCGGCCTAGGTCGAGCCAAGGAAACATGGAGGAAATGCCTCTCAACGCAATTCGCATTCTCCCATAGCTCGTCAGAATTGTCTTTTCTTGCGCTGGTTGTCCTTAACCCTCGGATGCGGTATGCAGTCTGCAGGGAAATCGGAGGAGATACCAGTTCAGGCCGGTCGAGAGTGGCTGAGAAGGTGGTGCCGCGGGACGGAGTTGAACCGCCGACGCCAGCCTTTTCAGGGCTGCGCTCTACCACCTGAGCTACCGCGGCTCGAACTTATGATTCTCGACTGTATTCGATTTTCTGTCAAGGAAGCTGAAAGCGTGGAATTGGAAAGGTACATCGTATCCCCTCTGTGCGGTTGAAGTGTGTAACGGAGGTTTAGGAGCTTGAATATTGTGGATGATTACAATCGCCGGTGCTTGGCGGCGGAAGTGGACACGTCGATTCCGGGAGGACGAGTGGTGCGAGTGCTGGAACGCTTGCGGGAGCTTGAAGGACTGCCGGAGGTGCTGGTGATGGACAACGGGCCGGAGTTCGCGGGCCAGGCCCTGGACGTGTCGGCCTATCAACGAAGCGTCAAGCTGCGCTTCATCGAGCCGGGGAAGCCGGTCCAGAATGCTTTCATCGAGAGCTTTAACGGCAAGTTCCGCGATGAATGCCTGAATGAGCATTGGTTCGTCGGCTTGGAAGATGCACGGGAGAAAATCGAAGCCTGGAGGAGGGATTACAACGAAGTCCGGCCCCATAGCGCGTTGGGGAATCGGACCCCGCAGGAATTCACGGCGCGTGGTGCAGCTCTCCGGTCGCCTACGGCTCCCTCCGAGCTGCACCACGGAGAAGAACAAAAGCAAGAAACCACCCCGGAACTCACATTATGATTGGTACAGAAAACGGGGGCAGGTCACCACGCTTACCATGTCGCCCTTCACTACATGCACTACAATTTCTGCCGGATTCACAAGACACTGCGCGTAACTCCTACGATGGAAGCTGATATCACAGACCACGTTTGGACATTGGAAGAGTTGGTCAGATTACTATAGGGGGTCTAAAACAGTAATTTCAATAGAGTTTAAACCAAATAACTCCTTCATTTGCAGCAATATAAGAAGTGCATTTTTGTGTCATAATTATTCGTGTTGAGGGCTTGACATCTGCATCAAATCATATAATCCTAGCAACGCGACTGGGTAGAGACGCTACGCGACTCTTGCAGGGCCGAACGGCCCCGCCCCAGACGCATTTTTATTTTCGACTTCATTTTCCTTCGCTTGTGGCCTCTACAGGATACGAGCCCAACTTATGTACCTTTGCTATATCGACGAGAGTGGCGTGCCCGAAATTGGTCACGGTACATCCCATTTTGTTTTAGTTGGTCTCTCAATTGAAGCTTGGGACTGGAAACGCCAAGACCAAGCAGTCACGGTGGTAAAAAACAAGTTCGGTCTGGGGAACGCGGAGGTACACACTGGCTGGATGACTCGGCGATATATTGAGCAAGAGAAAATCGCTAATTTCAACACCCTAGAAGGGACCCAGCGCCGCCTCCAAGCCCAGCGTGAACGGGATAACCAACTAATCAG
>CAYZVR010000288.1:0-4244 GCA_964481715.1 uncultured Acidobacteriota bacterium | reverse complement strand
TTTTTTGAGCAGCCGGTCAACCGACCGCGCCGTCAGCCGGCTCCCGCGCGCATTCAGGAAGAGCGCCATGACGCCGGTCTTCCACTCGCGCAAAAGCTTCTCGCGCACCGGCAGGTATTCCGTAATCGCCTGCTTGGCCTTTGAGCCGAACGGAACAATGCGCTCTTTTCTTCCCTTGCCGCGCACCAGCACCATGCCATCGCCAAAATTCACGCTGCGCAGGTCGAGCCCCACCAGCTCCGAGACGCGCAGCCCCGAAGCGTAAAGCAATTCCAGGATGGCGCGGTCGCGCACGAGCATTGGTCCGCCGGTTTCGGCGGCTTTGGCAACCTGGTCGAGAAAGGTGTTCATCTCTTCTTCGGTCATGATGCGCGGCAGGTTTTTGTCGAGCTTGGGCGTGGAAACCATCGCCGCAGGATTTTTCTCAAGCCGGTGCTCGCGCCCCAGAAACTTGAAGAACGCGCGCACCGCGGCGAGCTTGCGCGCGATGGAAGTTTTCTTTCTCTCGTTCGAATAAAGGTGCGCGAGATACGACCGGATGCGCAGCGTGTCAATCGAATCAACGGTCACCAGCGCGTTGGCCCGTCCCGCCGAGAGGAAATCGCGGAACTGCAGCAAATCGCTCTTGTAATTGCGAATCGTGTGCGGCGAAGCGTTGCGCTCGTACTGGAGGTAGTTGACGTAACGCTCGATGAGCTCATCCATGAGAAGACCGGTTATCGGTCGTCAGTTGTCAGTTGAACGGACGAAGCGGATAACGGACGATTGACTTCGAGCCGTTGTCGCTTGACGCCGTCAAGCCAGCCCGCAAGATCCTGAAGCGCGCGCTCACACTGCTTCTCGCGCCGCGCCTGGCGGTCGCGCGCAACTGCTCGTGGCAATCCTTCCATCGGCGCCAGCAAATCGAACGAAATGTTGGCGGGCTGGTAGTCGCTGCTTTCCGCGTGGGTGATGTAATGCACCAGTGACCCGAGCGCCGTCGTGCGCGGTGGCGGCGCAAACGGCTCGCCTTTCGCGCGTCGTGCCATCGCCAGGCCTGCAAGAAAACCAGTGGCGATGCACTCCGCGTAACCTTCCACACCCGAAAGCTGGCCAGCGACGAAAACATCGGGCGCGGTGCGAAAGCTCAGGTCGGACGCGAGAAGTTGCGGCGCGTTGATGTAAGTGTTGCGATGGATCTGCCCAAAGCGCAGAAACTCCGCGTTCTCGAGCCCGGGAATCATGCGGAGGATCCTTTTCTGCTCCGGAAACTTCAAGTGATTCTGAAATCCCACCAGGTTGTAGCTCGAAAAGCGCAGATTTTCCGCTCGCAACTGAACCACCGCAAAGGGCCGCCGGCCGGTGCGCGGGTCCACCAGACCGACGGGCTTCATGGGGCCGAAGCAAAGGGTTTCATAGCCGCGCCGTGCCAGTTCCTCGATGGGCAGGCAGGATTCGAAATAATTACGGTCTTCGAATTCGTGCGCCCGCACCGTCTCAGCGCTCGCGAGCGCTTTGTAAAAGGCGCGGTATTCGGCTTCATCGAGCGGACAATTCAAATAGTCATCGCCGCCCTTGCCGTAACGCGAGGCGCGGAAGATGCGGTCGAGGTTTAGTGTTTCTGCGTCCACGATGGGGCTGATGGAATCGTAAAAGGCGAGATTTTCAGAGCCCGTCAGCGTCTGAAGCTCAGCGGCAAGCGCGTCGGAGGTGAGCGGGCCCGTCGCGATCAACGTAGAGACGCCCCGGTGGGGCGTCTCGGGAATTTCAGTCAGCTCATCGCGCCGCAGTTCGATCAGCGGATGGCGCGAAATGGCTTCAGTGACGGCTGCGGAGAATTTCTCTCGATCAACTGCCAGCGCCGCGCCGCCCGGCACCGCGTTTTCATCGGCCAGGCGCAGCAACAGCGATCCGCCGCGGCGCAGTTCTTCCTTGAGCAGCCACGATGCCGCTCCGCGCGCGTTCGATTTGAGCGAATTCGAGCAGACGAGTTCGGCGAGGCGATCGGTCTTGTGCGCGGGTGTCGCGCGCACCGGGCGCATTTCGTATAGCGTGACGGGAACGCCGCGCTCAGCAAGTTGCCACGCCGCCTCGCTCCCCGCCAGCCCGCCACCCGCCACAATCGCACGATTCATCGGCACTCTCTTCCTGCAAGCGATTATAGCAGGTCAGAATGCCCTGGTTGGGCAGGGCCTTTATGACCCTCCAACTCTTGGGAAATGGAGGTATCATTTGGCCCTTGTGAAGATTCGGCCAGCGATGGTTAGCTCGCTTGTGGCAGGCGCCCTGGTAATGTTTGCCATCGCCTACGCTCTGGGAGGAGCTTTGCAGCCGCGCATCGTCAAACAAGGGGAGTTCTCAATTATCGGAATCGAAGCGCACACCAACAACGCCAAAGAAATGGGCAAAGACAGAATCATTCCCAGGCAATGGGAGAGATTTTTTAAAGAAAACCTTCTCGAAAAGATTCCCAGCAAGACCGACAACGCCATCCTTGCGCTGTACACAGACTACGCCAGCGACCGCAATGGCGATTACACCTTTGTCCTGGGCGCGCGCGTGAAAGATGGATCATCTGTTCCGCAGGGATTCGTCCTGAAAAAATTTCCAAAAGGCCATTACGCGGTCATCACGACAGAAAAAGGCGCGGTTGGAACCGTAGTCTCCGAAGCGTGGAAAAAGATTTGGAACCTTGAGGATCGCTCCGAACTGGGTGGGCGCAGGTCTTACAAGTCGGATTTTGAAGTCTACGATCAGCCGGCCCGCGATCCGCTGAATTCACAAGTGGATATTTACGTCGGCGTGAAATAGATTCTGAGCTTCCCCTTGCGCTCTACTGCTCGAGGAAGCGCGCGATCGCCGCGTTCATCTTTTGCTCTTCGCAACCGGTCGAAAGGTGTCCGCAGTTGGAAGTAAGTTCGAGCATCTGGGCGTGAATAAGTTCGGCGAAATCGAGCGCGGGGCCGGGGTTCACCATGTGGTCCTCGGTGGCGGGGATGACGAGCACCTGAGCGCGCACCGCCGCGGCGGCTTTTTCCATCGAGCCTTCAAAGGTTTTGGAAACGTCTTGCGCCATCATGGCCTGGAGTTGCCGAATCCAGTTGTTGGCGTCAAAGTGCTTCAGGGTGTCCTGTTCGGTCTTGGAGAGAAATTGCGAAAAGTCTTCGGGCGATGTCTGCGCCGCACGATAGGCCGGCGTGGTCAGCGCCAGTTCGTGGATATCCGCCACGGTCTTCATGCCGGCAACGGGCGGTGAAGCGTAGTCGCCGTTCATCCACGCCGCGTCCGATTCGATGGCGTGCTCTTCCGCCGTCCACAGCAGCAGGTCATAGGAAGTGAGCCGCGGCGAGCCAACGACGGGGATGGCTTTGTCCATGAAATTCGGATACGCGACGATCCATTCAAAGGTTTGCATCCCTCCCATGGAAATTCCCATCACCGCGCGCAGGTGTTTAAGCCCCAGCCGCTCGGTCGCGAGTCTGTATTCGGAGTTCACCATGTCGCGAATGGTGAACCTGGGAAAGTGCATGCGCGGCTGCCGGACACTATTCGAGGGCGAGGAGGTGACCCCATTGCCGAGAGCATCGACGAGAATCACAAAATATTTCGACGGGTCGAGCATCTTCCCCGGGCCGACGAAGCTCAGCAATTCCTGGCTGGTGCCCGTAAACCAGGAAGGCCAGAGGATGGCGTTGGATTTTTCCGCATTCAGCGCGCCGAGGGTGCGATAGCCAAGCTGTAAGTCGCGGATGGTTTCGCCGTTTTCGAGCTGAAAGTCGCCGAGTGGCGCGAATTTGATTTGCTGAGCCCCAGCCGCGGTGGCCAGCAAGAGGCAAACCATCAGCACGAGAAGACAGCGCTTCATATTCGTTTCCTTTTGCGATGGAATAATTTTACGGCCTAACGCCCGCGATCTTCAGACGCATACGATAAAGGTGTGAACTCGCCGTGATGTAAAGCGTTTTCCCGTCAGCGCCGCCCCAGTTACAGTTGGCAGTCACTTCCGGCATTTTGATTGTGCCCAGGTGCTTGCCGGCGGGCGAAAAAATCCACACGCCGCCCGGGCCGGTGCCGTAGAGGTTTCCCGCTTCGTCCACCTTGATGCCGTCGGGCAAACCGGGTTCCTGATCGGACGTGGCGTCGAAGAAGATGCGGCCGTTCGCAACACTCCCGTCCCGCTTGACATCATAGCGCATGAACACTTTGTGGCTCGGGTCCGAAACTGCGACGTACAAAGTTTTTCCGTCCGGCGAAAGCGCGACGCC
>CAYZVR010000287.1:0-4255 GCA_964481715.1 uncultured Acidobacteriota bacterium | reverse complement strand
ACCTAATCAGAAGTCAAGGAAAGCGCATTTGTGCGCGCGCTCAAACCTACAAGAGCTTGACTTCGGATTTTCACAGGCGTAATGTCCGCCTAATCAACCGATTAAGGGTGTTATGCCCATGAGAAAGTGCCCCTACTGCGCCGAGGAAATCCAGGACGACGCCACGATTTGCCGTTTCTGCAGGCGCGACATTATGGCGGCGCCGATGCCCTCTGCACCTGAACCCTCGGGCGAGGCAGAAACCAGCGGCAAGGCGGTCGCCAGCCTGATCCTGAGCTTCTTCTCATTATTCCTCTTGCCCGGAATCATCGCGGTTGTTCTGGGACATATCTCATACTCCGAAATCAAGAAGAGCGCCGGGCGGTTGAAGGGCGAAGGCCTGGCGGTGGCAGGACTGATAATGGGATATCTTGGTATCGTCGCGATTCCGTTTCTATTGATTATCGCCGCCATCGCAATTCCGAATCTCTTGCGCGCCCGTATGGCAGCCAACGAAGCCTCATCTGTCGGCTTGCTGCGAGTCCTCAATGCAGCCCAAATAGCCTACGCTTCGACGTATCCAAAAGGATATGCCCCGGACATGGCAGCGCTTGGCCCGCCTGTGGCCGGCGCCCATGCTGACGCGAACCGAGCCGACCTGATTGACGAAGTGCTGGCAACGGGCAGGAAGTCGGGCTACGTTTTCAATTATTCCGTCACGGGCAAAGACGAGAATGGTCTCCCCAACGCTTACACAATCACCGCTGATCCCGCTGAACCCGGAACCACCGGCCGCCGGCATTTCTTTACCGACGAGACCGGAGTCATCCGGATGGAACAGGCACAACCAGCCACCCAGGAAAGCCCGCCGCTTGCGATGTGACTATTACCCTTCCGACTTGCGATGGCTATTTTTCAGCCATCAGCTTTTCAATTTCCTCTGGCGTGCGCGGCAGCCGTCGAGTCAAAAGTTCAGCGCCGTTTTCGGTGATGAGAAGCATGTCTTCGATGCGCACGCCGAGCTTTTCTTCTGGAATGTAAATGCCCGGCTCGTCGGTGATGACCATGCCCGCCTGCAGGGGCCGGTTATAATCCATGGGATCGTGCACGTTGAGGCCCACCGAATGGCCGAGGCCGTGGATGAAATACTGGCCGAGCGGCTGTCCATGCAGGTCCTTTCCGTGTGTGTTGATGTAATCGAGGGCGATCTGGTGGAGGCTGTCTTTTCCGCTGCGACTGAGCGTCATGCCCGGCTTGGCGGCGGCGATGACGGCGTTCTGCGCGCCGAGAACAATTTCGTAAATCTCGCGCTGTCGCGCCGTAAAGCGGCCGTTCGCGGGAAGCGTCCGGGTGATGTCACTCGCATATCCGCCGTAAGAGCCCGCCACGTCCATCACCACCAGGTCGCCGGACTGCATTTGGCGGTTGTCCTGGTCGTAGTGCAAGACCGTTGAGTAGAATCCCGAGCCCACGATGGGAGGGTAAGATGGCCACTCGCTGCCGCGGCGCTGGTATTCGTATTGCATCCGCGCGGCAACCTCGTATTCCCACACGCCCGGGCGTACCGCCTTCAGAGCCGCCAGGTGCGATTCCATCGAGGCTTCCGCGGCTTTGCGGATCAGCGCAATCTCTCCCGGTGACTTGACCTCGCGCATTCGTGAAACCGGCAAGCGCAAATCCGCGAAGGCGGCGAGCGGCGCGAGCTTGTGGAGCTTGGAAAGTATCTGCAGAACGAAACTCTCTTCGCCGCTTTCCGGTTGCGGCGTCATCTCGGTGTAGATCTTGGGAAACTTTTTCAGCGCCTCCTGAAGTTCCTGCGGAAACAGGTTGAGGCTTTTAACCTCGGGGAATCGCGTCTGCGCCCTGGCTTCGGCATCTTCCGGACCGAGTTTCGGGCCTGTCCATTTCTCCCCGCGGACATCGTGCGGAGGAATGAAGAGAATTTCCCTTTCAATCTCCGCCGGCTGGCCCGCCCCGGAAGCCACGGCGGACTTCGGCACCAGCAGCATCACGGCCTTCGGCTCGTTCCATCCGGTGAGGTAATAGAAATTTTCGTTCTGGCGAAATTGCGTGGTGGAAACCGCCACGTCGGCTTCGTCGTAGCCGAACAGGACGATGAGGCCGTCGCCCATCTCGCGCACCAGGCGCGCGCGCCGGTCGTGATAATCGTTCAGATTTCCGCGGTCCCACGCCGCCGCAGGGAGCGGGGCAAGAATAAGTAAGATTGCAACCATTGCGAGACAAAGCCGGCCCCCGCGCTTTATGAATTGCATCGTGAATTCCTCCATGAGATGAACTATTAGAATAAACCCACGGTCAAGGGCGGAACGCGATACCGACGTTTTGGCGACTCGTGCGGGTGTCCGAGCGGGCACGACGACGAAACGGCCCTATGACAGTCTGAATACCATCACATGTAAAGTTGCCAGAGTCCCGCTCTTGCAGTAAGGTTTGAGGCGAGAGGGAGTCACCCTGCAAACCCCGGGTGCTCAAGGCGGGGCGCCTGGTCCATCTGGCTCTCCCTTCGAGAAGGGGCATTCAAAGTGTGGGAAAAGGGCGAAAGCGCGGTCCGGTCAGCGCTGGCAACCCTCCGGCCACGGGTGTCCTTGTTTACCGGGTCTGTCTTCGTCCTCCTCACTCTGTTCCTTCCCATTGCGTACAATTCGTGCGGCCCTCCGGATAATGGGCTCGAGTTCATTCGCGGTGGCTCGAATAATTTGCCGGTGCTGGCCGGCCTCGCCTCCGTAGCTTTTGGCCGGGGATTCTACATTTTCACCTTGGTGTTCGCGGCAATTACCCTGGTGCTGGTGCTGCTGTCCTGGGCTCGGCCCGGGGCCATTCGAGGCCGCCGATGGGTCACGGGCCTCTATGCGGTGGCGGGGACGCTCTCCTTGTACATCCTCGGCGATGCTGTCTGTTTTATGCTGGGCTGGCTGGTCGGGGGGATTCTCGAGTCAACGCTTCAAGGCGACGATACGCGGCAGGCCGTGGGGTTCGGCTTGATCCTTGTGGTGGTGGCACTTTGCCTTCGCTCGAAATTGCTGCGTAGGTCAAAGCTCATCCTTGCTCTCTTGACAACGGCGACTATTGGCTGCTTAGCCGTCCTGGCAAGCTACTTTGAATCTTTGATTTTGCCAGCCGGATTTCTGTCCGAGTCGGCGAGAAATAGCCTGCTCATCTTTCTTCCCGCCCTCTATTGGTTTGTGCCTGTGTACCTTTGGTATCGCTTCGGCCTTCGGGGGAGGCTGGGCGATGAAACACAATGGCAAAGCATCCGCTCCACGATCCTCAAGGTGTATTTGCCAGCGCTGGTCTGCGTGCCTCTTCTCTTTTGGCTGGTTGCCGACGAACATGTATGGGGATTCATTCCCTTTTCAATCGGCATCCACCTGATGTCGTTGGGCTACATGCAGCTTGCCCGGACGGCGGCAAGCGACCAACCGAGTGGAGCCGCGACGGTCGCCCTATCCAATCCAGCCCCAAGTTGAAATCGTTAGTGAACAGATCAGGAAGCGGCCGTTGAGACTGCGCGCGGGCGCAGGTGAAGCAGCGCCGGGAGCGCCGCCCACAGCCGCCGCAGGGGCGTCTGCAACAGCGACATGGTTCCCGTGTAGGAATAGCCCATGAAGAAGAGCATCAGGAACGGAGTCGTGAGGTAATTTTCGATGGTGAACGAATAGGCCACGGTGAAGACGAAATAGGCAGCGAGCGCGAGTTCCAAGAGTGGAATCATCCCGCTGCGCCGCCGGACGTATTTCTTCTGTTCCCAGCCCTCTTCGCCGGCTTCAACGCGATACTTGGGCGTGCGGACAAATTCCGATTGCCTGCCGAGGAGCGCTTCCAGCACCGCCTTTGAATTCACCACCGCCAGGCCGATGCCCGTCGCCATCAGGAAAGGAATGTACTTGATGCGGCTTCGCCAGCTGCTCGGATAGAGCTCGCGCTGCGCCACCATGTAAAAGCTCGAAAACGAACAGGTGGAGGCGAGGAAAAGCGGCAGGTCCAGGTAGAGCATCTGGAACCAGCCCTGGTAGAAGCGCACGATCATCGCCGGAAGCAGGATCACGGAGAAGACGATCATCAGTGGGTAAGCAATGTTGGCGGTCAGGTGGAGTGTCGCTTCGGTCTTGACTTTGAGCGGCACGCGGCTTCGCCAAATGGCGGGCAAGAGTTTTTTGGCCGTTTGGATCAAACCCTTGGCCCAGCGCGCCTGCTGGGTCTTGAAGCTGTTCATTTCGACCGGCAGCTCCGACGGGCAAACAATGCTCGGGTTGTA
>CAYZVR010000286.1:0-4282 GCA_964481715.1 uncultured Acidobacteriota bacterium | reverse complement strand
TGCTCCTGGATGGCGCGAAACTGGCTGTCGAGGTACTGCTGCTCCTCCGGCTTCCACTTCGGCCAGGCGCTGTCGGCACAAAAAAGAACCAGGAAAAAAACAAGACTGACCCGGCGCAACATGAAGGACCTCCTCAGGTTCCCTTGAATTTTATTCCACCAGATCCCGTGCATCCCGAAAGGAAGGGGAATATGGGCGGCTCATGCCCTCCTGCCGCGCCATCATTAAGCAGCCGCCGCGCGGAACAACCTCCACCACCCGGCAGGAAACCAAGGTCACGAAGAAAGGTGAAGAGAATCGTTCAGCCCGCTGCCGAGCCGGGCGCAGACACAACTCATGTCAACTGCGAAGGCTCTGGGACTTTGTCGAACGTTTCCCCTAACGAATCCTCATTCAGATTGACCCACATCGTACGTACGCACCGAGACTTGCCCGGGCTTGACCTTCGTCGTGTCGGAATTAAATTCCACGCCGGATCGTGAGAGCACGATCGTGTGGTCGCCCGCGCTTACGACTTGGCGGACCGGAGTGCGGCCGGCGGGTTTCCCGTCGATGAGTACATCGATTCCGGGCGGCTTGGTCTGGATAATGAGCACGCCGTTGGACGAATTACCCTCTGCGCCGGGCGAAACAGGCGCATCGGTTTTTGGCTGGGAAGGCGGCTTGGTGGCGCGGACGGGAGCTGGGCTGTTGAGCGAGGCGAGCTCCAGATTCACGAGTTCTGTGCGGCCCGCATCCACTGAGACGATTTTCTGCACCGACGAGAATCCCTCCTTCGATAGGATCAGCGTGTGCGAACCTGCCGGCAGGCCGTCGAGCGTGCGCGGAGTCACCCAGTCAGAACCGGCGACTCTCCCGTCCAAGGTAATCTGCGCCCCCTGGGGATTCGAAGTCACAAAGATCTTTCCGTATTTCAGAGCGGGAGCCGCATTCGCCGTTTCCTTCGGCGGCGGCTCGGGTTTTTTGACTTCGGTTCTCTGGAAGACGCTCGGCACAGGCGCCGTCTTTTCAGACCGGGAGGCCCCTTCCGTTTGAACTTCTTGCGGAGGGCTTTGCTGTGAGGTCTGGCTCGTCTCACCGGCCGGAGGCTGCTGAGTGGCTGGCGACTCCGTCCCTGCGGTGCTTTCTGTGGTCCCGCCTGGGCGGGATGGCGCGGGACTTGTCGAAGGCGCCGTTTCTTGGGTGACTGGCGGAGCGCCCGCAGGATTCTTCATCGTGAAGAAATAGTACCCACCGCCTCCGAGTCCGCCGAGCAAGAGCAGAGCCAGTAACGTCCACAACAGCGGGGAAGTTCCTTTCGGCTCGGCTTTGACTGCGGCAAATGCGGGGGGTGCGACCGGGCGCGCAGGTTTCTGTTGGCGCGGCGGAGGGGGACTGGGACGTGGCCGTCCCAGGTCCACTGCGAGTGGCTGGATTTCCGGCGCGGCCTGCCGCTTGGCCGGGCGAGGTGCCTCGACGGGGGTAGCCTGAATGGGCGGAACTTTGATCACGACCGTCGCATTGGGCGCGGGCCCGCCGCCCATATTCTTGTAATTCTTGAGAGCCTCTGAAAGCTCACGGCAGGTTTGGAATCTCTCCTCGGGACTCTTGGCAAGGGCTTTGGAAATAACAAAACTCAGTCCAGGATGGATGGTCGCGTCGAGTTCGCGCGGAGGAATGGGATTCTCGTTGATGATCTTGTAGATAACCGTCGTGATGTTCTGCCCGCCGAAGGGCTTCTCGCCGGTCACCAGCTCGTAAAGGATGACCCCCAGGGCAAAAATGTCCGACCGGCCGTCCACTTTGCGGCCTTTCACCTGTTCGGGCGACATGTAGTTGGGAGTTCCGAGGATCTGGCCGGCCTGGGTCATCCCCATGGACATCATTTTGGCGATGCCGAAGTCCGTCACTTTCACCAAGCCGCTTTTGAGGATCATGATGTTGGCGGGCTTGATGTCTCGATGGACGATGTTGTGGGTGTGGGCGTGGTCGAGGGCGCTACAAACCTGGTCGAACATCGGGATAATCGTCTCAACGGGGAGAATGGTCTGCTTCTCCACGATGTCCTGAAGGGATTTCCCGTCCAGGAATTCCATGGCGAGGAAGAGGACTCCGGCGTCTTCTCCGAAATCGTAAACGGTAACGATGTTGGGGTGGGCGAGAATGCCGGCGGCTTGAGCTTCTCGCTGGAATCGTGCTTTGAATTCCTGGAACTCGGTCGCCGTCAGTCCTTCGATCAGCATGGTCTTGATCGCCACGGCGCGGCCAATCACAGGGTCGAATCCCTGATAGACGACACCCATGGAACCTCGGCCCAGTTCCGAGACGATCTCGTATCGGCCTGCCTTGGGCAGCGTATGGGCCATAAAGGGGCCCCTCCTTCATTCTCGCGCGATGCACCCGTGGAGCTACTGCGGGCGCTCGAACCACACGTCTACACTGATGGAGTAGTCGCTCTGGGTTTACGAAATCCGCCTAATCTAGCCACCTATCGAGCGAAGGATAGCGCAAGGGAACCCCCAAGTCAACCGCTAGGGGCGAAATCCGGCGGGGAAGACCAAGGTTACGAAAGTACTGGGTTCCCAAGCCTCCAGCGCTGCCTTTTCAGGTGGGAAACCGTTAAAGTGAGGTGCTTTTAGTCAGTCCATTTGAACTGCCCTTGTTTGTGATGTTGAGCGCGCCACTGAGCGGTCAATTCCGAAGGCTGGCTTCAATCTCGCCATCGAAGCGACCGCCGTCGAACAATCAAAGGCGCGCATGCAACCCCTGAACATCGGCATCTGTCGAACTGTCTGGAGCCACAATTCAGCTCGGCCGGGAAAAGTGGTATCGTTTCGAACCATGATGCGAAGTCTCACGCCGGCGAATTCCATCCGTCCTCTGGTGGGGTTGCTTGCCTCAATTCTTGTAGCGGTTTCGGGCCTTGGGTCGCAGGCGGGCGCTGGGACGGGTGCCCCTGCCGTGAGCGGGAGTTCGAATTCCGAATCCAGTTCACAAGAGAAACATAAATCTCTGACACTTCCGGCGGAAACGAAGCTCTACATTCGTCTCGAGACTCCCATTAGCACCAAGGCTTCTCACCTGAACGCCCCAATTACAGCGCACACAGTCCGTGCGGTTTCCGCACCCGATGGCGTCGCCATCCCGCTCAGGTCCGTCGTGCGCGGTGAGATCGAGAAACTGTTTCCGAGTTCGGCTCCGACCGACCGGGCTCGCATCCTCTTGCGGTTTCATCGCCTCGAAATCCCGGGCGAACCAGCACAGGAATTTGTGAGCCGGGTTGTCGCCATCGAAAATGCCCGCGAAACCGTTCTGGCCAACGGAATCATTCAGGGATTGCTCGCGAGCGAACTGCCTCTTTCGCTGATCGAGAAAGCCACGGCGAAACTGGGCAAAGCCGGTGGGTCGTCGGATGTGGAATTGCAAAAGCAACGTGAGAGGATCCTCGGCAAATCGGACACTTCGATTGATTACCCGGCCGGGGTGGATCTTCAACTGGTGCTTGAGAAGCCGCTCGAGCTGAGCCACGTCTTTCCAAATCCAATTCCGGACCGCCTCCCACCGAGTGTCGTCACAACGATTGAGCGCCTGTTTCCGGACGCGCCGAAACGCGTCGAAGGAAAAGACGGCAAACCCGGTGATCCTCTCAATCTCGTCGTTGTGGGAAGCAAGGAAGAGATCCAGCGCGCGTTCGAAGCATCCGGCTGGCTCGAGCCGGCGCGGGCGACTCAAGAATCCATTTGGGAAGCAACTCGCGCCGTCATCGGCGAAGTGGGTTATGGAAAAGCGCCGGTTTCGGACCTCTACCTTTATGGCCGTCCCGAGGATTTGGCTTTCGCCAAAATGCTGAACACGGTTGCCAAGCGGCATCATCTGCGCCTGTGGCGGACTGCGACGAAGACTTCAGATGGGCGGGAAATATGGCTGGGCGCGGCGACCCACGATAACGGATACGACATTCGGCCGGGCGTGATTTCGCACGCGATTGATCCCAATCTCGATGACGAGCGCGCCAAAGTTGGTGCGGACCTCATGGCGGGCGGGCAAGACGCCGCGGAACAGCTTTTTGCGCGGCCCGATCCGCTCACTGAAGGCTTGACCGCGACCGGGGCAAGCTGGAAAACCGACGGGCGACTTTTGGGGATCGAACTCAAGCCGGCTTCTTCCATGCAGCCGGAAATTGCGCATCCCTAAACTCTTCCCAAACCCTTCACTTGCAGTTGACGAAATGTACCGACCCGGAGTATGTTTCGCGGTGCTCTTTCCCAAGGGTGTCTGACCCGTCCCACTGAGGAGACGAATG
>CAYZVR010000285.1:0-4355 GCA_964481715.1 uncultured Acidobacteriota bacterium | reverse complement strand
CGGCATGCTCAACATTCAGTTCGCGCAATCTCTGGCGCGCTTGCACCTGACGCCAAATCTCGCGAGGGCCGCTTCCATATCTTTCATAGCCGCTGCCGTGCTCATGCCCGCGTGTTGCCTTTTCCTGGCCGCTCGGCGCCGGCACTTTGAGATTTTTGCTTTGCCAATTCTTTCGCTCGCCACCGGTCTGACATTGACGATTGGAGGTTTACTCCGATGAAACTCGGATTGATTGCCATGAGTGGTATCCGTGCTGAAAACCCCGAATTGATGGAACTGGGGCTGAAGCTTCCGGGATTCCTCGAACGCGCGCGAACTCTTTTTGCGATGCCGAGCCTTTCGCTCCTCACGTTGGCCGGCATGGCGCCTGAAGACGTAGAAATCGTATACCGCGAATATCGCGAGTTCCCGCCCGATTCGCCGCCCGAATGCGACCTGGCCGCGATCACTTCCTTCACGGCCCAAATCGAAGACGCCTATCGCATTGCCGACATTTATCGGTCGCGCGGCACTCGAGTGGTGATGGGCGGCCTGCATGTTTCGAAACTTCCCGAGGAAGCCGCGCAGCATGCGGACGCCGTCGCGGTCGGCGAGGGCGAATTGATGTGGCCGTGCATCCTCGACGACTTCCAGCGAGGGCGCCTGCAATCCCGCTACGAACAGCCGGCGGGAGCGAAGTACGATTTCTCGGATTCACCGATGCCGCGATACGATTTGCTCGATCCGGAAAAATACAACCGCTTCCCGGTGCAGACGAGCCGCGGCTGTCCCTTCAAGTGCGAGTTCTGCGCGAGCTCCATCATGCTTACGCCGCGTTACACCCATAAACCCGTGAGCCGCGTGATCGAGGAAATCCGGGAAATCAAGCGCCGATGGCCGCGTCCTTTCATCGAATTTGCGGATGACAACACCTTCGCCGATCCCCGTTACGGCCGCCGGCTGGTGGAAGCGATCGCGCAGGAAAACATCCGCTGGTTCGCCGAAACCGACATTTCTGTCGCCGAGGACGAGGAGCTGCTTGGGATGATCGCTCAAAGTGGCTGCCGTCAGATTCTGGTGGGCCTTGAAACTCCCACCGCGCACGGACTCGACGGCCTTGAATTGCGCTCCAATTGGAAGTACCGTAAGCGGGACGATTATCGAAAAGCCATCGAACAGATCCAATCGCACGGCATTACATTGAACGGCTGCTTTGTGCTGGGCCTCGACGGCGATGCGGAAGAGGCGATCGACCTCATTCCGCAGTTCGTGGAGGAAACGGCGCTCTACGACGTGCAGGTGACAGTGATGACAGCTTTCCCCGGAACGCCGCTCTATCGCCGGCTGCTCGAAGGCGGGCGGCTCCTCGAGCCGTACAACTGGCGCCGCTGTTCGCTTTTTGACGTCAACTTTCGCCCCGCCCAAATGACCCCGGAGCGCCTCGAGCTGAAATTCCGCGACCTCGTCAGCGAGCTTTATAGCCCCGAAGCCGTCTCGCATCGCCATCGCCGATTCGCGAAAGTTTATGGCCCGCATTTCCGCCTTAGGAATTGGGAGCCGTGTCCTGTCTAACCGGGAGTGCGATTACCCCGGCAGTTTTCGCTCGTGAGGACCACCATGGCGGCCGATTCACACGGATACTCGGCGGTTCTCAAGCGGCCCGGATTCGCTTACCTCCTGGGCGCGCAGGCGCTCGCCGTTTTCGATGACAACACATTCAAGCAACTCTTGTTCTTTTTCGCCGCAGCCGTCCTGACCGAGCCTGCCGCTCGCTCGAGCGTCATCTGGTGGGGCACGGCCTTGTACGTCCTGCCCTACATTTTTCTCTCGTCATACGCGGGCCAGGTTGCGGACCGCTTCTCAAAGCGCCGCGTCATCATCACGCTCAAGATCATCGAGGTGTGCATTCTCACGTTTGCAGTGTTTGCGATGTTTGCGCGCCATATCCCGGCGATGCTGGCGGCGCTTCTGCTGCTGGGAATCCACGCCGCGTTCCTCGACCCGGCCAAGGAAGGCATTCTCCCGCAAATTTTTCCGGATGAAGCCCTGGCGCGCGCAAACGGCCTGATGCAGCTTACCGTCTACACCATGATTGTCCTGGGACCGGTGGCGGCGGGCTTGCTGATTGACGCGTTTCCGCGAGCCCCGTACATCCCCGTTGCCTTGCTTGTCGCGACGGCCCTTGCAGGCCTGGGGCTGGCGCTGGGTATCACACGAGTCACCGCCATCAGCCCCAACGAAACAATCCGCCTTAACTTGTTCACGCAATTTTGGCGCAACTTCGCGGAAATCCGCGCTTCGAAGGCGCTGTTGCAGACCGTCCTGGCGATTGCTTATTTCTGGTTTCTGGGTGCCGTCTATCTCCAGAATGTCATCGGATACGGCCATGACCTGTTGCACTTGAGCGCGACGGGCATCAGTTATCTCACGGCCTCGGTTTCGGTCGGAATTGCGCTGGGCGCGCTGGTCGCCGGCAAACTTTCGTCCGACCAGGTGGAGTTGGGTCTCGTTCCCATCGGCTCTGTGGGCCTCGGCGTTTTCGGGGTCTTTCTCTATTTTGCGGAGCACTCGTTTGCGCTGGCGCTGGCCGGCCACTTCCTCGTGGGCTTTTCGGGTGGGTTGTTCATCATCCCGCTGCAATCCTTCCTCCAGGCGCGAGCGGGCGAACATTCAAAGGGTAAAGTCATCGCCGCATCGAACGTCCTGACTTTTACTGGCGTCGTTTTGGGCGCGGCCCTGTTTGGATTTCTCTCCGGACCCTTTGGGCTCAAACCCCATCAAGTCCTGCTGGTGATGGGAGTGATCTCGTTCGCCGCCACGGCGTACATCCTCACCGTTCTGCCGGACTTTACGATTCGCCTCTGTCTTTGGCTCTTCACTCATACCTTTTATCGAATCCAGGTGCGTGGCGGGGAAAACTTGCCGAAGCGCGGCCCCGCGCTTTTGGTCTGCAATCATATTTCATTCGCCGATCCCTTCCTGATTGGCGCGTGCACACAGCGCTTCATCCGATTTCTGATGTACCGCGAGTTTTACCAGACGCGCGGCATCCGGTGGCTCGCCAAGCTCATGGGAGCGATTCCGATCTCGGAGGCCGACAAACCGCGTGACCTGGTGGCTTCACTGCGCCAGGCGCAGGACAGGCTGCGCGAAGGGGATTTCGTCTGCATCTTCGCCGAGGGTTCGATTTCGCGAACCGGAAACTTGCTGCGTTTCCGTCGCGGCTTCGAGCGCATCATGCGCGGCGTGGACGTTCCCATCATCCCCATTCATCTCGACCGCGTCTGGGGCTCGATCTTCAGCTACGAGCGCGGAAAGTTTTTCTTCAAGTGGCCGCGCCGCATCCCTTATCCAGTCACCATCACTATCGGTGCGCCCCTGCCCGCGAGCTCCGACGCCTTCCGGGCGCGCCAAGCGGTGATGACACTCGGCGCGGAAGCCTTTGCGCGGCGCGACGCGGCGCAACGGCCGCTGCCCGAACTCTTCCTCGACACGGCGCGGCGCAACTGGCGGCGATTCGCCATGGCGGATTCCTTCAAGCGCGAGCTGACCTTCGGCCGCGTGCTGGTCGGGGCCGTGCTCTTCCGTAGCTTGATCCGCAAGCGGTGCCGCGACGAAAAGATGGTGGGCGTCCTTCTTCCGCCCTTGGTTCCGACTGCTCTCTTGAATATCGGCATCAGCCTCTCGGGACGGGTGCCCGTCAATCTGAATTACACCGCTTCGCCTGAGGCGATGGCCATCGCCATCGAGCGCTGCGAAATCAAAACGATGTTTACCACCGAAAAACTCCTCGAGCGGCTGGCGATTCCCCGGACGCCGAATATGGTGATGATCGAAGATGTGGCGCGGAGCTTTTCGGCCGCGCAGAAATTCATCACGCTGCTCGCCGCGCGCCTGCTGCCGATGGCCTTGTTGCACCGATGGTTGCTATCGCGAGAGGTCACACTCGATTCGCTCGCTACGGTGATCTTCTCGAGCGGCTCGACGGGAATCCCCAAGGGCGTGATGCTTTCCCACCGCAACATCGTCTCAAACATCGAAGGCGTCGAGCAGGCCATCAACGTTGACCGCAAGGATTGCCTGCTTGGCATCCTTCCCTTTTTCCATTCTTTCGGATTCACCGCCGGACTGTGGCTGCCGATGGTGGCGGGCTTCAGCGTTGTCTATCACGCCAGCCCGCTCGAAGCGCGCAAGATCGGCGAGCTGTGCCGCAAGTACGGCGTGACGATCCTCATCGCCACGCCCACCTTTATGTGGGATTACGTTCGCCGCTGCCAGCCGGAGGATTTCAAATCCGTCCGTTTGGCCATCGTGGGCGCGGAGAAAATGAAGCCGCAACTGGCCGATCTCTTTAAAGAGAAATTTGGCGCGGGCCT
>CAYZVR010000284.1:0-4362 GCA_964481715.1 uncultured Acidobacteriota bacterium | reverse complement strand
CTGCCGCGATAGACTTCGGTGTGGCCTTTTTGCCGGCCGTGACCACGCACCTCGGACACCGTCATGCCGCTGACGCCGGCCTCGCGCAGCGCGTCCTTGACCGCGTCGAACCGCGAAGGCTGAATGATCGCTTCGAGTTTTGTCATGTTCTTTGAGTCCTTGAGATTGAATTCAATTCCAGAACATTCCTGGGAGAAACCTTAGTTCCTGTTCGTGCTCCGATCCACTGCGACGAGTGTATCTCCGTCTTCGCCGTGACGCGACCGCTAGAGGCCCATCAGTAGTTCGGCTCCGCCCTCCGAAGATTCTGCGGGAATTTCGGGTCGCCGGATCGAGACAACGATTATAGAAAGGCGCGCCCGCTGCGCCAAATCAAATCGCTTTATGCCAGCGATAAGCAAAGCCGGAAAGGCCGGCGTCGCGAGAGCTTCCGGCCGTCATGCACGCAGGCAGCGGCAAAGTTCGATCCGAATTGGTGCGGGGGGCGCCGAGTGTTAGAATGTTTTCTCCCTTGAGAGTGATGGTCGACGAGGATTCGTCGCGGGAGCTCGCGTTCCGGCACAGGCTTGAGCCGCGAGCGGCCCGCGATTGGAGTGAGGTGCGAAACCCATGAGAGCATACGTGCTGATAAACGTCCGGCCGGGAAAAGTGCGAGAAGTTGTATCGGCCGTGAGCCAGATGGATGGCGTGCGACACTCGGATGCCTGCTGGGGGCTTCCGGACGTCTTTGCCTACGTCGAAACGCCGGACGAAAAATCGCTTAACCGGCTGGTGATGGACAAGATTCAAAAGCTGGACGGCGTGGAGCGGACCGAGACTCACATCGTGGTTGAGTGAGCGCGTGCGGTTACCAGGAATCGGGCGGGAAGGAATGTCCCCAGAAATCTTCGATGGAGGACAGTTCCAGGCCCACCGGGTTTTTGTGGGTCTCGGGGTCCGGCTGGCCCAGGTAAACCACACGGAACGACTCGGTTTTTTCAGAATTGGACCGCCGCAGTGAAACCAACGCGCCGAGGCGCAGCCGCTTCGTGGTGAGAATTTTGGCGCCGAATTTACCGACGTCGATCGTCTCGGCTGGTTCGTTGAAAGCTTGATGTTCGAAATCCTTGCCGCTCAGGATGACGGAAATCCGCAACGGCAAACGGGAACTGCGACGGCGGCTCTCAAAAACCGACATGAGCGCTTGACCCCCTTGGAGGTTACACTTCGTAAAAAATAGTTTACTCCAGGTGGTGCGCGAGTGCGAGTCTTTCCCGGCGGGGAGAGCAAAAAATCCGTCAGCGCTTCAGGGATACATTAACTCTATGGAAAACAGGGAGGACCTGGGTGAAAGCGGAAGCCGATTTTTCCAAGCGGTGGATTAGCGCCCTCCGTTGCGCTTCCTTTGGCGCGCACCCTGGCCGCGCACTGAAACCGTGAGGCATTGAGCAAGCTCTGCTTCCGTGGCGGCCTCGACGCGGTTGCGGCCCCGGTCCTTGGCTCTGTAAAGCGCCTGGTCCGCGGCCCGAATGAGCTCATCGGCAACCGCGCCGGCCTTCGGTTCGATGCTCGCAATGCCCAGGCTGAGAGTCTGAGGAATCGTCGCGTCGGGGAGGTCGAGGGGCTCTCGTTGGAATGCGTCGCGGAGTCGTTCCGCTTGGCGCAGTGTCACTTGCAGGTCACAGCCCGGAAGGATGAGCAGGAATTCCTCGCCGCCGTACCGGCTCACCGTGTCATAAGTGCGGACGCTCGCGCGCATCCTTCGAGCCACCTCTCGCAGCGCCGCATCGCCGGCCAGGTGCCCGTGAGTGTCGTTAATCTGCTTGAAGAGGTCCAGGTCTGCCAGAATGATCCCGACAGGATTTTTCTGCCGCATGCCTCGGGCGAGCTCGCGCCATAGAGTTTCAAGCGCCGCGAGGCGATTCCAAAGGCCGGTGAGGGGGTCGTGCGTTGCCTGAAAGCGCAGCGCATCGCGGGCGGAAACGAGCGCCCCCTGAAGAGCCAGGATGCGCCTTCCCGCGCGCAATCGAGCCCGAAGCTCGCCGGCATCAAAGGGCTTGGTCAGATAGTCGTCGGCGCCCGCCTCGATCCCTTCGACGACATCCTCTTTCTGGCCCTTCGCCGTGAGCAAAAGGATGTAGACGTAGGGCTCTTGGTTGCGCTTCCTGACTTCGCGGCAGACCTGAATTCCGTCCATTCCGGGCATCATCCAGTCGAGGATCGCCAATTGCGGAGCGTCCTCTTCCTGGAATGCTTGCCAGGCCTCGTCGCCGTCGCGAGCGATCACCAGTTCGTAATCCCATTTGGTCAGGAAGCCTTCCAGTACGCGCCGGGAGACGGCATCGTCTTCGGCGATCAGAATTTTCATGGATGGACCTCTTTCTTCAAGGATTCGAGCGCGGGCCGCAGGCTTTCGAGTTCCTGCTCGAGGGCTTGCAGGGCGTCAGCGGAGTCCCCGAAATGGCCCTTACGCGCCAGTTGTTCGAGCCGCTTGGCGGCTTCGAAGGCGTCGCGGGCCGCGAAGTTACTGACCGAACCTTTCAGCGTGTGAGCCGCCCGCTCCAGCGCTTGCCGGTTGCCTTGCTCGAGGGCCTGCCGAATTTCTTCCAACAGCTTTGGAGTGTTCTTAAGAAAGAGCTCGGCCATTTCTCTCAGCAGCGCACCGTCACCCTGTACGCGCGCCAGGGCTTCGGAATTGCTGAACGCCTTGGTAACCCCCGATTTGCCCGGGCGGCCGGCGGAGACGGCTGAGGTTGCCGGGACTAAAGCTTCGATGGCCTGAAAGAGGAGGTCCGGCTGGACGGGTTTTGACACATAGCCGTCCATCCCCGCGGCGAGGCACCGCTCGCGGTCGCCCTTCATGGCGCGGGCGGTCATGGCGATGATGGGAACATGCCGGCCGGTGGTCTTTTCTTTATTGCGAATTACGGCCGTGGTCTCGAGTCCATCCATTTCCGGCATCTGGACGTCCATCAAGACCAATTCGATTTCCTGTCCGCCCGGTTTTTCGAGGGCGGTCAGCGCTTCGCGCCCGTTAGCGGCGAGTACCACCTGGTGCCCCTGCTTTTCCAAAAGGTGCGAGGCGAGAAGCTGGTTGACGGCGTTATCCTCGACGACGAGTACACTCAGTTTGCGCCGCGCCTCTCGCAGCGTGTGGCGAGTGACCAACACCGGACGGCGTTTTCCGTACAAGGGTTTGCCCAGGGTCATCAGGATGGCATCCAGAAGTTCGGATTGTCGGATGGGTTTGATCAGATAGGCCTGAATGCCGAGTTCGCGGCAGCGCGCCGCGTCACCGCGCTGGCCGGCGGAGGTCAGCATCATGATGGTCGCCCCCGCGAGGGCGGGATCGTGTTTGATCTTTTCCGCCAGTGTGAACCCGTCCATGTCCGGCATCTGAGAGTCGATCAAGACGAGCGGGAAAGTCTTTCCGGCGATCTTGTGCTCGCTCATAATCCTGAGTCCTGCGTCGCCGCCGCCCGCCAGCGTGGGCTTCATCCGCCAGTGTTTGAGCATGGCGTGGAGGATTCGGCGGTTGGTGGCGTTGTCATCCACGACCAGCACCGGGAGGTTGCGCAAATCCACGCTCTCGATTTCACCCGGTGCAGCCACCAGCTCTTTGGGAAGCGCGAAGCGAGCCGTGAACTGAAACGTGCTGCCCCGTCCTGGCTCACTTTCCACCCAGATGCCCCCTCCCATCATTTCCACCAGGCGTGCAGAGATGGCGAGACCCAGCCCGGTCCCACCGTACTTTCGCGTTGTGGTGCTGTCGGCCTGCGCGAAAGCATCGAAGATCAATCGTTGTTTTTCAGGCGGAATGCCAATCCCCGTGTCGGTAACGGAAAAGCGCAGCACGGCCGCTTCGTTGGCTCGAGATTCCACCTGGACGTTGAGGACCACCTCGCCGCGTTCCGTAAACTTGACGGCGTTCCCGAGGAGGTTGACGAGGATTTGGCGCAGCCGGCTGGGGTCGCCCGCGAGTCCCCGGGGCACGTCCGGCGCAAGATGGTAGGCAAGCTCCAACCCCTTTTGGTGGGCGCGCGGCGCGAGAGTCTTGATGGTGTTGGCGAGGTGATCGGCGAGTTCAAACTCGGTGACTTCCAGGCTGAACTTTCCCGCCTCGATCTTCGAGAAGTCCAGGATGTCGTTGATGAGGGTCAGCAGGGCGTCGGCGGATTCCTTGACCATCCCGAGGTACTCGCGCTGTTCGGGTTCGAGGTTGGTGTCGAGCGCCAGGTCCGTCATGCCAATGATGCCGTTCATGGGCGTGCGGATTTCGTGGCTCATGTTGGCCAGGAAATCGCTCTTGGCGCGATTTGCTACCTCGGCAGCTTGCTTGGCCCTCTGGAGCTCCCGCTCCGCTTGCTTCTGCTCGGTGAGGTC
>CAYZVR010000283.1:0-4408 GCA_964481715.1 uncultured Acidobacteriota bacterium | reverse complement strand
CAGACGGCGCTTCGGCAGCAGGTCGCTGCAACGCTGGCAGGTATTCAAGGCAGAATTGGCCAGGTTAAGCAGCGTGGGATTAGCGGCCTGGAAAGAAAAACCCTCGAGGACGCGCAAATGTTTCTCGAACAGTCCCGCCGCGCTCTCGAAGGCAATGACCTGGTCCGTGCACTGAATCTTGCCCGCAAGGCTTCGCTCCTCGTCAACGCGCTGGAAGATAAACCCTGAATTGGAGTCGCTGCGGCCGAGCGGACATGTGCATGCCGTTGATAGCGGCGCCGTGCTCCTGGGGAAACAGAGAAGTCATCAGAGAAAAGACCTTGGGCCCGGTCGGCGAAGCAGGGCTGTGCGCATTGTCGTGAGCCCTATGCCCCCACAATTGTGCAAAATGTCGCAGAAGAAGTCCCTAGCCTGGCAATCCCCGCAACTTCCTTTTTCCTTGAAAAGTACAGTGTCTTTATGCTATAAGAGTAAAGGAACTGGTTTTGCTGGGGTTTGGCATTGCGCGTGCTTAATGAACTAAGGACAATGCGCTCTCAACGAACAAAACGCCTGCTGATCGCCGCGGCCGTCGTCCTATTTGTCTGGTCTACGCCGGCGACGCTGGGCGCGTTCTGCACTAGGCTTGCGCCTCAGGAGGAATGCTGTCCGAACCCCTGTGATTCTCACAAGGTTCCCACCGTCCCCATGGCGCCGGCCAGTTGCTGCAGCATAGGAAACCCCGAACAGCGCCAAGCCTTAGAAATCTCGCAGAGTTCGATCACCAAGGACTCGCTGGATACTGTCGAGCCAGGATTCGGGCCGCGTCCCACGTTATTTTTCTACCTCCACCCCCAGGGCGCAACAGCCTTCTTGGAAATACAAAAATACGCGCCACCGGGACCCAACCTGTCAGTGCTTCTCTGCACCTTTCTGATCTAGTCGTTTCCCCGCAAACCTTCTCTCACGCCATTTTCTTGTTTAAGCGGACGACTGTGTGATGACCCGTGTCGCGCCGGCTCTGTAGCGAGAACGCCGAATCCGGTGCGGTTGATTGCGAGGAAACGACATTATGAAAAAATCCTTTTCACTCCTTCTGGCAATTGCATGTCTTGCTCCCCTGCTGGCTCCGCCCGTCCTGCAGGCAGGTTCCGTCGAGGACGAACAACAAGCCGCAAAGCCCCCAAGCGTTTTTCTGGGAGTTCAAGGTGAATCGACGCGGGCCGAACCGCCTCAGGCGGTCTCAGCCACGCAGGCTCCGCGAGGAACGGTCACGCTGGAAGAATTGACGCGCGAGGCGTTGCAGAGAAATCCGGCCATTCGAAGTGTGGCGCGGCGCGTCCAGGCGTTGCGAGCCCGCGTCCCACAGGCAAAGTCTCTCCCCGACCCTGTCGTTTCTGCCGGATGGATGGGGAACGTTATCCCGTTTAGCGTGCAGCGAGGAGACTCCTCCAGCTTCCGCAGTGTCGAGGCCATGCAGGAGTTTCCTTTCCCGGGAAAATTGAAACTGCGCGGCCAAATCGCCACAAGCGATGCGGATGCCGCCTGGTGGGATTTCGAAAAAACCCGTCGCCAAGTGGTCGCCGACGTTAAGGCCGCTTATTACGATTATTTTTACTATCAGAAAGCACTCGACATCACGCGCAAGGACAAAGACTTGCTCGAGAAACTCACCCAAATTGCCGAAGTTCGGTACAAGGTCGGGAAGGGTGTACAGCAGGATGTCCTTCGGGCACAGGTGGAACTATCCCGCCTGCTTCAACAGCTCACGGTGCTCGAGCAGGAGGAGAGCACGTCCCAGGTTAGATTGAACACTCTGCTCTTTCGCGATCCGGAGGCGCCGCTCCCACCTGCTGCGTCATTCGAGCAGGCGCAGTTCGCCTACACGCTGGACGAACTCTATCAGATGGCGCGCGAAAACGACCCGGGCGTGGAGCGCGAGAAACGCACCATCGAGCGAAACCAGTACGCCGTAAACCTGGCTCGAAAGGACTACGATCCCGATTTGCGTGTCGGGTACACGTACCAGCAAAGGCCTCTGATGCCCGATATGCACGGAGTGACCTTCGGCATCAACATCCCGATTTTTTACAAAACCAAGCAGCGGCAGGGCGTGGTCGAGGCCACAGAAGAACTTTTCAGCGCCCGTCGCAACCTCGATGACCGCCTGACGACGGTGAATTTTGAAGTCAAACAACAATACCTGGCTGCCAAGGCGTCGAACGAACTCGCGCGATTGTATTCGCAGGCCATCGTACCGCAATCCTCCCTTGCGCTCGAATCGGCGATGGCTTCCTACGAAACGGGCCAAGTGGACTTTCTCAGCCTGCTCGACAATTTTATCAACGTGCTCAATTTCGAAGCCAACTACTACCGCGAACTCAGTAATTTCCAAATCGCACTGGCCCGCCTGGAACCACTGGTGGGTCGGGAGCTGACCAAGTAAAGGAGCGCCGCACCATGAAATCCGTATCACGCACCCGAATTATCCTGCTGGCAATCGCCGTCGCCTTTGGCATCGGAGTCTGGATGAGTCCTGCATTGTGGCCTGAAATTCGCGCCTGGGCGGCCGGGCAGCAAGCCGGTCCGAAGTCGGAGCACGCCGGGCACGACATACCACCCGCAAAGACCTCTGGCGAGCGCAAGATCCTCTATTGGTTTGACCCGATGCACACTTGGTACAAATCCGACAAGCCGGGGATCGCGCCCGACTGCGGCATGAAGCTCGTCCCGATGTACGCCGACGAAGCCACAGCAGGGCTCAACCTGCCGCCCGGTACAGTCCAAATCAGCCCCTCGCGCCAGCAACTCATGGGGGTAAAGACCGCCTCGGCCGAGTACCGCACGCTTGACAAAACGATCCGGGCCGTGGGAAGCGTCGCGCTCGACGAAACTCGGACTTCGACCGTGCACGTGAGGGTCAGCGGGTGGGTTCAAAAAGTATTCGTGGATTTCCGCTTCGACCACGTCCGCAAGGGCGAGCCTCTGTTTACGTTTTACAGCCCCGACCTCGTCGCCACCCAACAGGAGTATCTGATCGCGCTAAGGGCCGAGCACGAATTCGCCTCCAGCCCGTATCCGGAGGTCGCGCGAGGCGGCAAATCGCTTGTCGAGGCAGCGCGGCAGAGACTGGAACTTTGGGACTTCACCTCCGACCAGTTAGCCAAACTGGAAGAGACGGGCAAGGCCGAGCGCGAAATCACTTACTACTCGCCCGTCATGGGTCACGTGCTCGAACGCAACGCCTTCCCTAACCAGTACGTAACCCCGGAGACCGAGCTGTACAAAATCGTGGACCACTCTGTAGTGTGGGTCTTCGCCGACATTTATGAAAACGAATTTCCCTTTGTCAGCCTCGGGCAGGAAGCCCTCATCACCACCGACGCCCTGCCGGGCGCAGCGATTCGCGGCCAGGTAAACTACCTACAGCCCCACGTGATGGAAGACACGCGGACCTTGCCCGTCCGCATCGAAGTCCCGAACCCCGAGCTCAAACTCAATCCCGGTATGTTTGTGAATGTGACGCTTCATCGTTCGCTCGGCCGTGGCCTCACCGTGCCGGTTGACGCTGTACTCGATTCCGGCCAACGCCAGGTGGTTTTCGTGGACCGAGGCCAGGGTACCTTCGAACCGCGGCAGGTTGAAGTCGCGGAGCGTACAGCGGACTATGCGGTCATCGCCCGCGGGCTCAAAGCCGGCGAGCGCGTTGTGACGCGCGCGAATTTCCTCATCGATTCGGAGAGTAACCTGCGCGAAGCCATGGCGGGAATGGGCGGGATGCCTCAAGGTGCGCCGGCGGCGGGCCAGGGCGCTGCGGCGCCTTCCACGCCCGGGTCGTCCCCATCCTCACAAGGAGCGGGCCCTGCATCGCACCAGCATTAATGGGCGTGCCGGACCGTCATGCGGCGCGCAGTGCGCGGAACGGAGTTTCAAGTCATGATTCATCGCATCATCGAGTTCAGTGCGAAAAACAAGTTCGTAGTCTTCCTTTTTGTCGCCGCGGCGCTCGTGGGCGGCTGGTGGTCGCTCCAGAACATTCCCGTGGACGCTATCCCCGACCTCTCGGACACGCAGGTCATCATCTATTCGCGCTGGGACCGCAGCCCGGACATCATGGAAGACCAGGTCACCTATCCCATTACCACTGCCATGCTGGGCGCACCGCGCGTGAAGGCGATCCGCGGCTTTTCCGACTTCGGCTATTCGTACGTCTACGTCATCTTCGACGAAGGGACGGATATTTACTGGGCGCGCTCGCGCACGCTGGAATACCTCTCCAAAATCACCCCACGCCTGCCGCAAGGCGTTCGGGTCGAGCTCGGCCCCGACGCGACCTCCATCGGCTGGGTCTACCAGTACGCGCTCGTGGACACAACGGGCAAACACAGCCTCGACGAGCTGCGCTCCTACCAGGACTGGTATTTGCGCT
>CAYZVR010000282.1:0-4437 GCA_964481715.1 uncultured Acidobacteriota bacterium | reverse complement strand
TTCGGCGCTTGCACCAACCATGGAGAGTGTGAAGCCGTGTGCCCGAAGGGCATCAAGCTGGAAAACATCGCGCGGATGAACCGCGAGTTCTTAAAGGCAGGGTGGGCGTTCCGGGAAGAGGCAGCGGCAGGCGCGCCGTGAGAGATTTCCATTCCTGAGGAGATGAGCTAATGAAAATTGCGGCGCAGGGGCTTCGCAGTTTGCTCGATCGAATTTCCGATCAACTTGTAGCAATAACCGAAGCGGAAAGCGCGAACCCTCACGCGCCCGGGAAATGGTCGAAGAAACAAATCCTCGGGCACTTGATCGATTCCGCGGCCAACAACCATCAACGATTCGTGCGCGCCCAGTTCTCGACACCTCTCTCGCTTCCGGGCTACGCTCAGAACGACTGGGTCGCAGCGCAACAGTACCAGTCGGAACCGTGGAGCGCCCTGGTTCGATTGTGGACAAGCTACAACACCCACCTGCTCCACGTCATCTCGAACATCCCCGAAGAAAAGTGGAACCACCTCTGCAAAATCGGTGAAGGAGAACCCGTCACCCTGGCGTTCCTGGCCGAGGATTATGTGCGCCATGCGGAGCACCACTTGGCGCAGATATTGAATGCGAGATCCGACGCTGCCGCAGGGACCTGAAAAGGATTTGCCCACCATGACTCGGCGAAAACTTCTCAAGAGCCTCGGGACATCGCTGGTTTTGTCTGCTGCTCCTTCGAAGAGCGTGGCGTCTCGCGCGGAGGCAGGGCTGGCGCGAACGGCGAGCTCCGATGAGCAATACGATTTGCTCATCAAGGGCGGAAAAGTCATTGACCCTTCGCAGGACCTGGAGGCCGCGCGCGACGTCGCCATCGCGGGAGGAAGAATCGCCCGGGTCGCCCAAGATATTCCCAGCGCGCAGGCGCGAGAAGTCATCAAGGCCGATGGCAAAGTAGTGACGCCGGGGCTGATTGATCTCCATACCCACGTTTTCCCTTTCGTTGGCCCGTACGGCATCGAGCCCGACCCTTATTGTGTGCATCGCGGCGTGACGACGGTCGTCGACGCCGGCACATCGGGAGCTTTCACCTTTCCGGCTTTTCGCCGATCCATCATTGAGCGCGCCGCGACGCGCGTCCGCGCGCTCCTGCATGTGGTTTCAATCGGCATGGTCGCCGGCTCGACGCCCAACATGGGGGAGCTCGAAGACCTGCGCTATTGCGACCCGAAACTCGCCGCGCAGGCTGCGCGCGAAAACCGCGACCTGATAGTCGGCTTCAAAATTCGTTTTTCGGAAAAATATACGGGTCCCAACGATTACGAAGGGATGAAGCGCGCGCGCGAGGCCGCAGACGCCGCGGGGCTCCCGCTGATGATCCACATCGGCGGGTCATTCACCGCGCTCGGAAAGTTTCTGGCGCTGATGAAAAAGGGCGATGTGGTGACACACTCTTTCAACAGCCATCCGTACGGTTTGCTCGATGAGTCGGGGAAAATCACTCCCGAAGTCGCGGACGCACGCGCGCGCGGAGTGCTTTTCGACGTCGGCCACGGCGCGGGAAGTTTTTCCTTCGAAGTGATGGAGAAGTGCCTGGCGCAAGGTTTCCGGCCGGACACGATTTCGAGCGATCTTTATTCCGCCAATCTCGAAGGCCCTGTTTATGACCTTGTGACGACGCTTTCGAAATTCCTCCCGCTTGGCCTGAGTGTGCGCGAGGTCATCGAGCGCTCGACCGTGAACTCCGCGCGGGTGTTCAACTTCGGCGCGGAAATCGGAACCCTCAAGCCGGGCGCCGAAGCCGACGTGAGCGTGCTCGAGTTGCGCGAGGGCCAGTTCACTTTCACCGATTCTGACGGCAAGACGCGAACCGGCGGGCAGATGCTCGCGCCGGTTGTGACGGTGCGTGACGGAAAATTGTTCTACCCCTCCGAGCGGCCGGCTTAGAGGCGTCGAAATCATGCGTTCGCCACAGACCTCGATCCATGCCCGCGAAGACCAACGAGGGCGTGCAAAAGCGGTTGCGGGCTGAAAAATCCTCGCGCCTGTGGTAGTCTGATTTTAACGGAGTTGAGCATGACGACCAAGACCCTATTGACCGTCGAACAATTCGCGGCTCTCGAAGAACCCGCCGGTACGAGGTACGAACTGAGCGAGTGGGAACTGATCGTGACGCCTTCCGCGAACTTCCATCACAATAAATTGCGCGACCGCATAAACGCCCGGCTGAGCGCGTTTGTCGAGAACCAGAATTTAGGTGAAGTAATCAGCGAAATGGATTTTAAGCTCACGGGCGAAACCGTTCGCCGGCCCGACGTGGCCTTTATCAGCGCCGAGCGCCTGCAAGGTGTGGACCTCGAGCAAGTTCCCTTGCCGCTGGCCCCGGACTTGGTTATCGAAATCGTCTCCAAAAGTGACCGCGCCGATGACCTGATTTTGAAAGTTTCGCAATACCTCGCCGCCGGATCGAAGGCAGTGTGGCTTTTCTACGCCAACACGCGCCTAGCCTACCGCTATTTGCCCGGCAAGCTCGAACCGGAAGTCCGCAGCGCCAAGGACGGCCACACATTTAACGAGCCTGCATTGCTTCCAGGATTTTCAGTCCCGCTCAGCGAAATTCTTCCATAACCCGCTCCAGGGTCTGCCTGACGACTCTACTTCAGCGTCTTGTTGAAAAAACTGATCATTCGGTTCCACGCGTCGGCAGCGGCTTCCGGTCGGTAGCCGTCCTTGTTATTGGGATTTTCGAAGGCATGCCCGGCGCCGTCGTAAATTTTCACATCAATAGATTTACCCACTGCCTTGACCGCTTTTTCGAAGGCGCCAACGTCATCCGGTGTGATGCCGCGGTCGAGCGCGCCGAAATTCCCGAGGATCGGCGCATGGATCTTTTGAATTTCCGCCGAGTCGGTGGCCAAACGTCCGTAATTGATGACGCACGCCGCAAGGCGCGGCTCGTTCAAGTTAAGGGCGAGTGAATAGCCGCCGCCCATGCACCAGCCGACGGAGCCGATTTTGGTTTTATCCACGTCGCGCCGCGTGGCGAGATAATCAAACGCCGCTTTCATGTCACGTACGGCGCGGTCTTCCGGCAGGCCGCGCATCAGTTCATGGGCTTCTCCGGCGTCGGCAGCTGCTTTGCCGCGATAAAGATCTACGGCCAGAGCCACGTAGCCGTCCTCGGCGAATTTCCGCGTCTCTTCTTTCACCCAATCGTTAAGTCCCCACCACTCGTGAATCACCACCAGCGCGGGATGACCTCCCTGGCCCTCAGGCAGGGCGAGATAGCCCGTGACGGTTTCTTCGCCGCTCTTGAACGTGACGTTTTCGGTCTTGACCGGTGCGGCGAGCCCGCTCGCTGAAATGATCAGCAGACTCGCAAAGGTGAGGACGAACATTCGGCGCATTTCAAACCTCCCCGAAGCTTTCAGTTTTGAGGAATCCGAAGCGACGATTATACGACGAACTACACTCATTTTCTTCCTGGGATGCTGCCGCCTGCCCGATGATATAATTTGCATTTACGCGCGTCTTCCGTCGCCGCGCTGGCCCGGCGACGCATGCGCACCTGGATCTTGAATCAGGGCCTCGCAGAACATTCGCAATCGAGGGGATGGTTATTTCATCGCGGAAGTCATCTCGTCGTTCGTTTCTCCGCTCGGCAGGCCGAACGGGTCTGGTTCTCAGCTTTCAGACTATTCTCTCCTCAATTTTCCCGACGAAGCTTCTCCGCGCCGCCGACCCTGACCCTTTTTCGTCGCCGATCGTCCCCGGCTCGCCTTTGGGGATTACGTTCACCAATGTCGCCGCCGAGGCCGGGCTCGACGCCGTCTGCGTTTTCGGAGACGAATCGCGCAAGCGCTGGATCATCGAGACTACCGGTTGCGGCATCGCCTTCTTCGATTACGATCACGACGGCTGGCTCGATATCTTTCAGGTGAACGGATCGAAGCTGGAGAGTTTTCCCAAGGGGCAGGAACCAACCAATCACCTGTATCGAAACAATCGCGACGGGACTTTTACGGATGTCACGAAAAAAGCTGGCCTCGCGCGGACGGGCTGGGGGCAGGGCGTGTGCGTCGGCGACTATGACAACGATGGGTTCGACGATCTTTTTGTGACTTACTGGGGAGAGAACGTTCTTTATCACAACAACGGGGACGGCACCTTCACCGAGGTCACGGAAAAGGCGGGGCTATTGCAGCGCTCGGCGCGGCCTCGCTGGAACACCGGCTGCTGTTTTGTGGACTACGACAAGGATGGGAATCTCGACGTGTTCGTCGCGAACTACGTGGACCTGGACCTCAACCAGACCCCGGCGGCGGGCTCCGGACAGTATTGCTGGTGGAAAGGCATTCCCGTCATGTGCGGGCCGCGCGGCCTTGCGGGCGGCAAGAACCTGCTTTACCACAACAACGGCGACGGCACGTTTGCCGAAGTTGCCAAGCAAGCTGGAGTAGA